>NZ_JALJRT010000002.1:0-230824 GCF_024519545.1 Serratia sp. Ser99 | reverse complement strand
GCGATCTGGTTGCTGAGCAGCCCGCCGATACCGGCCGGCATATCCACTTTAATACCGTGCACGCCTTTGCGATCGATAATCGCCGGCACCTCCACCGCAATAAAGTCCGGCAGCTGTTTGATAAAGCCCAGGTTCGGTATATTGACCGCCGACTCCTCATAGCCGGAATCGGTCAGGATCCCTTCCATGATCGGCACCACGCGCTCTTTCAGCTTCAATTCGATTTTCGGCTGCACGTGCCCCAGGTAATTGCGATAGAAGGTATAAAAATCGAGAATGCCCCGATGATCGCTGACCTCGCTGGCCCAGCGGATGTACTCGCCAAAGTGGCTGTCGCCGGTGATTGGCAGGTGGTGGAATTTCTCCAGAATCTCCTTGAACAGGGTGCGGTCAGCCCAGGGATAAGCGCTGTCTTTGCCGCCCAACGCATCACGCTCAGTGCTGCCTTCGGTCTGCACCAGTTTACCGTGGGTGCGGGTATACGCCAGGATATCGCTGTAGCCCGGCAGGCGGGAGAAATAGTCCGGTGCCTTGGCGCGCACGTCGCCATAGGCATCCTTGCCGCTGTCTTTGTAACTGGCCTCCAACAACACGCTGAAGTGGTTAAGCCCAGCGGCGCGCAGGTTTAGATTCTCGAACGACGTGCCGAGCATTTCCGGTAAATAGCGCTCAAGTGAGGCGATTTCATGACACATGCCGACAAAATTGAGCTGCGGAAAGCGACGATGCACGGTGGTGCAAATGCGGCTCATCGGGTTGGAATAGTTAAATATCCAGGCGTTGGGACAGATGTCGGCAACGTCGGCACAAATGTCGAGGATCGGCGGAATAATCCGCAGCGAGTGGAACAGCCCGCCAGGCCCACCGTTTTCTCCGTATACCTGCTGGATGCCGTATTGCTGCGGGATCTGCCAGTCGAGATCCCACAGTGCGAAACGGTCACCCACTTCGATGGAGATAATCACGAACTCCGCCCCTTTCAGCGCAGTTTGACGATCGGTAGTGGCGCTGACGGTAAACGGCAGGTCTTCAGCAGCCAGAAAGTCCCGGGCGGTTTTCTCGGTCACTGCCAGTGCAGACGGATTGATGTCGTGCAGCACAATCTCGCTGCCGTACAGCGTTTTGCTTTGGAAGATATCCCCCAGCGTGCCATAGCCGAATTGCGCACTGCCCGCACCCACTAAAACGATTTTTGTAGCCATTACTTTTCTCCTGCTTCAGGGTTAATCGAAAATCAGCCTTTTACTGCGCCGTTGGTTAATCCGCTGACGATGCGACGCTGGAATATCAGGACCAGTGCGATGATCGGCAGTGTGACAATGACCGAGGCCGCCATGATGGTGCCCCAGGGAAGTTCGAACTGAGAGGCGCCCTGCAGCATGCCGATGGCGACCGGCACGGTGCGCTTGCCGCTGGAAATGACAAACGTCAGGGCGAACATGAATTCATTCCAGGCGCCGATAAAGGCCAGCAGCCCGGTGGTCACCAGCGACGGCCCCATAATTGGCGCGAAGATGCGGGTGATGATGGTCCAGGTGCCAGCACCGTCGACGATCGCCGCCTCTTCCAGCTCCGCCGGGATCGCCTTCATAAAGGTGGTCAGCACCCAGACGGTAAACGGCAGCGAGAAGGTGGTATAGGACAGCACCAGAGCGCCCAGGGAGTCGTACAGCCCCATAAAACGCACCAACTCAAACATGCCGGACAGCACCGCCACCTGCGGGAACATCGAGACGCAAAGAATGGTGAACAGCAGATACTTACGGCCGCGAAAACGGATACGCGCCAGAGCAAAAGCGGCGGTGATCGACACCAGCAGGCAAATGCCTACCGTCAGCGTCGCCACGACAATGGAGTTCAGCAGGCTGCGGGCGATGCCATTTTCCATCAATGCGGTCAGATAATTGCCCCAGTGCAGATTGCCCGGCAGATAAGCAACCTGGAACAGATCCTGCCCGGAACGCAACGAGGTGATAAACGCGTAGTAGAACGGAAACAGGCAGATCACACTGGCCAAGGCGGCCGCGGCGAAGATCAGCGTTTTATGGCCGTATTTCTGCTGTTGGCGGCTCAGTTTCATGCTTGTTTCTCCTTGTCGTTCAGGCGGCCCAGCGTAAGGAAGCAAGCGGCGATCCCCGCCACCATCATAAAGACCAGTACCGATGCGGCAGAGCCGGAGCCCATTTCCTGATAGCTGACCATGCGATCCCGGGCGTAACCGGACACCGATACCGTGGCTTCGCTGTTGGAAGTCAGCACGTAAATCAGATCAAATACCCGTAGCGCATCCATCACCCGGAAAATCAGCGCGACGATCATTGCCGGCATAATCAACGGCAAGGTGATGCGGCGGAACCGTTGCCAGGCATTGGCACCGTCGACGCGGGCGGCCTCATACAGATCGCCGGGGATCAGTTGCAGCGCCGCCAGCAACATCAAGGCCATAAACGGCGTGGTCTTCCACACGTCGGCAATCACCACCGCCCACATTGACAGCCCCGGCTCCGCTACCCAGGCCAAGGGCGTGGCGATAATGCCGGTTTTAAGCAGCAGGTCGTTCACCACTCCGTACTGATCGTGGAACATCCAGCCCCACATTTTGGCGGACACGATGGTCGGAATGGCCCAGGGCACCAAAATGGCGGTGCGCACCAGCCCCTGGCCGCGGAATTTTTGATTCATCAGCAGCGCCAGCAGCATGCCGAACACCAGTTCCAGCGATACCGACAGCAAACTGAAGCGCAGCGTGTTGCCTACCGCCAGCCACCAAAGCGGATCCGCCAACACCCCGTAGTGGTGGCCGCCCTCGGTCAGATCCAGATAGTTGGCGAAGCCGACAAACCGATAATCGTCCGGCGCGTCCAGCATGGCGTCGGTAAAGCTGTAAAACAGGGTGCGCAGCAGCGGCCAGCCGGCTACCACCGCCAGCAGCAACATCGCCGGTGCCACCAGTAACCAGGCGATGCGGCTGCGCCGCTGCTGGTGATTAAGCTTGCTGCGCCTGGCCGGCAGCACTTGGGCTGACTCATCAGGGGTAGCCGTCAGGGATAAAGCGTGCGTTTCGCGTTTCATGCATCAGACTCCGGCGGTTAATGGGGAGATGATTCAGCGCCATCCTCTGGCTTTGATCCGTTCCAGTCGCTGCTGTAAATCCGCCACGGCGGTGACACCGTCACTGTCACCGCGCAATACGTTAAAGGTGGCGTTGTAGATGGCTCGGGAAACCTGCGCGTATTGCCGTTTGGTTTGAGTGGCCGGGCGCGGCATGGCCTGGGCGAATATACCCTTGAAGTCTGCCAAATAAGGCGCCTGCGCCAATACTTGCGGATCGTCGTACAGCGCGGTGCGCGAAGGAGCCTGACCCAATAACGCCAGCGCCCTTTTTTGCGATTCGGCATCGCTGACGATTTTCAGCAGCGCGATGGCCGCCTCGGGGTGTTTGGTATAGCCGTTGATTGCCCACTGCCAACCGCCCAACGCGCTGACCGAATGGCCGTCAGCCCCTTTCGGCAACGGCATCACCCCCACTTTGCCGCGGATCGCGCTGCTACTGTCCTGCGCTAGCACGTAGGCGTAGGGCCAATTGCGCATAAACAGCGCATCGCCGTTTTGGAATACCGCCCGCGACTCTTCTTCCATGTAGCCAAGCGTGCCTTTCGGCGTGATTTTGCCAATCCAACCGGCGGCCATATTCAGCGCTTGCGCCGCTTGCGGGTTGTTAATGGTGATATTGCCCTGAGCATCAATAAAACTGCCGCCGTTTTGCGACGCCACCCACTCCAGGGCGTTGCAGGTCAGCCCCTCATAAGATTTTCCCTGAAACACCAGCCCCCAAAAGTTTTTGTGGCCGGCGGCACGCTCAGCTTGCTGAATGTGGGTTGCGACGCGGGTCAGATCGGCCCAGGTCTCCGGCGGTTGTTCACCGTATTTCTCCAGCAGATCCTTGCGGTAGTAGAGCGCACCGCTGTCCAGATAAGCCGGCACCGCTTTGACCCGGCCATTAACCACGTTGTTTTGCCAGGCGGCGGGGAAGAAATCCTGTTTGATGTCGCTCACGCTGTCGGTCAGATCCAGCAGGTGTTTGTTCAATACGCCGATCCATACGGTGTCGGCCTGAAACAGATCGATGGCGCTGGCGTCTTTGGCGGCAAACAGTTGCTGGAACAGCGACAGCTTTTCATCGGAGGCAGGAGGCAGATCGATAAATTCCAGGGTATGGCCAGTCTGAGCCTCAAAGCGCTGTTTGATCTCGTTGCAGTATTGGCGCCCTTCTTTGCTTGGCGCGCATTGCATACGCAACGTGTCGGCCAATACTTGCCCGGACATCAACGCCAGTGCGGCGGCAATCATACTCGGTATCAATCTTCTCATTGCATCCTCTCTGGTGGCGGCTGGGAATACCGGCATAGGAGCAAGCTATCGAAGGCAGGTCATTGGCGGAAATCGTTTTTCACCGCTACGATATAGAAACTTTCTATACCACCAGTGGAAAATATGATCGTGGACAAAATTCTTCGGCAGTTTATCGAAGTGGCGATGTTCAAAAATGTGAGTCATGCAGCAAACAAACTTTGCCTGAGCCAGCCGACGCTGACCCACAACATGAAGAAACTGGAAGAGAACCTCGGGGTACAGCTGCTGGAGCGAACCTCAACCGGGGTAAAAACCACCGAGTACGGCGATCTGCTGTTGGAGCAGGCGCAGATGATGCAGCGTATCTACGACAACACGCTGATCAAACTGGCATTTATCAAAGCACGTCAGGAGCAGAGCCTGCGTATGGGCACCGGTCATGCCTGGTGGTATATGTTTGTACGCGACAGCTTCAATGCCTACCGCAAGCTGCATCCGCTGGTGAATATCCATATCGATCTGGGCAACCACCTGCGCCTGATGGACCTGCTATTGGGCGGGGATATCGACTTGTTTATCGGCCATGAAATTCAAGGGCTGAACCCTAAAGCAGGCATCAGCTTTCTGCCGCTGTTTGGCACCACCGACAGTATGTTCGTGCGGCGCGGACACCCGCTGCTGGGACAGACGGTGGGCCCGGATGCGCTACTGGACTACCCCTGCGTTGAGCTGACCCCGGATGAAAGTCGTTATCATCATATGGTGGAAGATATGCAGCCGAAAAAGCTGGCGCGAAACCGCCTGCATCTGGCGGAGCGGGTAATTTGTTCGACCAATTCCATGATGTCGGCTGTAGACATGATCAACGATTCCGATGCGGTACTGCTGAGCTATCCCTCCTGTATGGCGGGTTATTTTGCGGATTACGGCATTGAACCCCTGCAGCTGATCCAGCCGGGACCACGTTGCACCGTCGGTATCTATCTGATGCGCGAAAAGGCGGATGCCCCGCATGTGGTGCAGATGCAAACACTAATGCAGCAGCACCTGGAACAGATCCGCCCGCTGTTGTCGTAGCTACTTCTCGCCGGTCAGCGCCACCAGCGCCTGGTACAGCGGTCGGGCATTGCCCGGCCCCACCACCAGCTGATATTCGGTAGTCAGACGTGGAGTGTCGACCTCCAAAAGCGCTTTAACACCGTTCAGGTCTTCGATGCCCGGTCGATCCAGCCGCCCGGCATCGCGCAGTTCCACCCTGATACGGCTAGCGCAGTAGCGTATTTTGGTCAGGTTTTCCGCTCCGCCAAAGGCGGCCAGCACCGACGCCGCAAGCTGATGTGTTTCCATTGTGCCTCCAGAAAAAGATTGCCTATGCAACAACAGCATAGAGCCGGCGGCAGGCCGAAGTGAAATTGGTTTCACCCGGTGCAATATAGACCCTATCTATAACGCATCATTCGGCGCCCCCAATCTGTTACAAGGCATATACTTAACGGAGTGTACAGATAGGAGGTAATTGAGATGAAAGCGATAATTCCCCTGTTTTTGATGCTGATGCTTTCCGGCTGCCTTGGCCGGGGCGGCCCACAGGATGTGCCGCCACCGCCGGTGCATAATGATCCACAAACCTGCAATAATTCCTCCGCCAGCGCCAACAGCGACTGCTCTCAGTCCGTGGTACCGGCGATGCACTAACGCAAGCCATGCGGGCCGCGATCAGATCTCTATACGCAGGCCCGCCGCTTTCCAGTCAGGAAATCCGTCTTCCAGCCTGCGGGCCTCGCGACCTTTGGCGCGCAGCGCAGCAACGGCGTTAACCGAAAGTACGCAGTAAGGGCCGCGGCAATAGGCGACCACTTCACGGCCTTCGGGTAACTCGGCCAATCGACGCTCAAGCTCTTCCAACGGAATGTTCAATGCGCCCGGCAAATGCCCCAGCGCATACTCTTCATGCGGGCGTACGTCGAGCAGAATTACGCCGTTTTCCTCTATCCGCGACAGCAGCTCTTCACGCGAAATGGCCTCTAACGCCTCAGGTTGCTGCAGGCTGTCCGTTACCAGCGCGCGGATTTCCGCTCGGTTATGTTCCGCAAACTGACGCAGTGCCGCCAACAGGTTGAGCACCGGGCCGTCGCCGAGGCGATATAGCACCTGTTTGCCATCACGACGGCTCTGCACAAACCCGCTGCGTTTCAAGTGTTGCAGGTGCTGCGAAGCATTGGCGATCGTCAGCCCGGCAAGTGCCGCCAGCCGTTCCACCGCTCGCTCACCCTGGGCAATATGCTCCAACAACATCAGCCGATGCGCGTTCCCCAGGCTGCGTGCCAATTCCGCCAACTCGGCAAACAGCTGCGGTTGAGGATCGTTATCCTTGGTTGACATTCCATCCGCCCTCTTTCATCATTCAATAAATCAATTGAATGATAGTGTATCAAAAACCCCATGAATAATCGACCATCCCCAACAATAAGGAGAATGGGCAGTGAATAACGAAATGGAGTTTATCGTGGCATCGTTGACTCTCGGCACCGGAGCCACGCTGGTTATGGATCTTTGGGCTGGGTTACTCCAGCGAGTGTTTGGCATCCCCTCGCTAAACTACGCGATGGTGGGCCGCTGGATCGGACATTTTCCACGTGGCCGCTTTAGGCATGAAAACATCGGACAGGCAACCCAGGTACGCTTCGAAAAGCCGATCGGCTGGGGGGCCCATTACGCCATAGGGATAGTTTTCGCCGCCTTGCTGCTGGTTCTGGGCGGGCAAGACTGGCTGCGTCACCCTACGCTGTTACCGGCGCTAGCGTTTGGTGTGGTCAGCGTCTGCGCCCCGTTTTTACTGATGCAGCCCGGTATGGGTGCCGGTATCGCAGCCAGCAAAACACCTAATCCGCCGGTGGCACGGTTGCGCAGCGTGATGGCCCACGCCGTGTTCGGCGTAGGCCTTTATCTCAGCGCTGTCCTTTGCGCCGGGCTGTGGTAATCCCAGCTACGAAGATTGTTCTTCTTCGTTGGCCAGATTTTTCGCCTGCTGTTTCATAAACACCACTTCCTGCGGGCTCGACATGTTGACACGGTGTGCCCGCAGCAATTTGAGAATATTGAACAACAGTTCGCTCTTGGTTGAACCGACCATGCGCGGGCTGGCGACATAACCGGTCACGCTGAGGATAATGCCATCCGGGCCGAGCTGGCTGAAGCGCACATAGGGCGCCGGGGCATCCAGAATGGCTTCATATTCCTGATAAGCGCTCAGCAGGATGTTGCGAACCTGCTCCGGATCGATATCCGTCGGGAAGGTCAGCGCAATAGTTACCACCCCCTGCGCATTGCCCATGGTGGCATTACGCACGTTTTGCGAGATAAGTTGAGAGTTAGGTACGATCATCGTCGAGCGGTCGCTAAGCTGGATTTCTGTGGCGCGCACATTGATACGACGCACGTCCCCCTCTACGCCGCCGATACCGATCATATCGCCGACTTTCACCGGGCGTTCGGTCAACAGAATCAAACCGGAAATAAAGTTCTTCACGATTTCCTGCAAACCAAAACCGATACCCACCGACAAGGCACTGACGATCCAGGCCAGGTTGTTCCACTGGATGCCCAGCGCCGCCAGGGTAATCAGGATCAACAGCACATAGCCCACGTTGCTGAACAACGTCACCAGCGATGCACGAATACCGATATCTGCAATGGTTTTTGGCAGCAGTTCCTGGCTTAACCAGCGCTGGGTAACTCGCAGAATATAGATGCCAATGGCCAGGCAAATCACCGCATTGATCAGGTTACCGGGCACAATGTTCAGTTGTTTCAGCCCTTCGCCGCTAAGAATGGCGATGATTTTTTCCAACAGCGAGTTGGGCGTCGTGGTGCCAAACGAGCCGTTAAACAACGAGACAATCATCAACAACAGCAGCGAGCACTTGGCGATGGCGGTGAAGATGATCGCCATCTGCTCCAGGTGGCGATCCTTAAAATTAAGCGACTTCTTCAGCATCTTGCCGCTGGCGGTTTGCGGCGAGAAGATTGCCGCGCACAGGTCAGTGGCGAACAGCACCAGGAAATAGAACGTCATTAACACCAGCGCGATCCAAATCACCTGATAGGTCAGGAAACGGGCAAAAGCGATATACCCTATCAGCAGCGAAAGCAAGATCACGCTTGAACACACCAGGGTGCTCATATGCAAAAGCCCACTGATGGTGGAGCGCTTCTCTACGTGTTCGCCCTGCTGTTCCAACTGACGGCGGATACGCTGAGAACGCAGTGGCATCGCCAGCAACACCATGCCAATCAAGCCGGCAACCAGGCCATTACCAAAAATGGTGGTGCTCAAACTGGCGCTGACGGCATTATTAATAAGTTCTACCGTACCAAATGCCAATGCCAGCCCGGCCAACAGCGGCGAGAAATAGCGCAGACCTGAGGCAACGGCATTATCCAGGGTGCCAAGGCGCCACGAAGGGCGATTAAGTGACAGCGTTGCGCGCCCCAGTCCGGCAATCAGCGCGCAGAAAATCCCTAACTGATAAAAACTCCCGGCGAAATCCTCCAGCATCACCGGTAAGGGTTGTACGCGTGTGAAGGTGAGGAACAGCAGGTTCAACGCAATGCTGGTAGTAACAACCGTGACGGTGACGGTCATGATTGCCATAAAACTGCGGCGCAAACGCCCGTCCGGAAGATAACGGATGCTCACCCACGCCAGGAAACGCTCGGAAAAATAGCGCCCCCACGACCAGATAACCACCGCCAATGCCAACAGACCCAGGGTGCCGTAACGTGAATCTTCCTGCCAACTGGCGTCCCAGGTCTGTTTCATTGCGGCGTTGAACTGATCCAGGCGCTGCACGTCGTCATCGGCAGGCTTTATCACCGGCGTCCAAAATTTGGTGCCCAACACGCTACCGGTGTTCAACGCCAACTGACTTTTGAACGCGACGCGACGTAAGTCACTGATTTGTTGCCCCAGATCGAGCACGCCAGCTCTCATCGCCTGTGCGCGTTGAACCGCTTCGTCGAGCTGCTTCTTGCTGTTATTCAAGGCATTGCGCTGTTGTACCACTGCTGCGTTTTCCGCCAACGCGCCTGCCGCCGGTTGCGGCCCCAACACGTCCAGTTGCGCCTGCAGCTTCTCTTGCGCCGGTTGCAAGTCGGCCGCCAGCTTTTCCAGCTTGGCGGCCAGATCGTCAGTGGTCAATTTCAGCTTACTGAGCTGGGTATCGTTACTGGCTTTGGAAACCTGCTGTTTAATGCTGTCCAACTGCTTCTGGTAGTTTTTCAGGGCGGTCGCAGGGTCCGGCTGGCTTTCGGCTACCGGGCTGTCATCCTGTGCGGCAACGCTGGTCAGCGGCGCCAACTGCAAGCCAAACAGCAGGAACAGGAAAAGAATAATTTGACGGGGCTTTAACATAAATTCGGGGCTCAGCCTTTACATGATAGACAAACGAAACAGGCGGGCCGGTAGTCACCGACCCGCCTGGCTAATCATAAACTGAGATTATGATAACTGCTTAATCTCCGCTTAAATATCAGTATTACTCCCATTCAGCACGATTCTCATGGTGACAACGTCACTAAAAGCAATGAAGATTTACCGCTTACCGCACTGATAACGCTGCGAATTTACACTAGCGCAACCTGCCAAAGCCCCCTATACTCAGCTCATTCATTAACCTACGTTATAAAAGGAGGATTACTATGCCGATGTGTGAATTGTTTTTTTACTCACACTTCTATAGTAATTGCCGCTGCTCAAGCATTACCGGTATCGTGCTGCGATAACCCAGGCTTGAGCGAAGCTTACTAACATTTGAGTCCCTTCCCTCCGGCTTACCGGGTTGTCGTCAGCGATGTTTGACGATAGGCATACGCATGCCTGTAACTCTTGAGTAAGCAATGAGCACATTACTTTCTGCATTATCTGTCGGCTACGACAACAATTTCGGCCCTCTGCTGGTTGAGGTTTCCTTTAGCCTGAAAAAAGGCGATCGCATCGGTTTAATCGGCCACAACGGCTGCGGTAAAAGCACCCTGCTTAAAATCCTCAGTGGCGATCTGCCCGCCAGCGCCGGTAGCGTAACCCCTGCCCACCAGTGCCTGATGGCGCGGGTGGAACAGCACCTGCCCGAAGCTCTGCACGACTGCAGCCTGCTGGATGCGGTCATGGCGCGACTACCGGAAAACCAACGCGTCAGTGAAAGCTGGCAAGGCGAAGTGCTGCTAAGCAGCCTGGGCTTTGCGCCAACGTCATGGACACTGACTGCGGGCACACTGAGCGGCGGCCAGCATACGCGCTTGCTGTTGGCGCGCGCGTTGATTCGCCAACCCGACCTGCTGCTGCTGGATGAGCCGAGCAATCACCTGGACCTGCCGACCCTGCTGTGGCTGGAGCAGTTTCTGCAAAACTGGTCCGGCAGCTTCGTACTGGTATCTCACGATCGGCATTTGCTGGATCAGGTCACCAACTGCACCTGGATCCTGCGCGATAAAACTCTGCAGTTTTTCCGCCTGCCCTGTACCGCCGCACGCAAGGCACTGGAGGAACAGGATGAAGCGGACGCACACCGCCGTCAGGCGGAGCAGAAAGAGATCGACCGGGTGGCGAAAAGTGCCCAGCGGTTGGCCGTGTGGGGCCGGGTTTACGATAACGAAGACCTGGCTCGCAAGGCCAAGCAAATGGAAAAACGCGTTGATCGGCTGAAAGAAGAGCAAACCACGTTGAGCGCAGGCAGCCAATGGCGGCTCAGGTTAAAGGGCGAGGCACTGGATGCCGATCGCCTGCTGGCCCTGCCGCAACTGGACGTGCGCCCGGCGGCGGAGGCTCCGGTTCTGTTCAGGCTTGCATCGTTGTGGGTTAAAAGCGGGGATCGCATCGCCATCGTCGGGCGTAACGGCTGCGGTAAATCTTCGTTGCTACATCATCTGTGGCGCGAATACCAAGACCCAAACCAACGGGAAGCCGTGTTCCACCCGCGAGTCCGCATCGGCTATTACGATCAAAGCCTGCAGCAACTGCGTGACGAGGATACGCTGAGCGAGGCGTTGTCGCATTTCGCGCCGCTGACCGAGGAACAGCGGAAAATGGCGCTGATTGGTGCCGGGTTCCCTTACCTGCGCCATCAGCAGCGCATCAGCACCCTGAGCGGCGGCGAGCGTTCGCGCCTGCTGTTTGTTGGGCTGACGCTGGCCAACTACTCTCTGTTATTGCTCGACGAGCCGACCAACCACCTGGATATGGAAGGCAAAGAAGAGCTGGCCGAGACCCTGCGTCAGTTTGAAGGCGCAGTGATGCTGGTCACCCACGACCGAATGCTGATCGAAAATAGCTGTAACCGCTTCTGGTTGATTGACCAGCAAAGGCTGGAAGAGTGGCAGGATCTGGAGCCGGTCTACCACCGGTTGGCACAAGCGACGGAGGCCGCGCCAATGACCACCTCGTCCCAGCAGCCTGCCTGTCGCGAATTGCAGCATGCAGACGAGGAGCGACTGTTGGCCGCGCTGTTTGAACTGGAAAGCAAACTGCAAGAAGATCTGGCGCGTAAACCCAAGCATCAAAAAGTGCAGCTGCAGCAGCAATGGCGAAGTGAAATCGCGACCATTACCGCACAGTTAAATCTGGACTAACCTGTACAGGCCGCCTGCGGGCGGCCTTTTTCTTAGGGAGGTGGTATGAATATTCATCTCAGGTTGGCAACCCGTGAGGAGCGACCCTTGCTGGCGGCGATGCTGCCCAACTATTTGCGGGAGCTGGCTGCGGATACTGACTATCCACACCTGGCTCGCTATTGGCATGAAAACGGCAGGTACCCGTATCTGATAGTAAACCAGGCACAACCGGTGGGATTTGCCTTGGTCAGAACGCTGCTGCCAGCTACCACTATGGAGATGGCGGAGTTTTATGTCGCCAAACCCTGGCGAAAATACGGTATAGGTAAAAGTGCCGTGCAGGCACTGTTTGCCCTGCATCCCGGTCGTTGGCAGCTGTCGGTGCTGGCAGACAATCCGGGCGGCCTCGCCTTTTGGCTGTCGGTGGTACCACCGACGGCTTACCGGGCCTGGGTTGAAAAACCGGGGATCCGACCTCACTGGGCGCTGTCATTTTGCGTCGGCAGCGCCCCTTGATAAGCACCAGAAACTAGATGCCGGGTTTAGGCTTAATCGGCTCCACGTGCCCTACTGCCCGCGATATGCTGGGATAAAGTGCGCGTAACTGGCGTTCGATGCTGTCTACCGCAGCATGCGCGGACACAATAGAGGCCGCCGGGGAAACCCGACAATGAAAGTTGACGATAATGCCGTTCGCGGTTTTGCGTGCGCGAATGTTATGCACGTCCTGCACCATTTCACCGTTCTCTACCGCCACATGCAGGATCTGACGAATGTGCGCCAGCTCTTCCGGTGCAACATCTTCACTGGCTACCCAGTGGTGCGTCTGCGGTTCAAGATGAGTTTCAATTTCAGTCTCCTCGCCAATCGCCTCGCGCAGCAAGGTTTCAATCTCACTGGCGATATCGTGAGCCTGTGCCACGCTGGCGCTGGCAGGTACGGCCAGATCCAGACTGATCGACATGCGTTCCGGCAGCTGTTGCAGGGCCAAATTTTGCACCACCGCCCCGTGGTTGGCGGCGATCACCCGGATACGGGTCGCCATGTCTTCGTCGCTGCGGGTTTGCGGGTTGGCAATCACCGTGGCCTCGGCATTGGCATATTGCCGTTCCAGACGTTCGGCAATCGACTTTTTCAGCGCGTTGATACGCTCCAGCGGCAAGGTGCGACACACGGCGACGGTGACCTCAATGAACAACATGGCACCGGCGTTGCGGATGCGAATATTCTCGGTGGCCAGTATTGCGGGGAAGCTCTGGAGCAAGGCATCGATTTCTTCCTTGGCACCGGCAGGCGCGGTATCCATCAGCGAATCGAATGAACGTTTCCCCAGTTTCACCGCCGCGACCACAATAAAACAGGCTACGATCAACGCCGCGATGGCGTCTGCACGGTTGAAGCCGAGCATGACGAACACCATACCCAACAGCACCACGGCAGAAGCCAACATATCTGAGAAGAAATGCAGCGCATCGGCCTCTAGCGCCGCGCTGTCAGTGGCCTTTGCCACGCGATTCAACGCCCTGACGCGGAAAAAATCGACCACAATCGAGATCAACAGCACCGCAATGACCACAGGGGCAGCGACAATTTCATGCGCCTCCCCGAGCAGGCTTTTGCCGGCCTCGTAAACAATCCAGCCGGCAGCCCCCAACAGCAACAGTACTTCAAACAGCGCGGCCAGATTTTCGACCTTGCCATGACCAAAATGATGGTCGTCATCAGCGGGTTTGTCGCTGATGCGCACCGCCAGCCAGGTAATACTGGTGGCAATAAAATCGGTGAAAGAGTGGATCCCTTCAGAAATAAGACCAATACTGCCGGTAAAAATGCCGGCAATAAATTTCCCGGTTGCCAATAGCCCGCTGGCTATCATCGAATTTCTGGCAACGGATTGTTTTTCATTTTGCATATTACGGCTCACATTCAAAGGGGCATTTATTTCTTTATTTTAGTCGAGTATTGCCAGGCAAAAGCAACCAGCAGCATACTACCCGAGAATGTCAGCATTAAACTAGACAGAAATTCTGATTTTCCGGTTGAATAAAAATAAATCTCATTCACACCCACAGCAATCATCAAAATGGCATAGAGCAGACCAAGAATAGAAATAATCATTATCGTTATACTCCACAAAGCCGCATCAGGCGGTCAGAGTTTAATCGCATCCTCCCCGTCGTAATAAAACACTTCGGGGAGGATGCATCCAGGCGGATCTTTAGCGTTCATTAATCATCCCATTTAGAGCTCATATAGGCGGCGAACAGGCCCAGTGAGCTGATGATGCTCAGGAATCCTACAAAGAAGATCATGTTTCCCATTATTTCGTCCTCGATTAGTTATTGTCGATAAAAGCCTCTTTAATTAAAAAGTGGATAATCTCATTATTCATGAATATTTACGCACCTCCTGTTGACTGAGAATTAATTTCCGCTCCGGCAACCACACGGAGCGGAAGCCCCTTTATATCCCCAGCACGTGCTGGGCGATTTTGAAGTAGATAATCAGCCCAGTACCATCAATAAAGGTGGCTATAAACGGCGCCGACACTACCGCCGGATCAATGCCCACACGCTTGAGCAGCATCGGGATAATGGATGAAACAATGGCGCTCCAGACGGTAATCGCCACCAGCGACAGGCTGACCACCATAGTAACGTCCATACCCACGCCCATGATCCAGGCGCGCGCCCATGCTGCGATGCCGATGGTAGCGGCTATCAGCAGCGAGGTAGACACCTCTTTGCGGATCACCGCGCCCAGGTTACGCAGGCTGACTTCACCCAACGCCATGGCACGTACCAACGTAGAAGTGATTTGAGTACCGCTGTTACCGCCGGTACCGATCAGCAACGGAATGAAGAATGCCAGTGCTATCGCCGCTTCCAGCTGTTCTTCAAAGGCCTTTAACACATTGCCGGTATAGGCTTCGGCGACAAACAGCATCAGTAACCACACCGAACGCTTGCGCCACAATGCCCAGGGGCTGGTTTCGAGATAAGGCTTGTCCAGCGGCAGGCTGGCGCCCTGGCGTTGCGCATCCTCGGTATTTTCGTCTTCAATCAGCCGGGCGATTTCTTTTTCGCCCAGCACGCCCACCAGCGTTTTATTCACCACCACCGGTACTACGTCCAGCCCGCCCTTACCCAATAAATGGGCAACGTCATTACGGTCATCATCGGGAGAGACTTGGAAATAGCTGTGGTTGATCATCACGCCAACGGGTTTATCATCGTCTTCGCACTGCAATAATTTTTTTACCGATAGCGTACCGCGCAGATGATAATCATCAGCAGTGACAAACAGCTGAGCGGGAATTTCATCCGTTTTTAACTGAGAAAGAAAATATTCCTTGGCTTTGTTGACCGTCATATTGCCGGGAACGGTAATAAAATCGGCGTTCATATAGCTCGCAATCGAAGACTCGTCTTGAGTTTCAGCATGGGCCAGCGCCGGGGAGAGGTAATTTTGATGTGACTTCATTATGTTAGTCCCTATTTCTGTTTAAACTTCAACAGCGAATCGCATAGGGGCGTTAACCACAGAGGGAGTGCAGAAAGCCTATCTCCGCGTCCAGGTTTTAGCACTATACAACGTATCTGATGTGTTAATCAGAAGTTACTTTGGGCTGAACCTTAATCCGATAAAGCCTGTCTTAACCTTGGGCATCTCTCGATGTCGTCAGATCAGTAACCTGTGTTTGTATAGGAGCCTCGCCAAACGAGATACTGCATATAAACTACGGGGGGCAGTATAGGCAGGGTTTTTAATCGATGGGCAAAAATCTGGCTTGCCGTTGATGAAACATTTAGAAAAAACATTTTCGGTAAAAATAATAAAATGTGGGCCGGAACAATCCTAACCCACATTATTTACCGTCAATGCGCGAGGATATACACGTTTTTGTCGTACAACGGCCCCTGGCGGGTAAAGTCGATGCCTTTCACATAGGGTTTGACCAGCGTGGCGTTAGCCTCGTAGTACACCGGTGCCACCGGCGTATCCACCGCCAACACATCTTCTGCCTGCTGGAAGGCCTGCTGCACCTGTTCCGGGCTTTGCGCCGCGGTAGCCTGGTGCAGTAGCCGATCGTAATGCTCATTGGCATATTTGGCCGAGTTCTCGCTGCTGGTAGAGCGGAATACATTCAGGAAAGTGGAAGGATCGTTGTAATCCGCCAACCAACGGCTGAACGCCGCACTGTATTGACCGTTGTTGATATTGTCCAATACCACCTTGCGCTCCTGATTTTGCAAAGTGACCTCTGCTCCCAGGTTCTTTTTCCACATCGCGCTAGCGGCGATCACAATTTTCTTGATGGTGGCGTCGTTGCTGTACAGCAGAGTGAAACGTAACGGATGCTGCGCGTTAAAACCGGCTTCCGCCAGCAGCTTTTTCGCTTGGGCAATACGTTGCTCTTGCGACCACCCCGCCGCCACGCCAGGCTGTAAGGTAAAGCCACCGGAGCCGGTTGGGGTAAAGGTCCAGGCCGGCTGTTGACCATAGCCCAAGACCTTGCCGGCAATGACCTGTTTATCCAGCGCCAGATTCAGCGCCTGACGCACCCGCACGTCGTTAAAGGGCGGCTGCCGGTTATTAAAGGCAAAGTAGCTGGTCGACAGCAGCGGATAAGTCACCAGTTGCTCATCGCCCAGGTTTTTTTTCAGCTGTTGGTATAACTCTGGCGGCGCGCTATAACCCAGTTCGATCTCACCGGCGCGAAAACGCGCCACTTCCGGGAACCCTTGCAGCGGCAGGAATGTCACCTTATTGAGCACCGTGTGGGCGTTATCCCAATACTGGGTATTTCGCTCTACGACCACTTTTTCATTCACCACCCACTGCGCCAGTTTGAAAGCTCCGTTACCGACGAAGTTTTGCGGTTGGGTCCAGTTTTTGCCGTATTGCTCCACCACTTTCCGATTTACCGGCAGCACCGGAAAATGCACCAGCTGTTTAAGCAAATAGGAGTTAGGTTCAGCCAGCGTCACCTGCAGGGTATGGGCATCCAACGCTTTCACGCCCAGTTCGCTCGGCGGTTTGCTACCGGCGTTAATTTCCGCCGCATTCAATACATAGGCCGACGCCAGATAGCTGCCGTAGGGTGAAGCGGTTTTGGGATCGGTCAAGCGCCGCCAGCTAAAGACAAAATCATCGGCGGTCACCGGATCGCCATTTGACCATTTCGCTTCTGGCCGCAGATGGAAGGTCCAGACAGTCCCCTTAGTTTCCCACTTAGTGGCCAATGCGGGGATCACCTCGCCATTTTTTCCCACCCGCAGCAGCCCTTCAAACAGGTCATTGAAGATATAAAATTCCACGTTGCTTTCCGCCAGGTTCAGATCCAGCGTAGCCGGCTCGTAACCATTGGCCCGCACCAGCTCCTGTTTGGCGGCCAGTTGAACGCCTGCAGGCACCTCGGCGGCCTGCACCGCCATGCCAGCCTGCAAAGACAAGATGATTAGACCAGTCAATCCCTTAAGCTTGAATGAATATGTCACGTCGTTATCCCTTAATGGTGTTTTGTCGACGCCTATATTCATCGAAGCAGTTGAATAAATTAAATCATTAAACGCTATGACTCATAACCAAAATAACTGGTGTGAAACAACATGAATTTCTTTCATTATCAGACTCCTACTCGCCATCCTGATGAGTCTGTTTTTCACCAGGGCTGAAGCAATGTTAACGGCTATCCGGCCAACACTTAATGGCGATGGTTGAATGCATTAAACGGCGTCACTCATGGTTCTGAGAGCAGCGGCACCGACCGCGGAGATGACAGGCCAAACAGCGAGGTTATTGGTTTCATTGCACTGCCAATCGATTAACGCATTATAAGTACTGATGAATTAGCGAATAAAATAATCAATAATACTCAAGCTTAATTTTTCCTTAAGACAAGATAATTAGTGAGCAATTTATAAAAATAAATTAATACGAATCGTTTTCACTATCATTATTAATGTTCTTATATACAATCAGGGCTGCTATACAATCAGGGCTGCCCGGCATTCGTCAGGCCTTATTCATTCGCTTTTCTTCTCTGCACTCTCTCAATAAAAAGGATGACTGTATGAAGCTGCGTTTCACTTCTCTCGGCCCCATTGCCCTGTTGGCGTCGTCCATGATGCTGGCGTTTTCCGCCAATGCCGCATCTCAGGATGAAGGTATCGTTATTTATAACGCCCAGCATGAAAACCTGGTGAAATCCTGGGTGGACGGTTTTACCAAAGACACCGGCATTAAAGTGACCCTGCGTAATGGCGGCGACAGTGAGTTGGGTAATCAACTGGTGCAAGAAGGGAGTGCATCCCCTGCCGACGTTTTTCTGACGGAAAACTCCCCAGCGATGGTGTTGGTGGACAACGCCAAACTGTTTGCGCCCCTGGACGCCGCTACCTTGGCCCAGGTTGAACCGCAGTACCGTCCACAGCATGGCCGTTGGATAGGCATTGCTGCCCGCTCAACGGTGTTCGTCTACAACCCGGCTAAGTTGACCGAAGCGCAATTGCCGAAATCACTGCTGGATCTGGCCAAGCCGGAATGGAAAGGCCGCTGGGCTGCCTCACCTTCAGGTGCGGATTTCCAGGCGATCGTCAGCGCCTTGCTGGAGCTAAAAGGCGAGAAAGCCACCCTGGAATGGCTGAAAGCGATGAAAACCAACTTCACCGCTTACAAAGGCAACAGCACCGTGATGAAAGCGGTGAATACCGGCCAAATCGACAGCGGTGTCATCTATCACTATTATCCCTTTGTCGACGGTGCCAAGACCGGCGAGAACAGTAAAAATATCAAGCTCTACTACTTTAAACACCAGGATCCGGGTGCTTTTGTCAGTATCTCCGGTGGTGGCGTGTTGGCCTCAAGCAAACACCAGCAGCAGGCTCAGGCGTTCGTGAAGTGGATCACCGGTAAAAACGGCCAGGAGATCCTGCGTACCAACAATGCGTTCGAATATGCCGTGGGCGTTAACGCAGCCTCCAACCCGAAACTGGTACCGCTGAAAGAGCTGGACGCGCCAAAAGTCGACGCCTCCGCGCTGAACAGCAAAAAAGTCGTCGAATTGATGACCGAAGCTGGTTTGTTGTAAGCCAGTCTTGTCCGTAAAGAGAGCTTTTAACCCTATGTCGAATATAGGTTTCAACGCTGCCGGTGCAGCGCCACGTTACGCTTCAGCCCGACGCCATCAGCGGCCGGGGCTGTTTATCGTGGCGGTCGCCATTTTACTCTCCCTGCTGGCCCTGTTGCCGTTGGGGTTTGTCATTAGCGTGGCGTTTGAAACCGGTTGGCCGACGGTGAAAGCTCTGGTTTTTCGCCCCCGGGTGGCCGAACTGCTGCTTAATACTCTGTTGCTGGTGGTCTTCACACTGCCGATTTGCGCCGTTCTTGGGGTGGCATTGGCCTGGTTGACCGAGCGTACCACCTTGCCCGGACGGCGTATCTGGTCACTGTTAGCAACCGCACCGCTGGCGGTGCCCGCCTTTGTGCAAAGCTACGCCTGGATAAGCCTGGTACCTTCGATGCATGGCTTGGGCGCAGGGGTCTTTATTTCGGTCATTGCCTACTTCCCGTTTATTTACTTGCCGGCCGCCGCAGTACTGCGCCGGCTTGATCCCGGTATTGAAGACGTCGCCACTTCGCTGGGCACCCGCCCGCTGGCGGTGTTTTTCCGCGTGGTATTGCCCCAGCTGAAATTGGCGATTTGGGGCGGTTCACTGTTGATCGCTTTGCATTTGCTGGCGGAATACGGCCTGTATGCGATGATCCGCTTTGATACCTTCACCACCGCCATTTTCGATCAGTTCCAGTCCACTTTTAACGGCCCGGCGGCCAATATGCTGGCCGGGGTACTGGTGCTTTGCTGCCTGGTGCTGTTGCTGCTGGAAGCCGGCAGTCGAGGCCGAGCGCGCTATGCTCGCGTCGGTTCCGGCAGCGCCCGTAGCCAGAACGCTTACTGTCTTGGGCCTGCCGCTACCCTGTTCGGCCTGCTACTGCCCTTGGTGCTCACCGCGCTGGCGCTGGGCGTGCCCTTTATCACGCTGGCCCGCTGGCTGACCTTGGGTGGATTTGAGGTCTGGCGCAATACCGAACTGCTGCCAGCCCTGCTGCAAACGCTGTCATTGGCGGCCAGCGGAGCGCTGTTGATCACCTTATGTGCCATACCAATGGCCTGGCTTTCGGTACGCTATCCGGCACGACTGTATCGGATTTTGGAAGGCTGCAATTATGTCACCAGCTCGCTGCCCGGTATCGTAGTGGCGTTGGCGTTGGTCACCATCACCATTCACAGCTTCCGCCCAATTTATCAAACCGAAATTACCCTGCTGCTGGCCTATTTACTGATGTTTATGCCGCGAGCCTTGATCAACCTGCGTGCGGGCATCGCTCAGGCACCGGTAGAGTTGGAAAATGTGGCGCGCAGCCTCGGCCGATCCCCGGCGCAGGCGCTGTGGAGTACCACGCTGCGACTGGCGGCTCCCGGCGCGGCCGCCGGTGCGGCACTGGTGTTTCTGGCCATCTCCAACGAATTGACTGCCACCCTGCTGCTGGCCCCCAACGGTACCCGCACGTTAGCTACCGCTTTCTGGGCGCTGACCAGCGAGATCGACTATGTGGCGGCGGCCCCTTACGCGCTGATTATGGTGGTGTTGTCGCTGCCACTGACCTGGCTTCTTTATTCTCAATCCAAACGCACGGCGGGATTATGAGCACGCTTGAACTACAAGGCATCGGCAAGTCCTATAACGCGATCAAGGTGCTGGAGCATGTTGATTTGCAGGTGGCCCCGGGCAGCCGCACCGCGATTGTCGGCCCTTCCGGCTCGGGGAAAACCACCCTGCTGCGCATCATCGCCGGCTTCGAAATACCGGACAGCGGTCGGGTGATGTTGCAGGGCCATTCGATGGACAATGGCAGCGGCTGGGTGCCGGCGCACCTGCGGGGCATTGGTTTTGTCCCGCAAGATGGCGCGCTGTTTCCGCACTTCACCGTGGCTGGCAATATCGGTTTTGGCCTGAAGGGCAGCAAGCGCGACAAGCAGCTGCGTATAGATGCGCTGATGGACATGGTGGCGCTGGATCGTCGCCTGGGTGCACTGTGGCCCCACGAACTTTCTGGCGGGCAACAGCAACGCGTGGCGTTGGCCCGGGCACTCTCCCAGCAGCCGAAATTGATGTTGCTGGATGAACCCTTCTCCGCGCTGGATACCGGCTTGCGTGCCGCGACCCGCAAAGCGGTGGCAGAGCTGCTGGCCGAAGCCAAAGTGGCGTCTATTTTGGTGACCCACGATCAGACTGAAGCGTTGTCGTTTGCCGATCAGGTGGCGGTGATGCGCAATGGCCGTCTGGCACAGGTTGGGCCGCCGCAGGATCTTTATCTACGACCGGTCGACGAACCCACCGCCACATTTTTAGGTGAGACGCTGGTGCTCTCCGCCGATCTGGAACAGGGTTGGGCCCAGTGCGCGTTGGGGCGGATTGCCGTGGACGACTGTAACCGCCGTGGGCCTGCTCGCATCATGCTGCGGCCGGAGCAAGTCCAAATCAGTCAGTCCGAGTCGCAACACTCCAGCCAGGCGGTAGTGACCCACATCGATTTCGCCGGTTTTGTCTCCACCCTGAATTTGCGTATGGCCAACAACGACGCCACGATTGAACTTAAAACCGTCAGCCGCGAAGGCCTTCGCGCCGGTACCCTGGTCAATCTGAATATCATCGGTCAGGCACATATTTTTGCCGGGTAATGCCTGCCACTCAGTCAAACCGGTGCCTTCAGAACAGGCATCGGTATCCCCCGAACCTGGCCTTCGCGTTGCAGTACTCTGGCGTCTCACTCAACTCGCTCAACGATAAAACCTATCGCAGCCATCGTTGAGTAAAAACCCTTTCATCAACTACGATTAGTTTGTGACCGGTGCAAGCATTCACCCGTCCGGAGATAACCCACAGAGGATTATCATAATTATTCATGCTGCTTAAAGCCGCCCTTCTTTGATGCGGCTAAGAAAGGTTAATTATGTCACGTACTACCCCCCTCGAACGCTACCGCAATATCGGCATCTCGGCGCATATCGATGCCGGCAAAACCACCACCACCGAGCGGATTCTGTTTTACACCGGGGTCAGTCACAAGCTGGGCGAAGTGCACGACGGCGCCGCCACCATGGACTGGATGGCGCAGGAGCAGGAACGCGGCATTACCATTACTTCGGCGGCGACGACCTGTTTCTGGAACGGCATGCAGCATAATTATCCGCAGCACCGCATCAATATTATCGACACCCCCGGGCACGTAGACTTTACCATTGAGGTCGAACGTTCGATGCGCGTGCTCGATGGCGCGGTCATGGTCTACGACTCGGTGGGTGGCGTACAGCCACAGTCGGAAACCGTCTGGCGCCAGGCCAATAAATACAAGGTGCCGCGGCTGGCGTTCGTCAACAAAATGGACCGCGTGGGCGCTGACTTTTTCCGCGTGCGCAAAATGATGATCGAGCGCCTTAAGGCCAATCCGGTACCGATCGTCATACCCATTGGTGCTGAAGACCACTTCACCGGCGTGGTGGACTTGGTGACCATGAAAGCAATCCTGTGGGACGAAGCGACCCAGGGCATGAGTTTCAGCTTTGAAGAGATCCCGGCGGATCTGCGTGAATCGGCACAGGAATGGCGGGATAAAATGGTCGAAGCTGCCGCCGAAGGCTCGGAAGAGCTGATGGACAAGTACCTTAATCAGGTACCGCTAAGCGAAGAGGAAATCGTTCGCGGCCTGCGCCTGCGCACCGTGGCCGGCGAAATTCAGCCGATGCTGTGCGGTTCCGCATTCCGCAACAAAGGGGTGCAACGCATGCTGGACGCGGTGATTGAGCTGATGCCCTCGCCACTTGACGTTCCACCGATGGAAGGCCACGACGAGCGCGACAATATCGTGATCCGCCGCGCGTCTGACGATGAAAAGTTCTCGGCGCTGGCATTCAAGCTGATGACCGATCCTTTCGTCGGCCAATTGACCTTTGTGCGAGTGTATTCCGGCGTATTGGCCAAAGGCAGCAGCGTATACAACCCGGTGAAGGGGAAGAAAGAACGTATTGGCCGCATCGTGCAAATGCACGCCAACGATCGTAAAGATGTCGAAGAGCTGCACGCCGGTGATATCGCCGCCTGCGTGGGGCTAAAAGATGTTACCACCGGCGACACCCTGTGCGATCCCAACGCGATTATCACGCTGGAGAAAATGGTGTTCCCGGAACCGGTCATCGCTCAGGCGATTGAGCCGAAAACCAAAGCCGATCAGGAGAGGATGGGCATCGCGCTGCAACGCCTTTCCTCAGAGGATCCGTCATTTCGCGTGCGTACCGACGAAGAGTCGGGCCAGACCATTATTTACGGCATGGGCGAACTGCATTTGGAAATTATCGTCGACCGCATGCGGCGTGAATTTGGCGTGGCGACCACCACCGGCAAACCGCAGGTGTCCTACCGCGAAACTATCCGCAAGCGCGTGACCGACGTGGAAGGCAAGTTCGTGCGCCAGTCCGGCGGTAAAGGCCAGTACGGCCACGTGGTATTGACGGTGGAACCCAATGAGCCGGGCAAGGGCTTTGAATTTTTCGATGAAATCAAAGGCGGCGTGATCCCGGGCGAATTTATCCCGGCGGTGAGAAAAGGCGTGCTGGAAGCCTTGAATAACGGCGTGCTGGCTGGCTATCAGGTGGTCGATGTCAAAGTGCACCTGACCTTTGGCTCTTACCACGACGTCGACTCCTCGGAGCAGGCGTTCCGTATGGCGGCCATCTTCGGTTTTAAAGAGGCCTGCCGTCAGGCGGATCCGGTGATCCTCGAACCCATTATGTCGGTAGAGGTAGAAACGCCCGAAGATTACGCCGGCAGCGTGATGGGCGATCTGTCGTCACGCCGCGGACTGGTGCAAGGGATGGAAGATATTCCGGGCGGCGGCGGCAAGGAGATTCATGCCAAGGTGCCGCTGTCGGAGATGTTTGGCTATTCCACCACCTTGCGCTCGATGTCGCAGGGGCGCGCCACCTACACCATGGAGTTCAGCCACTACGCCGAAGCGCCGCGCAACGTGGCCGAAGAGATCATTCACCACAGCAAAAAGTAAACTTACCGCCTGCCGCGCTCTGCGGCAGGCATTACTCCTTGGCCCCAATACTGACCACCACCGGCTGTGGCTTAATCCGCATCGCAGACACCACTCCCACGATCAGGCAGGCAATACCGCCCAACGTCAGCAGCGGTGGCCAGGCCTGGCGCAGCATAAAGGTGTAAGCCAACCCCGCCAGAATTTCGAAGACGATCAGCGGCCCGACCAACACCGTCGGCAGGCGCTGACTCGCCTCATTCCAGCACAATGCGCCAATCCACGAACACAACATGCCAATGGCAATCATCAACGGGACAAATACTTCAGGTCTGGGTCCGAAAGGCAACGCAAACTCCGGCTGGGTAAAAGCCAATTGACCGCAAACCACCACGTAACCGATCAGTGCCAGCGGCAGCGTCACCAGCCCCTGAGCCGTTGCCCAGGTTGCGGACCTTTGGCCCGGGTTCTCCCGCAGCCAGCGGGCATTACGCAATGGGAACCAGGTCCAGCACGCCACCGCCAACACCGCCAGGCCCAAGCCGCTGGTATAACGCCAGACGTCAACCGGGGCCGTATTGCCCTGCAGTTCGGCAACGTTGACCAATGCCAGACCGCAGGCAATCAGCACCAGCGCCGGCGTCAGTTTACGCCAGGAAAGTCGGCCATCGTGCTGGCTGTAAAACAGGTTGGCGGTCACCGAAATGACCACCGGCAACGTACCGATAATCATGGTAGAAACCGGCGCGCCAGTACGTTGAATGGCACTCGCCAGGCACAGGTAATACAGCAGGTTGCCAATCGCCGTCAGCTTTAACGCCTCCAGCCAATCGTGACGATGTAACTTTTTCAGACGATGACGATCAAACCACGCCAACGGCAAGGCAATCAGCCCAAAGGCCAGATAACGCCCGGTCGACTGCAACGCCGCCGGGTATTCAGGGATTAACACCGGGCCGACAAAAATCAGCCCCCACATCAGCCCGGCAGACAAGGCAAATAACACGCCGACAAACATAATGACTCCATCAACAACCGGGAACAGCAATGCGGACCCGTGATTAAATACTTGGGGGTCAGCCTAACGAGCTCGGGCGGGAAAATATTGTAGCAGGTTGCTGTTTTAGCGGTTGGTGACCTGTTTCTGGTAGCGCACTGGCGTGACACCGTAACGATTGGCAAAGGCGCGCGTCAAATGCGCCTGATCGGTCAACCCCGCCGCTGCCGCCACCTGGGCCGCGGGCATACCGCGCCCCAGCATCAGTTTGGCCTGTGACAGACGGATCGCCATCAGCATCTGTTGGGGGGATACGTGATATTGGGCTTTGAATTTACGCAGAAAATGATATGGGCTGAGCGAAACCAGCGCCGCTAACTGCTCCAGCGTAATGACAGAGGCAAAGTTATCGTGCAGGTAGCTTTTGACGATATCGAAACGGTGCGCCGCCTCTGCCTTCAACGGACGTGCCGCCTGAATGTGTGGGCGGAAAATGCCGATGACCTGCATCAGCAAGTCGTCGATGGTCAAGGGATCTTTGGCTTGCCACAGCGCGGCCAGCGTGGCGGACAATCGCTGCGCCGCCAATGGCTCCTCGCGTACCGCTTCGGTAAACCAGAACCCCTGCTCACCCGACAGCAATTCCAGCGTGTCCGGCTCCAGATACAGCATCCGGTAATTCCAGCCGCCGGCGGTTTCCGCCTCACCGGTGTGCAACTCGTCCGGGTTCATCAATACCAACGAACCCGGCGCCGCCAAATGTTGCGCGCCACGGTAGCGGAAACGTTCAGCGCCAAAATCGACGGTGCCAATGGCGAATGCATTGTGCGTGTGCGGCTCAAAAACATAGCGCTCTATATGGGCGTGATAAAGCTCAACGCCCGGCACCTGCGGCAAATGCCGAAATTGCGCGCTGTCTTTTTCAAAGGGAAACTGTTGTGGAACACCCTGCACCTTGCCACCCTGCTTCTATTTCGCTGGTGCCGATATGATAGTCAACGCGGCAGGTTTTGAGTAGTGCGTAACGCGGTTCTCTGGACGCTGGTACTCATTCAGCGTAGGGTATTTTACTCAGCGCCCGGCGTCAGCAAGCCGGCACCGGCGTCTTGATTATCCCGCCGCAGAACGGGAAACCCGTTTTTAACCCCTTGAAAGTAAGAGGCAACAATGTATCCAGATACTCAACTCTATATCGACGGACAATGGCGTAACGCAGTCGCCGGCAAAACCACGCCGGTCACCAACCCCGCGACCGATGAGGTGATTGGCAGCGTGGCGCATGCCGCCGCAGCCGATCTTGATCTGGCACTGGACGCAACCGAACGCGGTTTTAAAGTCTGGCGCGACACCTCCGCCTATCAGCGTGCAAACCTGATGCGCAAGGCCGCAGCGTTGTTGCGTGAGCGCGCCGAGAAGATCGCCGCCATCATGAGTCAGGAACAAGGCAAACCGGTGGCGCAGGCCAAGGTTGAAATTCTTAATTCGGCGGATGTGATCGACTGGTTTGCCGGCGAAGCCAGCCGCACCTACGGCCAGATTATCCCGTCCCGCAGTCGCGATGTGCAGCAGCAGACCCTGAAACTGCCGGTTGGGCCGGTTGCCGCCTTTACTCCGTGGAACTTCCCGATTAATCAGATCGTACGCAAACTGTCCGCCGCGCTGGCAGCAGGCTGTTCGATCATCGTCAAAGGCCCGGAAGAAACTCCGGCCTCACCGGCGGAGCTGATCAGAGCCTTTGCCGACGCAGGCGTGCCGGCGGGCGTTATCGCGCTGGTATACGGGACTCCGGCGGAGATCTCCGAGTACCTGATCCCGCATCCGACCATTCGCAAAATCTCGTTCACCGGCTCCACCCGCGTGGGTAAACATTTGGCGGCACTGGCCGGCCAGCACATGAAGAAAGCCACCATGGAGCTGGGTGGCCACGCGCCGGTGTTGATTTTTGACGATGCCGATCTCGACGCTGCCGCCAAAGAGCTGGCGTTGGCCAAATTCCGCAACGCCGGCCAGGTCTGCATCGCCCCGACCCGTTTCCTGATCCAGCAAGGCGTTTATGAAGCCTTCGTTGAAAAATTCACAGCCGCGGTGCGTGATATCAAGCTGGGCAATGGTCTGGAGGAAGGCGTCACCATGGGCCCGATGGTTCTGCAACGCAGCGTAGAAGCCATTGATGCCTTTGTGAAGGATGCGATTGCCCAGGGTGCTAAAGCCACGACCGGCGGTCACCGGGTGGCGGGCGTCGGCAATTTCTTCGAACCGACGGTATTACGTGACGTGCCGTTGAGTGCGCGCGCGATGTCTGAAGAACCTTTTGGTCCGGTAGCCCTGCTGCGTCCGTTCACCACTTATGAGGAAGCCATTGCCGAGGCTAACCGCCTGCCATACGGTCTGGCGGCTTACGCCTACAGCCGCAGCATCGCCACGGTGACGGCGCTGGGACGCGATGTGGAAAGCGGCATGCTCAGCATCAACCATATCGGTTTTGGCCTGCCGGAAACGCCGTTTGGCGGGGTGAAAGACTCCGGCCACGGTACCGAAGGCGGCAGCGAAGCGATCGAATCCTATCTGGAAACCCGCTTCGTCACCGTCGCCGGCCGTTAAGCCATTCAGGCCGGTACATATGCCCCGTATCATTCATACGGGGCATTTTTTATCAGCCAACCTTGTCGAACAACACCCGCGCCGCCGGGGTCAAGCCCAGCATGTGAATGCAGGCATGCACCATGCCCGGCAGCCGCTCGCAACGCACCGCTACGCCCGCCTCCTGTAACCGCTTGGCATAAAGCTCGGCTTCATCACGCAACGGATCGTATTCGCAGCTGAGAATGGTCGCCGGGGGTAACCGCTGTAACCTTGGGGCATGCAGTGGCTCTGCGTAAGGATCCTGCGGCTTGTCCGCTTCGCCCAGATAGGTGTTCCAACAAAACGCCATCACTTCCCGCGTCAAATAATACCCTTGCGCGTACTCCTCATAGCTTGCGGTATCCATAGCACGACTCAATGCCGGATACAGCAACAGCTGATGCTCAATCTGCGGCCCCTTGCGGTCTCGGGCCAATAACGCCACCGCCGCGGCCAGGTTGCCGCCTGCGCTGTCGCCGCCTACCGCCATGCGGGCAACGTCAACGCCCCACTCATCGGCCCTTTCCACCACGCCGCACAGGGCCTGATACACGTCCTCAAGCGGCCGTGGATAGGGATACTCAGGCGCCAACCGGTAATCAACCGACAGGATCACTCGCCCGGTGGCATTGGCCAGTGCCTGACAAGGCCGGTCATACAGCGCCAGCGATCCCAGACACCAGCCGCCGCCGTGGGCATACAGCATCGCAGGCAAAGGCTCACCCGGCGTCGCTCCTCCCGGCGTATAGGCACGAATGGCGATAGCCTGCCCGTCGTCAGCGGTCACCCAACCATCACGGACGCCACCACTGGCTTCGGCTTCACCCTGCAGCGCCAACAAGCCGGCCTGAGCGACCTCCCGCATCTCACTGAGCGATGCAGGCGCTGGTGCCTGCGCAGCCTCCGCCAGAAAACGAGCAATCTGAGGATCAAGCGGCATGGTTCTGGCTCCCTGACAGGAAGGGGATCACCAACGCGATAAATTCCTCGTGACACTCTTCGGTGATGAAATGGCCACAGCCGGCCACGGTTTCTCCTCGCAGATCCACCGCGTTGTCACGCAGCGTGACGAATGGCGCCTCGCCAGTAGCATGTTCTGCACCAATGGTCATCACCGGCATGGTTAGCCGAGTCTCTGCCCGCCGCTGGTTTTGGCGGATGGTTTCCGGAATGGCGCGGTAGTAGTCAAAACCGGCCCGCAGGCTTCCCGGTGCTGAATAGGCGGCAATATAGGTTTCTGCCGCCACCCGATCCCGACGATAGGACCAGCGGTTAAAGATATAGCTGAGATACTCCCTCTCACGGCCCAGCGTCAACGTCTCCGGCAGATCCGCCAGTTGGTTGAACATGAAGTGCCACAGGAAAATATTTTGATCTGCCGGGACAAAAATCGGTGGCGCCGGTGCCAGGCCAGGAATAACCGCTTCCGTCAGCACCAGCCCCGTCACCGCCTGCGGGAAGTCACTCGCCATTGCATAGCCAACCCACATGCCGATGTCATGGCCGATCAGTTGGTAACGTTCATGCCCCAGTTGCAGCATGGTCTGGTGCAGCGTCGCGGCAACGCTGCCGGTGTCATATCCCCCGATCGGCTTGTCCGAATCGCCGATGCCCGGCGGGTCTACCGCTATCGCTTTAAAACCGGCCGCCGCCAGCGCTTGCATGACATGACGCCAGGTAAACCAGGTCTGCGGCCAGCCAGGGATAAGCAATACCGGCTGCCCTTCGCCCAGCGTGACGCAGTGGATGCGGTTACCCTTTACCCGCGCATAGACGTGTTCCGGCTCAGGTCCATTGGTCATGGACCCGTTATTTTGCAGTGTCATTGATGTTCTCCGTCGTGGAATTGCGGGCTCAGCGCAGGCCGAGCAAGGTATTGATTTGCTGTTGATCAACCGGCGCACCGGCGAAGTCATCAAACACCTTGTCGGTCACGTTGATGATGTGATCACGAATAAAGGCGGCACCTTCGCGAGCCCCATCCTGTGGATGCTTCAGGCAGCATTCCCACTCCAGCGTGGCCCAACCGTCGTAACCGTGCTGCGTCAGCCGGGAGAAGATGCCCTTGAAATCCACCTGGCCGTCACCCAATGATCGGAAACGTCCGGCGCGCTCGGTCCATGACTGATAACCGCCGTAAATGCCCTGCCGCCCGGTCGGATTGAATTCGGCATCCTTGACGTGGAACATGCGAATGAAATCCTTATAAATATCGATGTAATCCAGATAGTTCAGCTGTTGCAGCACGAAGTGGCTCGGATCGAACAGTATTTGGCAGCGCGGGTGTCCGCCAACACGCTGATGGAACATTTCAAAGGTCACGCCGTCGTGCAGGTCTTCACTGGGGTGGATTTCATAACACAGGTTCACCCCCTGTTCATCGCAGGCGTTGAGCACCGGTAGCCAGCGTTTGGCCAACTCATCGAACGCGGTTTCGATAAGCCCCGCCGGGCGCTGCGGGAACGGGAATAGATAAGGCCAGGCCAGCGAACCGGAAAAGGTGCCCATTTCGGTCAGGCCCAGTCGCGCTGAGGCTTTGGCCGCCAGCAGCAGTTGCTGGTGCGCCCACTCGCTGCGCGCCTGCGGGTTGCCATGCAATGCCGGTGGCGCAAAGCTGTCGCACAATGCGTCATAAGCCGGATGCACCGCCATCAGCTGACCGAAAATGTGGGTGGTCAGTTCGCTGACTACCAGTCCCTGCTCCGCCAGCATGCCGATCAGTTCGTCGCAATAAGTCTGGCTTTCCGCCGCGGTGGCCAGATCAAACAGTCGGCTGTCCCAGGCGGGGATCTGCAGGGCTTTAAAACCGGTTTCTGCCGCCCATTGAGCGATAGCCGGCAAGCTGTTGAATGGGGCAGCGTCGTCACTGAATTGGGCGAGATGCAGGCTTGGACCTTTCAGGGTTTTCATCGTAAACTCCTATTGTTTGTCGATTGACAAACAATAGGCTTAAATGAATCTCTCAGCAAGCGAATTTTAAAAACTCGTTGGTATTACAATAGATTTAAGCGATCCTGTTTCGCTGAGGGACAGGCAACCAGGAATTGATTAATGGCAGGCAGACCGCGCGAATTCGACCGTGAGCAGGCGTTACTGAAAGCACGAGATTTATTTTGGCGTCAGGGGTACGAAGGCACCTCGATGTCGGATTTGGTGACCGAACTGGGCATCGCTTCCGCCCGTATCTACAAGGCGTTCGGCTCGAAAGAGTTGCTGTTTCGTGAAGCCATCGAAAGTTACGAAAGCCATGAAGGCGGATTTGCCGATCGCGCATTCAGTGAAGAAAGCAGCGTGCGCCTGGCGATAAAACGCATGCTGGACGATGCAGTGGCGCTCTACAGCCGCGCAGACCTGCCGCAGGGGTGTATGGTGGTTTCCTCTGCCGCCAGCGTCAGCGACGAAAACAGCGGGATCAAAGCCTGGCTGGCGGAACATCGTCTGCTTCGCACCCAAGGCATTATTGATCGCCTGCACGCCGCCGTCGCCTGCGGTGAACTGCCGCCCGATACCGATGCCGATGCTCTTGGCGACTATTTCGCCGCCTTCCTGCACGGATTGTCGATTCAGGCGCGCGATGGCGTCAGCAGGGCAAGATTGGAAGCGGCGGTCAAAATTGCGCTCGCCACGTTGGATTGATCACTCCGGCAAATCAAAAATCACCAGGGTGCCCTGGCTGCCCGCCAGCACCCGATGCGGCACGCCAGCGGCGGCCTGATACAATTGCCCGGCGTTAACCGTGATTTCCTCACCCTGCACTTCAAGCCGCAGTTGCCCGGCGATCACCAGCAATCCTTCATGATAATCGTGGACCTCTTCGGCAATCTCACGCTGATCCATCCGCAACACTTTGATATTGGCCGCGCCTACCTGCCCAAGTACGCTGGAGCGCCATGCCTGCGGCAAATCGGCGGCCAGCGCGGTAAGATCGAATAATGACATAAGCCCTTCATCAGCAAGCAGCGCCCTTCGCTGCCACGGCAATTTACTCCCTCGCGCTCCGACGGCTAAATAACCTTTGCTTTTAACCTATAGCCAGACGGATCAAACCGGCACCCGACGGCTGATCTCCACCACCTGATCGCTGGGCAAATAATAATAATCCGTCACGTGCATGCCGTTACGCACCATCAGCGCAAAAATGTTGCGCTGCCAGGCCGGCAATCGGTCACGGGCTTCACGGCGCACCACGCTTTCATGGCCCAGGTAATAGGTAGCATCGTCAAAGTTCAGCCCGGTTTTCTGCGCCTCCGCATGCTGTAATAAACGCGGAATATTGGGTCGTTCCATAAAGCCATAGCTGGCTACCGCGCACCAGAAACCCGGCGACTGTTGCCTCATCACCAAACGTTCGGCGTTTGCCACCCGCGGTTCGTTAACAATCATGATGTGCAGCGCCAGCACATTGGCGTGCAGCGAACCGTTGCGTTTAACCTGCCATCTCATCACCGGCGGTGTACCATTTAACGTTCGGGTCAGAAAAATGGCCGTGCCTGGCACCCTTGGGATGTTACGTTCTTCAAGATGCGCCAGAAAATCCGCCAGCGGCAGGTTCTTTTCCCCCAGCGTGCGGGAAGCCGCCAGCACCCCGCGATGCCAGATTAACATCACGCCATAGACCAGCGTGGCCATCAGCAACGGGACATAACCGCCCTGCATGACTTTGCTGAGGTTAGCCAACAGGAAGCTGAGATCGACGATAAAAAAGCCGCCGGCAACCAACAGGCTGGCGAGCGTTCCCCAACGCCATACTTCGCGCATGGCCACAAACAAAAGCCCGGTGGTCATGATCATGGTGAGAGAAACCGCAATGCCGTAAGCCGCGGCAAGATTGTCGGAAGACTTGAAAAACACCGTCAGAAAAACCGTCACCGCCATCAGCAACCAGTTGATGGCACCGATATAGATTTGCCCGTAGCTCTCCTCAGTGGTCTGTTTCACCCGCAAACGCGGCAACCAACCCAGTTGGATTGCCTGACGAGTCATGGAAAAGGCGCCGCTGATGATCGCCTGACTGGCGATAATGGTGGCCAAGGTCGCCAGGATCACCAGAGGGATCTGCAGCATCGGCGGGCACAGGCGGAAAAAGATGTTTTGGGTGACGTCGGCGCCGGAGAGGATCAACGCGGCCTGGCCGGCGTAGTTCAGCAGCAGGCTGGGGAAGACGATACCAAACCAGGCCAGCCAAATCGGCTTTTTGCCAAAGTGCCCCATGTCGGCATACAGCGCCTCTGCGCCGGTGACGCAGAGAAACACCCCACCCAGCACTAAAAAGCTGGTCAGCCCGTTGGAAAACAGAAAGTGGATGCCGTACAGCGGATTCAATGCCATCAGCACCGCCGGATGCTGAACGATGCCCCAAATACCCAGCACCGCGATAGAGAAAAACCACAGCGCCATGATAGGCCCAAAGACTTTACCGATACGCGCGGTCCCTAACGGCTGAATGGCAAACAAGCTCACCAGGATCAGCACCGCCGCAGGCAAAATATAGGGTTTCGACTCGGGCAGCACGATGTTCAGCCCTTCCAACGCCGACAGCACCGAAATCGCCGGGGTAATGGCCCCGTCGCCGTAGATCAGCGCCGCACCGAACAGGCCGGCAAACAGCACCATCGGCCGGGCCTTTTTCTTGCTGACCAGTAACGACATCAACGCCATAATGCCGCCTTCACCGCGGTTATCGATGCGCATGGCAAACATGGCGTATTTCAGCGAGGTGACGATCACCAGCGTCCAGAAAATCAGCGACAGCAGGCCCAGGATCACCGGCGCGGACGGCGCATCCCCCGAGAGATAGAGCACGGTTTTCAGGGTGTATAACGGGCTGGTGCCGATATCACCAAACACTACCCCCAGTGCGCCACCGGCCAACAGCGGCATGCTTATTTTCGGCGTCTGTTCCTGTTCATTCCCTGTGCTCATCGAAGTTTCCTGAATAAGCCATTACGATTTATTCAGGATAGTCAATTCAGGCGGTTAGCGCGTGCCGATATTGGGTGAAAACCTTCAGTTCCCCGCCTCTTTCAGCAGCCAGCGCTGCAAGTTCAACCCTTCTGGTGACAGTTCATTGTCTTGCCGCACGCACAGGTAGTAATCGCGCCCATCGTCAATCGCCAGATCGAACAACTTAACCAGCTCACCGCTGTTGAGATAGGGTTCGATCAGGGGTTCACGCATCAGCGCACAGCCCAGGCCCGCCTGCACCGCCGCCAACGTTAGCAGACCGTCTTCAAACATCGGGCCGGTACTGCGCAGCGGTCGTTTGACACCGGCTGACTGAAACCACTGCATCCAGGTAGCGCGCTCTTCGTCGTGCAGCAACGGCAAAGGTGCAAGTTGCTCCGGCGTGTCCAACAGCCCGTGCAGCTTGATAAAGCTGCGGCTGCATACCGGCACCATTTTGCCGGACATCAGTTTTTCACTGCGATAGCCGCTCCATTGCCCCGCACCAAAGCGGATCGAGATATCTGCGGCATCGCTGAGGTAATTGCGATGATTGGCATACACCACGTTGATATCTATCTCGGGATTTTCGCGCAGAAAGCCGCGCAGTCGCGGAATGAACCAGCCCATGCCGAACAACGGGATCAGGCTGATGGTGACCTGCCGGGAAGCCGACTGCTCGCGCACCTGCTCGGTTGCCTGACGCAATACGTTAAATGCCGAGCGGATAGAACGGTAATAGTCCCGTCCTTCGCTGCGCAATATTAACCGGCGCCCCTGGCGTTCGGTCAGCGGCATTTGCAGAAAGGCCTCCAGCGTTTTGAGCTGATGGCTCACCGCCGAAGGCGATATTTCCAGTTCAAGCGCCGCGGCGCTGATGCTCCCCAAACGCGCGATAGCCTCAAATGCCCGCACGGCGCGCAGCGGTGGATCATTGGGTAACGACGCATTGCATTGTTCTGTTTTTTTCATATGTTGACTATTTTGCTGAAAAATCGCCGATGATTAAAAATTAATATACAAATAAATCAAACAATTAAAAACACACATTTTCTGTATAAGAAATTATTTTTCCGTATTTTACAATTTTTTTTAATTCTCTACTGTGAGCTTCCTGAATCATTATTTTTCGGGACTCCTTCCTATGGATACGCTGGTACAGCAGACCGTCAACGGACTGATGCTTGGCAGCATTTATGCATTGATTGCCCTGGGTTACACCATGGTGTACGGCATTCTGCGCATCATCAATTTTGCCCACGGCGATGTGCTGATGGTCGGCGCGCTGAGCGCGTTGTCCGCCATCGGTGTGTTACAACATCATTTCCCGACGCTATCACCTTACGTCACGCTGTTGCTGGCGGCGCTGATCGCCATGGCGGTCTGCTCGCTGGTATCGATGAGTATTGAGCGTCTGGCCTATCGCCGTCTGCGCAATGCCCCGCGCCTGGCACCGCTGATCAGCGGGATTGGCGTTTCTCTGCTGCTGCAAACGCTGGCGATGCTGATCTGGTCACGCAATCCCTTAATGTTCCCGCAACTGTTGCCCATGGAGCCCATCGCCCTGACGTCTGGCAGAGCCAACCACGCGCCGGCAGTGATCACCGGTACCGCTATTGCCACGCTGGCTATCGCGCTGCTGGTGATGGCCGGGCTGCTGCTATTGGTCGAACACTCGCGCTTTGGCCGCGCCATGCGCGCCACGGCGGAAAACCCGCAGGTTGCCGGCCTGATGGGCATAGACCCCAACCGCATCATCGTTCTGACGTTCGCCCTCGGCGGTGCTTTAGCGGCCGTGGCGGGCATCATGATGGCCAGCAACTACGGCAATGCCGGTTTCTCCATGGGGTTCCTGCCGGGCATCAAAGCCTTCACCGCCGCCGTATTGGGCGGTATCGGCAACCTGCGCGGCGCCATGCTCGGCGGCCTGTTGCTGGGGTTGTTCGAGTCGCTGGGCACCGGTTATCTCGGCGAACTGACCGGGGGCACCTTCGGCAGTAATTATCAGGACGTTTTCGCCTTCCTGATATTGATCGCCGTTTTGGTATTTCGCCCATCCGGCCTGCTGGGCGAACGCGTCGCCACCCGCGCCTGAGGATACAAAATGACTGTTTTGACTCACCTACAGCAAACCGATTCCCCTGGCCGCGCCAAACTCGGCGTGGCGCTGTTTATGCTCGGCCTGCTGCTTGCCCCCTGGGTGGCCGGTGCCGCCGGTGGTAACTACTGGGTGCGGGTGATTGATTTTGCCTTGCTCTACCTGATGCTGGCGTTAGGGCTGAACATCGTGGTTGGCCTAACCGGTTTGCTGGACATGGGGTTTATCGCTTTTTACGCGGTAGGCGCCTACCTGACCGCTCTGCTGTCGTCACCCCACCTGACCGAGCAGTTTCCAATCCTGTTGCAGTGGTTCCCCGATGGGCTGCATTTGTCGATCCTGCTGCTGATCCCGCTGGCGGCAATATTGGCGGCGTTGTGCGGCATTCTGCTGGGCGCACCGACGCTGCGACTGCGTGGAGACTATTTGGCGATCGTCACCTTGGGCTTCGGCGAGATCGTCCGCATTTTGATGCGCAATCTGGATCGGCCGCTGAACATCACCAACGGCCCCAAAGGGATCTCCGGCATCGATCCGGTTTCACTGTTTGGCCTGAAGTTTTCGGGCATGCATCAGTGGTTCGGTTTCCGCTTTTCGTCACTGTACCTCTATTACTACCTGTTCGCCGCCCTGCTGCTGCTGATCCTGTTTATCTGTTTTCGCCTGCAACATTCACGGGTGGGTCGGGCCTGGACCGCCATCCGCGAAGATGAAGACGCGGCACGGGCGATGGGCATCAATACCCGTAATTTCAAGCTGTTGGCATTCGCCATCGGCGCCACTTTTGGCGGCATCGCCGGCGCTTTATTCGCAGCATTTCAAGGATTTGTCTCACCGGAGTCCTTTACGCTGCAAGAATCCATCGCGGTACTGGCGATGGTGGTATTGGGCGGCATGGGCCATATCCCCGGGGTGATCCTCGGCGCCTTGTTGCTGGCCGCCTTGCCTGAACTGCTGCGCAGCACCATGGGGCCGCTGCAACAGGCCCTGTTCGGCCAGGTGTGGATCGATCCGGAAATCATCCGTCAGCTGTTCTACGGGCTGGCGTTGATTCTGGTGATGCTGTATCGCCCGGCAGGCCTGTGGCCCGCACGTCATCCACAGGGGGCCACTTTATGACGCCGCTTCTCACGCTCAGTCACGTCAGTAAACGCTTTGGCGGATTAACCGCGGTGGACAATGTCAGTATCAGCATCCGTCAGGGAGAGATTTACGGCCTGATTGGCCCCAACGGTGCCGGCAAAACCACCTGCTTCAACCTGATCACCGGTCTGTACCGCGCCGACAGCGGCGAATTCCGCCTGCATGATCAACGCTACAGGCCGCAGGCTATCGATAAGGTGGCCCAGGCCGGTATCGCCCGCACCTTCCAAAACCTGCGCCTGTTCAATGAGATGAGCGTGCTGGAAAACGTGATGGTCGGCTGCCACTTGCGCACCCGCAACGGCCTGTGGGCAGCGATTTCACGCCATCGGCGCGCCCGACAGGAAGAACAGGCCACGCGGGAAAAATCCCACGCGCTGCTCGACTACGTCGGCATCAGTCAGTTCGCGCATTATCGCGCCGGCGATCTTTCCTATGGCCACCAGCGCCGGCTGGAAATCGCCCGGGCATTGGCGACCGAGCCCAAATTGTTGGCGTTGGATGAACCCGCCGCCGGGATGAACGCGGCCGAAAAAGTGGCACTGCGCGATCTGCTGCTACGCATTCGAGACAGTGGCAAAACGCTGTTGCTGATCGAGCATGACGTCAAGCTGGTGATGGGGCTATGCGACCGCATGACGGTGCTCGACTACGGCAAAGTCATCGCCGAAGGCGAACCGGCACAGGTAAGGCGTGAGCCTGCGGTGATCCGCGCTTATCTGGGAGGCGCTGCCCATGTCTGAGCCCTTACTCAGCGTTAAAAATTTAAAAGTGTCTTACGGCGGGATTCATGCGGTGAAAGGCATCGATTTTACGGTGAACAGCGGCGAACAGGTGACGTTAATCGGCGCCAACGGCGCGGGCAAGACCTCCAGCCTGCGCGCTCTGACCGGCCTGCAGCCGTTTGAAGGAGAAATCCTGTTCGACGGCCTTTCCATTCGTGGCGTACCCCCGCATCGCTTGCTGCAGCAGGGGCTGGTGATGGTGCCGGAAGGCCGCGGGATTTTCGCCCGCATGACGGTATTGGAGAATCTGCAGCTTGGCGCTTATTCACGCTCTGACAAACCGGCGGTTCGACAGGATATGGAGCAGGTTTGCGCGCTTTTCCCTCGCTTGCGCGAACGGCTGCGTCAACAGGCCGGATTACTTTCCGGTGGTGAGCAGCAGATGGTGGCGATCGGTCGTGCACTGCTGAGCCGCCCGCGCCTGCTCATACTGGATGAGCCCTCTATGGGCTTGGCGCCTATCGTGGTTGAGGCCATTTTTGAGGTTATCAAACGCCTGTCACGTGACGGTGTCACGCTACTGCTGGTTGAACAAAACGCCAGGCTGGCGCTGGCGTCGACCGATCGCGCTTATGTGCTGGACAGCGGCAATCTGAACCATAGCGGCCGCTCTGCCGACCTGCTGGACGATGAAAAAATTAAACAAGCCTATTTGGGCGAATAACCGTTTTTACTTTTAACCACACCGGGAGTTTTACATGCACAACATAACTCGCTTCAAGCCGCTGGCGTTGGCCGCCGCTATTCTGGTCAGCCTGGGTGCCGCCTCGTCGGCGCTGGCCGATGAAACCATTCTGATCGGCCTGGCCGGTCCTTTAACCGGCCCTTCCGCCCGTATCGGCAAAGATTTGGAGAACGGCGCTCAGTTGGCGATCGCCGATGCCAATGCCCAGAAACCCACGCTGAACGGTAAAGCGGTCACCTTTAAATTGTTGTCCGAAGACGATCAATCCGATCCGCGCACCGCCGTCGCGGTGGCGCAACGTCTGGTCGACGAAGGCGTGGTCGGTGTGGTCGGCCATTGGAACACCGGCACCAGCATTCCTGCGGCGCGTATTTACCACGACGCCGGTATTGCCCTGGTTGCGCCGGTCGCCACCGGCCATGGCTATACTCAACAAGGGTTTGATACCAGCTTCCGCGTCATGGGCCATGACGACGATGGCGGCAATTACGCCGGGATCTATGCCGTCACACAGCTAAAAGCCAAGCGCATTGCGGTGATTGACGACCGCACCGCGTTCGGGCAAGGACTGGCGGATGAATTCATCAAGTCGTTGGCGGCTCAGGGTATCCAGCCGGTGGCGCGTGAATATGTCGACGACAAGACCGTCGACTTCAGCGCGGTGCTGACCACCGTGCGCAGCAAGAACGCCGATTTGATCTTCTTCGGCGGCGTCGACTCACAGGCAGCGCCGCTGGCGCGCCGTATCAAACAGTTGGGCATGAACACCCCGCTGATGGGGGCCGGCGGCTTCGTTAGCCAGACCTTCCTGACGCTGGCACAGAAAGAAGGTGAAGGCGTTGTGGCCCTGGAGCCTGGCTTACCGCTGGAGCATATGCCCGGCGGCAAAGCCTTTGAGCAGGCCTATCGCGACCGCTATAAAACCCATATCGAACTGCATGCGCCGTTCGCCTACGACGCCACTCGGGTACTGATTGCCGCCATCGAGCAGGCAGGATCCGCCGATCCGGCCGATTATCTGCCGAAGCTGCGAGCCATTCATTATCAAGGCGTCACCGGCACCATTGCATTCGATTCGCAGGGCAACCTGCAACAGCCGAGCTTCACCCTGTACCGGGTGGTTGACGGCAAATGGCAACCGCAGACCGTATTGGGCGGCGCAAAAAAACAATAAAAATCCGCAAGCAATGAGGAGCAAGGTGATGAGCGATGCAAAAAACGAGTTGGGTATTCTGGCACGGCGCCGCATAGAAGCGGAAATCATCAAACCGATCTACCAGATCCTGGTGCGCGAGATCGGCAAAGAGCGCGCACAGGCGGTGATTGGCGAGGCAATTGAAAATGCCGCCATTGAAGCCGGCAAAAACTTCGCCGCGCAGGAGCCGAATGGCGCGGATTTGCAAAGTTTCGCCGCCTTGCAGTACCTGTGGGAAAAAGACGATGCGCTGCAGGTGAAGGTGATCTACCAGGACGAGCAGCATTTTGACTATGACGTCACCCGCTGTCGCTATGCCGAGATGTACCATCAGATGGGGCTGGGTGAGATCGGCCATCTGCTGTCCTGCGCGCGCGACAGCCAGTTTATCGTCGGCTACGCGCCCGACGTCGAACTGCAGCGCACCCAGACCATCATGTCCGGCGCGCCCTGCTGCGATTTTCGCTATGCCGCCAAAGCGCAGGGAGAAAAAAAGTGACGCATCGAGTAAACGGAGAACGCCTGTGGCAAAGCCTGCTCGACATGGCGCAGTTCGGGGCTATCCCGAAAGACGGCGTGACCCGGTTGGCCCTGAGCGAAGAAGACCGCATGGCGCGCAACCAGCTGCGCGAGTGGGCCCTGGAGGCCGGCTGCAGCGTACGCATCGACCGCATGGGCAATATGTTCCTGCGCCGTGAAGGCACTCGCCCGGATCTGGCCCCGGTGGTCACCGGCTCCCACGTTGACTCCCAGCCCAACGGCGGCCGTTTCGACGGCATTTACGGCGTGCTGGCCGGGCTGGAGGTGATCCGCACCCTGAACGATCGACAAATCGCAACCGAACGTGCGGTGGAAGTCATTAACTGGACGAATGAAGAAGGCGCACGCTTTGCGCCGGCAATGATCTCTTCTGGGGTATTTGCCGGCGTGTTCGAGCTTGAATACGGCCTGTCGCGCCAGGATGCACAGGGCACCAGCATCGGCGAAGCCTTGCAGCAAATCGGCTACGCCGGTGAGCATCCGGTGGGCAACACGCCGATTCACGCCGCCTTTGAGCTGCACATTGAGCAAGGGCCGATCCTCGAAGCGGAAAACATTGAGATTGGCGTGGTGACCGCCGCACAGGGGCAGCGCTGGTATGAACTGGAGATCACCGGGTTCAGCGCCCATGCGGGTACGACGCCGATGGATAGACGGCGCGACGCCCTGCTCGGCTTCGCCGCCATGGTCAAGGCGGTCAATGATATCGGTAACGACTTTATGCCGGATGCCCGTGCCACGGTAGGTATGGCGCAAATCACACCCAACTCCCGCAACGTGGTGCCGAGCAAGGTGTTTTTCAGCGTCGAGTTCCGCCACCCGCAAGAGGCAGTATTGGCGCAGATGGAACAACGTTTGCTGGCTGCGGTGGCCGAAGTGGGCGTCGATGGGCTAAATGCCCATGCCGAGCGTATATTCCAATATCAGCCGATACGTTTTGATCCAGCTTGTATCGACAGCGTGCGGCAGGCCGCCAAGACCCTGGGCTATTCGCACCGGGATATGGTTTCCGGTGCCGGTCATGACGCCTGTTACCTGAACCGGGTAGCCCCTACGGCGATGATATTTATCCCCTGCGTGGACGGCATCAGCCACAACGAACTGGAAAACATCTCCCCGGCGTGGTCGACCGCCGGTGCCAACGTGTTGCTCAATGCCATATTGGCGCAAACTCACGCCTGATCCCCTGGCTCCGGCCTGTTTGTCGGAGCCAGAAAAAATATTCAACAAACTGGTTGAATATTAGCCTGCCTGTTCTATATTCAACCATATGGTTAAATTATCTTCCTCACAGCTGGACGCCATTTTCCATGCGCTCTCCGATCCGACACGCCGCGCAATATTGCGGTCGTTGGCCGGTGGCGAGCACAGCATTGGCGAACTGGCTGCGCCGTTGCAGATGTCGTTTGCCGGCGCTTCCAAGCATATCAAAGCACTGGAGCTTGCTGGGCTGGTGCAGCGTACCGTGCAGGGAAGAAACCATATCTGCCGGCTTGAACCCGAGCCTATGGCGCAGGCCATGCAATGGCTGCAAACCTACGAGCATTTCTGGACTGAGCGGCTGGACGCGCTGGAAATAGCGCTGCTGCAACCGGAACCGAATCCTCCCAAGGAGTGAACCATGAACGACTACGGCATGATTATTGAAACTGGCACGCTGCGTATTCAGCGGCTGCTGCCCGGCCCTATCGAACGGGTCTGGGCCTATCTGACGGAATCCGACAAACGCGCCACCTGGTTGGCCGCCGGCGAAATGAAGCTGGAAAACGGCGCCCAGGTAGAGCTGGTGTTTCGCAATTCCGATCTGACCGGCGAACACGAGCAAACGCCGGCCAAATATAAGCACCTAAGCTGCAGCGTCAGCAACGTCGGCCATATCACCTGCCTTTTCCCACCGCGGCTGCTGAGTTTTACCTGGGCTGAACAGGGGCAAAGCCGCCCTTCCGAGGTGACCTTCGAACTGACCGAACAGGGCAAAGCCGTGCTGCTGACGGTCACCCACCGTCGCCTGGCCAACCGTGATGAAATGCTCAGCGTGGCCGGGGGCTGGCATACCCACCTGGATATCCTGGTCGATCGTCTGCACAATCGTCAGCCGCAGCCGTTCTGGAGCACTCACACTCGCCTGGAAGAAGAGTACCGGGCCAGACTGTGATCAGCCTTCATCCCGGCGTCTGAAAGCCAGATAGCCGGTAACCAGCGTAAAGCCGCCGACCAGCAACACCAGCAAAACAAAGCCGTGGTGGTTGCTGGCCAGCGGGATCCCCCCCACGTTCATGCCAAAGAAACCGGCGACGATATTGATTGGCAGTGCCAACACGGTGATCACCGTCAGGGTGTAAAGCGTGCGGTTGTTCTGTTCCATCTGCTTGGCGCCTATCTCTTCCTGTAACAAGCGAATGCGTTCGGTCAAGCTGGCGAGATCGTTTAGCACCACCGTGAACTCTTCGGTAAATTGCCGCAGATCCTGTACCACGTCCCGGCTCAGCCAGGTCGGTGGCCGGTTCAGCAAACGAAACAGCGCCGCGGGCTCCGGCGCCAGCAGACGCTGAAAACGCAGCAGCATACGGCGCATTCTGCCCAGTTCGGTGCGGTTGCGTTTCACATGGTTGCTCAGCAGGCGATCTTCAATGGTATCGACGTACTGGTTGGCCTGCCGCACCACCTGCTCCAGCACCTCTTCCTGCTCTTCCAGCAAATGCGCCAGCAATTCGGTAGAAGACGCCAACTGCAGCGGCCCCAGTCGCCCCAGCAGCCGCTCAATCAAACGCAGCGGTTTGTGCCGCACCGTGACCACCAGGCCGCTACGGCAATACAGCCATAGCGTCGCAATCTCCGGGTTGTTCTCTTTCGGGTGGAAGATTACGTCGTTGAGCACCGCGAACAGATCTTCTCCCTGACGCTCTATGCGCGTGGTATGAGAACCGTGGCGGATCTCGTCAAAGAAAAACTCAGAAATCTCGAAGTGGTTTTTTAGCCATTTTTCCGCCGCGGCATGATTCAGGTTGAGATGCAGCCAGATAAATCCCTCCCCCGGCGACAGCGTCTGATAGGCCTGGCAGGCCTGCTGAGAAGAGACCCGCTGCGGTGGCTCTGACGTACGAAAAACGTGGCCGTAAATCAGCCCGGTGACCTCATCGTCAAAATCAAGTTTGTGTAATTTTTCCGCAACCGTTTGAGCCATAAACCTTTGTCCCGAATAACCGCACGCATGAATTAATCAATCTCAGTCTTTATATCAACCTTTAAATGCCAACGTTAATTATTTTCACTGTTCCCGATGATTAATATTAGCGTCATAAAAAAGTCACATTATTTCCCAATACTTTGATGGCAACACCGTACAGCACCGTCAGAAATCTAATGAAGCCTATCGGGAAGGTCCTTTATGAGCGATAACAGCGCCGTTCAAGCGGGTGCGCCATCTGCGTCAAGCCTGCCAAAAATCTACCAAAAGAACAGTCGACTCACTGTTCTTTTTTTTATTTTATTATTAGTGCTGGGGATAGCTTTTGCTGGCGTAAATCTATTTAACGACGTCAGCGATGCCGGCGCGGTTTATACCAGTTACGTTCCGTTTCTTTTATTGGGAATGGCGTTATTGATCGCGCTCGGCTTTGAATTCGTTAATGGTTTCCACGATACCGCCAATGCGGTAGCCACCGTGATTTATACCCATTCCTTGTCGCCGATGGTGGCCGTGGTTTGGTCGGGGTTCTTTAATTTTCTCGGCGTTTTGCTCTCCAGCGGCGTGGTGGCCTTCGGCATCATTTCGCTGCTGCCGGTTGAACTGATCTTGCAGGCCGGTACCGGCAACGGGTTCGCCATGGTCTACGCCCTGCTGTTCTCGGCGATTATCTGGAACCTCGGCACCTGGTGGCTGGGGCTGCCTGCGTCATCATCGCATACCTTGATAGGCTCGATCATCGGCGTAGGGGTGGCTAATGCCCTGATCCACGGCCGCACCGGCACCAGCGGCGTCGACTGGGGGCAAGCCATTAAAGTGGGGTATGCCCTGCTGCTTTCACCGGTGATCGGCTTCGTATTTGCAGCCTTGCTGCTGCTGGCGCTGAAGGTCTTTGTTAAAAACCGTCAGTTGTATACCGCCCCCAAAAATGACTCGCCGCCGCCGTTGTGGATCCGCAGCCTGCTGATCCTCACCTGTACCGGCGTTTCCTTTGCTCACGGCTCCAATGACGGGCAAAAAGGCATGGGCCTGATCATGCTGATCCTGGTCGGTACCATGCCGATTGCCTATGCGCTGAACCGTTCGATGCCGCCGGAGCAAATCCCCCGCGTAGCGGCATTGGCGGAAGTGACAAAAAACCAACTGCTGCAACAGTTCCCAGCAGTCAGTCAGGTTCCTGCGCGTGAAGTCCTTACCGGCTATGTTCGCACCAGCGAGTTGACGCCGGAGGTAGTGCCTGCCCTGGCCCAACTGACCGGCGCCATCGGCGATCAAATTCGCCAGTACGGCTCGGTCGACAAAATCCCTGCGCAGGCGGTATCCAATACCCGAAATGATATGTACCTGACGTCGGAGGTCATTAAGCACCTGAAGACGGAAAAACAACTTCAGATCCCCGCTGACTCGCAACGCAATCTGGACGCGCTGAAAGGCGAATTGGACAGCGCCACCCGCTTTATTCCGTTCTGGGTCAAGGTGGTGGTGGCGATAGCGCTTGGGCTGGGCACCATGGTCGGCTGGCGGCGCATCGTGGTCACCGTGGGAGAGAAGATCGGGAAAAGCCACCTTACCTATGCGCAGGGCGCCAGCGCCGAGCTGGTGGCGATGACCACTATCGGGGCGGCGGATGCTTTCGGCCTGCCGGTTTCCACCACCCACGTTCTTTCATCCGGCATTGCCGGGACCATGGCGGCCAACCGCTCCGGCCTGCAAATGTCCACCCTACGCAATCTGCTGATGGCCTGGGTGTTGACGCTGCCAGCCTCGGTGCTGCTTTCCGCCGGGCTCTACTGGATCTTCACCCATTTTTAAAACCGGGCTAACACGGAGAATCAACTATGGCTATGCATGAATTTAATCACGACGACACCTTCAACCAGCGCCTGCTGCAGGAATTCTACGACAGCTATGACGAAGAGCTGGAAATGGAACTGGACGACCTGCGCTTTGACGACACCGAGGTGGACAGCGACCAGAAAAAAGCCTGGCGCAAACAGTATTTTCGCGAATTGCTGCGGCTGCAGGGTGAATTGGTCAAACTGCAGGACTGGGTGATGCGTACCGGTCACCGTCTGGTGATCATCTTTGAAGGCCGCGATGCCGCCGGCAAGGGCGGTGTGATCAAACGCATCACCCAGCGTCTGAACCCGCGTACCTGCCGTGTGGCCGCGCTGCCCGCCCCCAACGATCGCGAACGTACCCAGTGGTACTTCCAGCGCTATATCGCCCACCTGCCGGCCGCCGGCGAAATGGTGTTGTTCGATCGCAGCTGGTACAACCGTGCCGGAGTGGAAAAAGTGATGGGCTTTTGCAACGACGAGGAATACGAAGAGTTTTTCCGCAGCGTACCGGAGTTCGAAAAGATGCTGACGCGCAGTGGCATTCAAATCGTCAAGTATTGGTTCTCGATCACCGACGATGAGCAGGAACTGCGTTTCCTCAGTCGCATTCACGATCCGCTCAAGCAGTGGAAGCTCAGCCCAATGGATTTGGAGAGCCGCCGCCGCTGGGAGGATTACACCGAGGCCAAAGAAGTCATGTTAGCACGCACTAACATTCCTGAGGCGCCATGGTGGGTGGTTCAGGGTGTCGACAAGAAAAAGGCCCGGCTTAACTGTATCAGCCATCTGCTTAAGCAAGTGCCCTACGAAGAAGCCGAAGGCAACGTGATCACCTTGCCGCCACGCAAACGCAGCCCGGACTACAGTCGCAGCCCGGTGCCGGATAATATGGTCGTGCCAGAAGTGTATTGATGCCTTGCCAGGGAGGCGCATAGCCGCCTCCCTGCCTTCCCCTCACGCCAGAACGTTACCGCCGGGTTTTCAGATCCGGAAGGGTCACCTTATTTTCTCCACATTTGCTGTGCAGACTCTTGCTGATATTTTTTCATCAGTCAGGAACGTAGTCACGGTTGCCATGCATTTATTGAATTCCCTTTTTCGCTTTTCCACCTCAGGCTTCGGCGTCATTTTGATTCTCACGCTGCTGTTGGTTCAGCCCTCTGCGCAGGCTGCTGCGCCGCTGGCGCTTCACTCTGCTTCGGTATTGGTGGTCAATCAGCGTACCGGTAAAACGCTGTATCAGAAACAAGCCAGCCGCGTGTTGCCGATAGCTTCGCTGAGCAAATTGATGACCGCCATGGTGGTATTGGACAGCAAACGCCCGCTGGGCAACCCGATAAAAGTCACTCCTGCCGACCGCGATCTGCTCAAGAAGACCCATTCGCGCCTGACCCTGGGCTCCATTCTCAGCCGGCGCGATATGCTGCACATCGCCCTGATGTCATCGGAAAATCGTGCGGCGGCCGCGTTGAGCCGCGGCTATCCCGGGGGACGAAAAGCCTTTGTGGCGAAAATGAATCAGAAAGCACGCAGCCTCGGCATGAAACACGCCCGCTTTTACGATCCGACCGGCCTGACGCCGCGCAACGTTGCCAGCGCCAGGGATCTGCTGAAAATGGTGAATCATGCCTACCGTTATCAGACCATTCGCCGTTTCAGCACCGACAAACAGCAAATCGTCCGTCCTGGTCGGGGACAGCTGGTTTATCGCAGTTCCAATGGGCTGATCAACAATCCGGCCTGGAAAATTCAGCTGCAAAAGACCGGTTTCACCAACGAAGCCGGCCACTGTCTGGTGATGCGAACCCTGATCAAGGGGCAGCCGGTGGTGATCATCCTCCTCGGCTCAAAGCAGCGCTACGGCCACTACAGCGACGCTATTCGCCTGAAGGTCTGGCTGGAGTCCTGATGTGAATCGGGCGCGTCAACCACGCGCCCCTTTACCACCTCGCGCATATCTAAATCCGTTTTTTATCAATGGAATATCCTATCTCCAATCAATATTACGCCGCTGGTGTTCTGCATGGTATTTGTCATCAATCATCGATGATAAAGGAACAGGAAAATGGCTTATGCCCTGAGCGTGTTGGAAAAAAGTCCGATTGCCGAAGGAGAAAGCGCCGCCGAGGCGCTCAAACGCACGCTGCATCTGGTACAGCAGGCGGAAGTTTGGGGGTACCGCCGTTTTTGGCTGGCGGAGCATCACAATACCCCGCAGCTGGCTTGCCCTTCCCCTGAAGTGCTGATTGCGTATTTGCTCGGACAAACCTCACGGATCCGTATCGGCTCCGGCGGCGTCATGCTGCAGCATTACAGCGCTTATAAGGTGGCGGAAAACTTCAATCTGCTGGCCACGCTGGCACCGGGCCGGGTTGATTTGGGCGTGGGAAAAGCGCCTGGCGGGCTACCGCTCTCGACTCAGGCGCTGCAGGCCGCGCACGATCAGCAGAATAAGCCTGACTTCCCTAAACAGCTCGCGCAGCTAAATGCCTATCTGAACGATGATGCACAGCCCGGCCTGAGCGCAACGCCACAGCCGGTTCAGCCGGCGCAACGCTTTCTGCTGGGCGCCAGCAATGAAAGCGCCCAACTGGCCGCCGAACACGGCTGGGCCTTTGTGTTTGCCGCTCATCTCAATGGCAACCCGGAGGATATCCGGCGGGCGCTGGCTCATTACAGTGAGCAAAGCGGTGGCCGAAAAGCCCTGTTGGCGGTGGCAGCGATCGTCGCCGACAGCGAAAGCCAGGCCAAGGATCTGGCAGCCGGGATCCAGCAGTATCGTGTCCACGTGACCGGCGGGCAAAGCGTGACCGTCGGCAGTCTTGAGCAGGCGGAAAGCTTTGTGCAACAGGCCGGCGCTACCGATTACCGTATCGAACCGCGCGAAAGCCACATACTGCTGGGGACCGCCCAGCAGGTGCGTCAACAGCTGGATCAGTTACACCAACAGTACGGCGTAGAGGAGTTTGTGATTGATACCCCGATCAGCCAGCCTGCCGCCCGCCTCGCCTCTCTGCAATTGCTGGCGCTAGCGGGTGATGCTGTTTGATTCAGTTAACCACGGTGCCGGTGCCGATGGCGACGGCCAGATCCTGAGCCAACGTTTCCAGCTGCGCCGGCTCAAGGTTAGCCAGGCTGATGCGGATCGCCGGGCCGCTTTTCAGGCGGAAGGGCTCGCCGCTCTGCACCAGCCAGCCACGCTGCGCCATCATTTGGCTGGCGGCGGCTTCTGAACGCACCGGCAACCAGATATGCACTCCCTCTCCCGGCGATACCGGCACGCCGGTCAATGTGCGCAGCCGCTCGGACAAATCGTCACGCCGCTGCTGATAAGTTTGCTGCGCCCGTGCAAACAGCCCCTCTTGCTGGGCCTGCGTCCACAGTTTAACGGCAATCTGCTGCAGGATATGGCTGACCCAGCGCTCGCGAATGTATTGATCCGCCCGCATGGTCTGCAGCAGCTGCGGCTTGCCGCAGGCCAGCGCAATACGCAGATCTGGGCTGAGGAACTTGCTCAGCGATAACACATACAGGCCATTGTCTGCGGTAAAGGGCAAATGCAGCGGCCGCTGCGACAGCGGTCCCCAGAAGTCATCGACGATCGCCAGACAGCCCGGGTTTTGCGACAGGAATTCCCGCCAACTCGCGGCCCGGCCCGCGCTTAATGACATGCCGGTCGGGTTCTGTGCCCGAGGCGTCAGGATCACCGCGGCTCCCAGAGGTGCGGCCTCTTTTTCCGGCAAGCGGCACCCTTGTTCATCAACCGGTAACGGCAAAGGCTTCAGCCGCAGATGCCGCAACAGCGTCAGTAACGGTGGCCAGCAGGGATCTTCCACCCACACCGCGGCTCCCGGCGCCGCGTGGATACGCAACGCCTTTTCGATAGCGTCCAGCGCGCCGGAAAACACCGCCGGTTCCCCCAACTCTGCGCCCTGCTGGCCCAGCCAGTCGCCGGCAAGCCGACATAACGCCGGTAAATCCCCGCTGACGTCATATCCGGTTTGCTGCGGGAAAACGTCTTCGGCGCCCAGCGACAGAGCCGGCAGCAGCGTGGCATCCAGATTACCACTCGCCAAATCCCCCATCCCCTCAGGCACTTGCCGAACATTGCGCACCGTCATTAAAGGTTGCTCAAGTACCTGAGTACCGGCACGCCCGCGGGTAGCCACCAAACCGGCATCACGCAGCTTGGCATAGGCGCTGGCGACGGTATTGGGGTTGACCCCCAACTCGCCGGCCAATTGACGCACCGGCGGCAGCAGGTCACCCGGCTGCAGATCACCCTGCTTTATCTGCGTGCTGATCTGTTCAGCAATCTGGACAGCGCTGCCGCCTTTTGCATACAATGATCCCATACATAAAACCTTTTTGTATTAGTTCAAAATAGATTACCTGTTTCGAACGGAAAAGTTAAGGGGTAAAGATGGAAAAACATTACGTACTGGATATTAAACAGGGCGGGAAAGCCTTCGGTCGCTTGCAGATGTTCACGCCATGGGCTGCCGATCAGCTTCAGCAGGCTCAGGCGCTGTTCCCTGCCGATCAGGGCTACCAGTTGAGTATCAGCCAGGTCAAAGAGCGCCGGATAATTTACCAAAGCGGCATTGGCGGCATCACCATCCTGGGCGATACGCTGGAACTGGAACCTTACCCTCATAGCCAAGAGGTGCCACAACAATGAAAAAAGTTGTCGCAATCCGACATGTGAATTTTGAAAACCTCGGCATTCTGGGCTCACTGCTGTCATTACGTGGCTATCAGATTGATTATTTCGACGCGGGCCGTGACGACATCCGCACCATCGTTAACGAGGATACCGACCTGCTGGTGGTGCTAGGTGGGCCAATCAGCGCCGCTCAACACTTCGCCGGCCAGCAACACTATGCGTTTCTCAACGATGAGTTAGCACTGGTTACCCAGCGTCTCCAGCAAAAACGGCCTACGATCGGTGTTTGTCTCGGCGCGCAGGTGATTGCCCAGGCGCTGGGTGCCGAGGTCGTTTCGCTTGGCGTGAAAGAGATCGGTTACGCTCCCTTAACCTTGACGGATAATGAAGACTCGGTGCTGGCGCCACTGGCGTCCACACCGGTGCTTCACTGGCACGGCGATATGTTTATGATCCCCGAAGGCTCGTCCCGCCTGGCGGGCACCGATATCTGCCCTAATCAGGCATTTGAGTATCAGGATTTCGCCCTTGGGCTACAGTTCCATCTGGAAGCCGATCACCGCGATCTGGAACGGTGGCTGGTGGGACATGCCTGTGAACTGGAGCTGGCCGGCATCGTGCCGCAGCTTTTGCGCCAACAGGCTGCGCGTTACGGCACAGAATTGGAGCAACGCGCCCGCCAGGTATTTACGCGCTGGTTGGATAAAATCGAACCAAGGAAGTGATAGATGCAACAAATTTCTCAATTACAGCCGCCGCAGATTGATGTCATCAGTATTCAATCTCAGGTGGTGTATGGCAGCGTCGGCAACGGGATAGCCTACCGCACGCTGTTGAAAAAGGGGCTGGAAGTGCTGCAGGTACCCAGCGTGCTGTTCGGTTGCCCCCCTTATTACGGTGCGCCCAGCGGCGGCGTGATCTCCGCCGAGTGGTTCGGCGGTTTTCTGGCGGATTTGCTGGCCCGCGGCGTGATGAATCGCACCCGGGCGGTGATTGTCGGTTATCTGGGCAATGTCGACCAATGCCATATTCTGGATACCTGGTTACAGCGCGTGCGCGCGATCAATCCGCAGATAAAGATTTATATCGATCCGGTGATGGGCGATTACGGCGAAGGGGTTTATGTCGATAAGCGCATTGTCGATTGCTACCGCTCCCCCTTCCTGCAATTGGCCAATGGCCTGACCCCTAACGGCTTCGAACTGGAGCAGCTTTGCGGTCACCCTCTGACCACTCAGGAACAGACGCGGCAGGCCGCACAGGCGTTGCTCAATGACACCACCGAGTGGGTGTTGGTGACCAGCGCTCCGGGCGTGGCGGAAAACGACGATCAACTGGGGTTACTGCTGGTCAAGTACGACGAAGTGCAAAGCTATACCCACCCCAGAATTCAATCAAAGGTCAAAGGCACCGGGGATATGTTCGCCGCGTTGCTGGTCAGCCATCTGCTGCACGGCAAAAGTCTCGATGAGGCGATCGTGACCGCCGGGGGGGAAGTTTGTGATGTTCTGGCGGAAGCGGAGCATTTCGGCCTGGAGGAAATTGGCAGTCTGCGCGCCTTGAAATAGGCCGTGAGTGACGGGGCAGCCAGCTGCCCCTCGCGTCTTGGTTAGCGTTTTTTCTTTTTATTGAAGTCCAATTCAAACGCAAACACCGCACTCTGAATTTTTCTTTCCATGGCCAAACCCAGTTTCATAAAGCGGCACGACAGGCGTGAAAAATGCACCATGTTGTCGTCGTCATCCAGCTCATGATCGTCGTTGATCACCACCAGCTCCATATTGACCTTGAAACTGCCGTAGCTGCCAAGATCCAACAACGCTTTTTTGAACTGGAAGCCGGGCTGTAGGTTTGGCGGTAACGGACCGTCAACGCGCAGCCCTACACCACCGGCGGACAGATCGTGGATCCTCAGCTGATATTCACTGCCATCGGCGTATTCACCACTGCACAAAAACTGGCGCCAGTGAGGGGTAGTCACACGGAACTGACGGCGGCGCTGGATGTAAACCAGCTGCTTCGGCAATTGGGTTGAACAGACATTGACGCCCTGCTGCTCGATGAATTCGGCCCGACCTACGGAGAACTCGATCTTCGCATCAGGGCTTTCAATCACGATGGTGTATTCGCCATCAACCGTCGCATCCACCTCATCGCCGCTAAACACGATGTTGTCCGGCCCGACGCTCAATAACAAACTCTGAAACTGCTGCTTCTCATTTACGACCCGTAGCGGCGTACGTTGTTTACAAATCTCACGCAGAATCGCCAGTACTTCAAAGCGCTCCTGCTTGATAAACAATCCGTTATCATTCTGCTCCACTTGACGCTCCTGGCACTTCCCAATGACGTTGACACTTTCCTTACAGTTATCATCACTGGGAATATTCCTAAAGTCAAATTTGCCAGCGATGCCAGGCTTGCGGTAACAGTCTGGCGAAGCGTTCTGCCCAGGCCTGTTGACCTTGTTGATCGGCAAGCAGATCCTGGCGGATCTCGATACCGACATAGGGCAATTGCCGGCGCTCAGCATGCACCGGCAGGGTGTAGTCCGTCGCGTCGGTCATGGCATAGGGCTCGTTGATGCCCACCTGCAAATCCCCTTCTTCACGCAGCAGCTCAGCCAGCAACAACGCGAACTCCGGCTGACGGTTGAACAACAGTCCGACCTGCCACGGGCGCGCGTTGCCTTTAAACACCGGCGTAAAGCTGTGCATGGCAACGATCGCCGTCGGCAAGCCGCTACGCTGGCGCGCATCCAGGCTGTCGGTTATCGCCTGATGGTAAGGCAGAAAAATCTCATGCTCGCGCGCCAGCGCCTGTTCGGCCGCAATGCCCACGTTGCCGGGGATCGGCGTCAACTCGGACAGTTCTGGTATGGAACTGGGGATGCCGGGTGTCCGATTACAGTCGATAACCAAACGTGAATAGCGCTGATGAATCAGCGGAGCGTCCAGCTGGCGACTAAGGTGACGTGAAACGTTCAGTGCGCCGATGTCCCAGCCAATATGACGGTCTATTTCGCCGGGCGGCAGCCCAAGATCGCCCAATTGCTGCGGTATCGCCTGCCCGGCGTGATCGCAAAGCAATAAGAAGGGCGCGAGGCCTTTTGGCGTTTCAATCGCGACGGCGGCGGGATCTTCGGCGGACAACAAAAACGGGGCGAACGGCTGTGGCATGAAAAACTCCGGCGGAGGAACAAAGCCTTATCTTAGGCTATTTCCCCCCGCCGGCGCCAAGCTTCGGATTAGATCAAAAACGCATGAGCGCCACGCCAATTACTCTATGCACGCCTCGTGCGGCTGATGCACTGCGATGTAACGTTGGAAACGCGCAGGTTTAAGCCGAGTGAGATCGACCAGCACCAGCCCATCAATACAGTTATTAAAGGCCGGATCGGTGCCAAAATCGATGAACTGCACCCCGCCCGGTTCACACAGCTCGGTATATTGTTTATACAGCGTGGGGATCGAACAGCCGATATTGCTCAACAGGCTTTTCAGTCGCACCAGATCTTCCTGATAGTTATCGCCGGCAAACTGCGCCAGCACCTGAGGTAACGAGGCGGGATACGGCTGCCGCGACTGCGCCAGCGCGCTGTCCGGCGAGAAATACAGCCGGTAGAAGGCGATCAGTAGATCACGCGCCGTTACCGGCATCCCACCCGAAATGGACACCGGGCCAAAAAGATAGCGGTACTGCGGGTACTTCGCCAGGTAGGCGCCAATGCCCAACCACAGATAATCCAGCCCGCGTTTGCCCCAGTAGGCCGGCTGAATGAAACTGCGGCCCAGCTCAATGCCCTGCGCCAGAATAGGTGCCATATCGCGGTCATAATGGAACAGGCTGTTGCTGTAAATGCCTTCCAGGCCCTTGCGTTCCAACTGCTCGGCGGTTGGGATAAAGCGGTAAGCGCCGACAATCTCCAACTCGTCTGCGTCCCACAGCACCAGGTGGTAATAGTCGTCGTCGTAGCTGTCCAGATCGCGGCGGCGACCGGAGCCTTCCCCCACCGCGCGGAAAGCGATTTCGCGCAGGCGTCCTAGTTCACGCAGGATAGGCGTTCGCGCTTCGTCCTGACGGCGATACAGGAAGATGATTTTGCCGTCCGGGGTAACCCCCAGCCGCTCACAGTTTGCCAACGCTTTCTTCAGTTCCAGTCGGTCTTCCGGCAAGGCGATCGGAGATTCGCTGGCAAACAATCCTTCTTTACCCTGCCCCAGGCGATAAACGTGACGGCGGAAACGCTCCGCCAGATCTTTCGCGCTGGTATGGCCGTCGTGCCAGTTGGCAAAGGGAATACGGCCACCCACGCGGATTTTAATACGCCCGCCCTGCTGCTGGAACATTTCGCGCACCAGTAATAGCGTGGACAGAGGTCGATAAACCAGGGAGGTGAAGTAGAATAAATTGCTGTTACGGGCGCTGATGTGGATCGGCACAATCGGTGCGCGCGCCTTGGCCGCCAGACGCAAGAAACCAGTATGCCAATGCCCGTCGCGAATGCCTTTCGGGCTCATGCGCGACACTTCGCCTGCGGGGAACAGGATCAGCGCACCCTGCTTGTCCAATTGCGCCTGCATACCTTCAATTTGCTTGCGGCTGGTCTTATAGGCGACGTTGTCCACCGGTACAAACAGGCTGCGCAGCGGTTCGATGTAGGTCAGCAGTTGGCTGGCCACCACTTTGACATCCGGCCGCACCGCCGCGACCGCACGCAGCAACACCAGTCCGTCAAGTGACCCTATCGGGTGATTAGCCACCAGCACCACCGGTCCCTGGCTCGGGATGTTTTCCAGATCGCCATCCACCAGTTCACAACTGAGGTTGAAGTAGTCCACCACCTGCTCGATCAGATCCAGGCCTTTCAGATGGGGATAATCGGCGGCAAACTGTTTGAATTCTTTTTCGAAGAGTAAAGTTCTCAGCAGGCTACGCTGCCAGGCAGGGGTATTGCGGTGTGGAAATGCATCATGCAACAGAGAGTCCAAGCTAAACATCGCGTTATCTCCTGGCTTAGTCGCTGCAAAATTAAGCCAGCGCTATGACCCTAACATGTCAGTAACATGACAAAAAAATGAAATCCCTCGACCTATCAGGTATAGCAAATTATTGAAAACTTGGTGGCGACACTCTGCTTGTCGCCCCCTCGCCGCATTTTATGCCAATTAAATCAGCGCTTCGATCCGCTGATTCACCGCTTCACGCAGCCGCAGCAGCGGTGCTGCCTGATGCGGATAACGTTTAAAAGTGATACGCATCCCCAGTTCCTGTTCAATCAATGCCTCTACCGTGTTGCGATCCGTCAGGCTTTCCAACAGCTGCAGCGCACGCATGTCCTGCAAGCCCTGATGCAGCACCCGTAACCGCAGCGACTCCACCGGCGTCAGGTTTTCGCCGGGGTAAACCACAAAGGCGTCGCCGGAAGGAAACGCATTTCGGCAATCGGTCACCGCGTAGGGGTTAAGTTTTTCTCGCGAATGGCCGCTGTTATAGAAGTTGAACCCCCAGTGCAGAAAACCGCTGATGTTGTACAGGTAAAGCTGGATGCCCAGAATACGATTACGCGCCGAAGGTTGAGCAAAGAAACGGTTGGCCACCTCGGTCTTTTGCACGCAGCAGTAATAGGCCCACAGGCCCGGAACCTGATGCTCAAGGAAAGCGTCTATATGGTCGGTAGCGGCCACTGGCGTTTCCACCAGGCCTTGCCGGTAAAACGCGTAGTCTGACAGCGCGTCAAAAGTGCGAAATCCTGCCAGCAGCGGGCGCAAGGCGGCAACGGCACGCTGATAAACGGCGATGTTCTCCAGCGTCGGCTCATCCGAGATATGGAACCAGACCTGCTGTTGCAACTGGCGATCGCGGAACCAGGCGGTCAACGCCGGCAACAGCGCCTGCAAAAACTGTTGATACTCCTGCGCGTGGGCGTCAGTGTGCCAACCGAATAGCGGGCAAAGTGCGCCGTCGATCTCCACCAGAATTTTTGGCGCATGCGCCGCCCCCCACTGGGTGAACAACGGGGAAATCTCAAAATGTTCAATCCCCTCTTCCTGCGCCATATCCACCCACTGGGCCAGCCGCTGGAAATCAAACCGATAACCCTGCGCGGAACGCTGTACGCCAATCAACTGTACCGTGGTGCGCTCGCCGCCGACGGCGGTATCCAGCGGTGGCGTGAAGATCGGCGTCAGCAGCATGTTGACTCCACTGTTGACCGCACAGCGAACAAAGTTACGTACCGCCAGCCAGTATTCGGGACTGAACACCGGCACGCGGTAATAATCCGCCAGACAATCGGTATGCACCCATTCGGTGTGCAACAGGGTTTGCGGCGGCAGTTCAACCGGGACGATATGCAGCGTCAGGGCGGCGCTGGCCAAGGCTTCGCCGCTGATAACATCAAACAAGGTCAGGTTCAGCGGGTAATCCCCGCCTGGCACAGGCGTCGACGGCGGTGTATAGGTCAGCCAAAGGCAGCCGTAATAATTGTTGGCGACAAAGAAACGCTGCTCGGCCAGCGGCATCAACGGATCGGGAAATAACCCCGGCTCGGTACGCAGATAGTTCTCATCGGTCTGGGCATAACAGGGAAAGTGGCTGGGTACCGATTGCACCTGCCGCACGCTGATATACTCCGCCAAGGATCCCTCAAGACGGTAGCTTAATTCACGCCGAGTTTCGTTATCTGCCCGGTGAAGGCAATAAACCCCCTGCCAGGAAATCATTTCATTGCTCAGGCCACTCAACTTATTTATTTGATCAATCTGTGGTGCATTGTGGCTGTGAAATATCTTTTCCAGACTGTGAGTAAAAGTCAATGAAAGGCGCATAGCAATAATCTCGCTCTAATGGGGAAATACCGATGAGTCATTTTCAGGCTAAACCCTTTTATCGATTCAAACAATAGTGGTCATTCAAAAAACGGCGTTTACGTCGAGGCAAAGCCTGCCGATACAATTTTTTTGTTTATTTGCATCACAAAAATGAAAGATACCCAGACATGCACAATAAAAATGTTTTTAATCCCCATTATGGTGCAAGGGTTATCACTTATTCCTATGACCCCAGCGGCCAGTCATTGCCCTACGGCAGGGCCAAAACCGCCGCAAAAGGTTAACGAATTGTGAACAACTTACGCTTTCGGTTTACGCCCCAAACCTTTCAGTCTTAACAACATCGAAACATTAGTGCCCCATTTTTGGGCAGATCGGGGTGTATTGACACATTGAAAGTTAAGGGATAGAAAGAATTCACGTTACGAAAATATTTATTCGTCGTCCACCGAGGGGAAAGCAATGTCACCGATAAAAAATACCGGCCGTCTTCTGGCGCATTCTGCCATTGCGACGGCATTATTATTGCCGACCATGTTATATGCCGCCGATCAAATAACTTTGCGTTATGCCGTATGGGACAGAAATCAATTACCGGCCGAGCAGGAAATCGCCAAGCGATTTGAAAAAGAAAACCCAAACATTAAAATAGCCATAGAATTAACGCCGTCGGCACAATACTTCGTTAAATTGGATTCCGCCGCAGCTGGCGGCGTAGCACCAGATATATTCTGGATAAATATGCCTTATTTTGTTCAATATGCCAAAAACGGCATTATGCAACCTTTAACACCTTATATTAGCGGCAGCAGCGTCAAGCTAAATGACGTGGTCGCCAGTTCGGTAAAAGCCTATCAGTATGACGGCCAACAGATGGCCATCCCGCGCGACGTGGACTCTATTGCGGTGTGGTACAACAAAAAGCTGTTCGATCAGGCCAGTGTCAGCTACCCCACCAGCGACTGGAACTGGGACGACCTGAAAACCAAAGCCGCAGCCTTGAAAACCGGCTTGAAAGGCAGTGCCTTCCCGTTGGTAATGGACCTTAGCATCGACGGCCAGGACAGCTACATGAACCTGCTGTTCCAGAACGGCAACCACATCGTCCCGAAAGACGACCAGCCGACCGACATCGCCAACGACAAGTCCATCTGGGTATATCAGCAACTGCAGTCAATGATGAAAGACGGGCTGATGCCCAGCGCCCAGCAAATGAGCGAAGTCAAAACCGAGAACATCTTCCAGTCCAACCGCGCGGCCATGGTGTATGCCGGCTCGTGGTTAGCGGCCCCGTTCGCCAACAACCCGCTGATTAACGACCATATCGGCGTGGTAATGATGCCGAAAATCGAACGTCAATCCGGCGTGGCGCACAGCCTGGCGTTCGCCATGTCCGCCAACAGCGCCCATAAACAAGAAGCCTGGAAATACATCGAGTTTATGAGCACCGAAGCTTCGCAAACCGAGTTGGCGAAAGTGGTGATCCCGGCCAATAAAGTGGCGGCGAAAGCCTGGGCGGCGGAAATCAAGAAGGTCGATGTGACGCCTTATATTGACACCCTCAACGTGACCGAGGCCTACCCGACCGCCGGGACCAACACGCCAAAATGGCAGAACATGTGGATAGCCAGTCTGAAGAAAATCTTTATGGGCGCGGATGCCAAACCGGAGATGGATAAGTCGGTCAAGAAGATCGAACGCATCATGGAGCAGTAATCGCCCCGTGCCGGCTGCGCCTGCCCGAAGGCGCGGCCGGCAACGGAACACCGCAAAGCCGTTACTGGTGAGGAATGGCAACATGTCGCTGGCAGATACCTACGGTGCCCTAAAACAACAAAAAAGCACCCCACGTCCCGCGCTCAGCCGCCTGGAGCGCGCCGAGCGTTTTTGGGGTTGGGTGATGATTTTACCGCTGTTGATTGGGTTGACGGTGTTTTACTTCATCCCTTTTTTGCAGAACATCTTTTACAGCTTTACCGACCTCAATCAGTTTATGCGCTGGAGCACCCTCAGCGTCGATAACTACGTCAATCTGTTTGAAGACGACGATTTCTACACCGCCGCCGGCAACACCCTGTTCTATGTGGTGGTGTGTGTACCGGTCAGCCTGAGCCTGTCGCTACTGCTGGCCATTGGCCTCAACCAAAATATCCGAGGCAAGGCGCTGTTGCGCACCCTGCTGTTCCTGCCGGCGGTCACCATGCCCGCCGCGGTGGCGATGGTGTGGCAATGGCTGTTCAACAAGGACTTCGGCCTGATTAACCAGGCGATTGGCCAACTGGGTATTTCACCGGTGGCCTGGCTATCCGATCCGGACGTGGTGCGCATCAGCGTTTCCATCATCATTATCTGGTCGTCGCTGGCGCTGAAAATCATCATTTTACTGGCCGGTTTGCAGAGCATCCCACGCCAGCTGTATGAGGCCGCCGACATCGATGGCATCAGCACCCTGCGTCGCTTCTTCTGTATTACCCTGCCGATGATGGTCCCGACGCTGTTCTTCGTTTCGGTAATGAGTTTTATCGAGATCCTGCAAATCTTTGACGTGGTGTTTTTGATGTTTGACCGCGCGCTGGTGGAAAGCGACGTGATGACCGTCACCAACCTGTTCTACAAATACGCCTTTTACCTGCAGGAGAAAGGTTACGCCTCCGCCATCACCGTGGTGCTATTCGCCGTCACCCTGCTGATCACCCTGATTCAAATGATGATTGGCAAACGCCTGAAAGTGAGCTGAGGAGCCGCGACGATGAGCATAAGTAAAAGAACGCTGGTGTATCTGTTTATGGTGTTGGCGGCGTTGGCTTCGGTCGTGCCGTTTATCTGGATGCTGGTCACCTCGCTGAAAACTCAGGCCGAGAGTATCCAGATCCCGCTGACGCTGCTGCCGGCCCACCCCAGCCTGCAGGCCTACGGTAAGATCATGCGCGAAATCCCCTTCGCCGATTTTTACCTGAACTCGCTGTTGGCCACTTTTTTCACCGTCACCCTGCAAATGGTGATCGCCACCATGGCCGCCTACGGTTTCTCGCGCCTGCATTTTCGCGGCCGTGATGCGGTGTTTCTGGTGTGTATTTCCATCCTGATGGTGCCCGGGCAAGCCTTTTTGATCCCGCAATTTCTGGTGGTGCAAAAGTTGGGGCTGGTGAACAGCATCACCGGGCTGGTGTTGCCGGGCATCTTCAGTATTTATGCCACTTTCCTGCTGCGCCAGTTCTTCCTCGCGGTACCGAAGGAGATGGAGGAAGCCGCACTGATTGACGGTTACAGCTACTTTGCCATCTTCTGGCGCATCATGCTGCCGCTGATCCGGCCTGGCATTATCGCCTGCATCATCATCAACGGCCTGTGGAGCTGGAACAACCTGATGTGGCCGCTGATCGTCAACACCACCACCGAGAAGCTAACGCTGCCGGTCGGGCTGGCGTCGCTGTCGAGCCGCGCCGGGGTGGAGTATCCGCTACTGATGGCCGGGGCGCTGATGGCAGTGATCCCCATGCTGATGCTGTTCATTCTTTTCCAACGTTACTTCATCCAGGGCATCGCCAGCGCTGGGGTAAAAGGCTAACCGCGAACACAAGGTAAATAACATGGCCGGTATTCAGTTAAACAATGTGAAGAAGGTATACCCCAACGGTTTCAATGCGCTGCACGGGGTCGATCTGGACATTAAAGACGGCGAATTTATGGTCTTCGTCGGGCCGTCCGGCTGCGCAAAATCTACCCTGCTGCGCATGATCGCCGGGCTGGAGAGCGTCAGCGAAGGCCAGATCCTGATCCACGATCGCTGCGTCAACGACACCATGCCAAAAGATCGCGGCATCGCCATGGTGTTCCAGAACTATGCGCTTTACCCGCACATGACGGTCTACAAGAACATGGCGTTCGGCCTGATCGGCAAGGAAAGCAAAGCCGAAATTGACCGTCGGGTGCGTGATGCCGCCGAAAAGCTGGAGATCACCAACCTGCTGCAGCGCAAACCGGGTCAGCTGTCCGGCGGACAGTGCCAGCGCGTGGCGGTCGGCCGCGCCATCGTGCGCAAACCCAAGGTGTTTCTGTTCGACGAGCCGCTTTCCAATCTGGACGCCAAGCTGCGCGTCTCAATGCGCGTCCAACTGATCGAACTGCATAACCAACTGAAACAGGAAGGCGCCGCCGCCACCATGGTGTACGTCACCCACGATCAGGTGGAGGCGATGACCATGGGCGACCGCATCTGCGTGATGAACCGTGGCGCCATTATGCAGGTGGATAAACCCATTAACCTCTACCACCAGCCCGCTAACCGCTTCGTCGCCGAGTTTATCGGCAGCCCGTCGATGAACCTGCACGACATGGCGGTGACTCGTAGCGCACAGGGTATTGGGCTGCGCATCGGCAATGAATATCCGCTCGAACTGCCGCTGGCGCTGCAACAACAGCTGGAAAGTTATCCGCACCCGCGTGTGTGCCTGGGCATCCGTCCGGAGTCTCTGCGGCTGTGTGCGCCCGGCAGCAGCAACTGCTTCCCGGCGAAGATTGTCACCATCGAACGCATGGGCAACGAAGAGTTGCTGCACTGTGAACTGGCTGAACTGCGCTTTGTGCTGCGTATGGCGTCGCAACCAGACTGGGAACCACGTCTGGGAGAACAGATCCATCTGGCTTTCGATCTGACCCGTGCGCACCTGTTTGATGAAATCAGCGGCCAAAACCTCAAATAACAAGATCGGAGAACGAGCAATGTCGTCAGCTAAACAAAATGGTTTTGCCGGTCGCCCGGTTCAGGTTCTGGTGATTGGCGCCGGGGCACGCGGTGAAATTTACTCGCGCTACGCGTTGGCGCATCCGGATTTAATGCAGGTCGTCGCGGTAGCCGAACCGCGTGATATTTATCGGCAGCAGTTCGTCGAACAGCACGGTATTTCGGCGGATAAGGTGTTCACCGACTGGCAACAGGCCGCCGACGCCGGAAAACTGGCCGATGCGGTGCTGATCTGCACCCAGGACACCCTGCACCTGGCACCGGCGTTGGCCTTTGCCAAACAGGGTTATGCCATGCTGTTGGAAAAACCGCTTTCGCCGGTAGCCAGCGAGTGTCGTACCATCGTTGAAGAGGTGGTGCGTCAGAAGCTGATTTTCTCGGTCGGCCACGTACTGCGCTACACGCGCTACACCCAAAAACTCAAGCAACTGCTGCGCGATAACGTGATTGGCGACATCGTCAGCCTGCAGCATCTGGAACCGGTAGGCTACTGGCATCAGGCACACTCCTTTGTTCGCGGCAACTGGCGCAACGACAATGAAGCCGCCTTTATGCTGCTGCAGAAGTCCTGTCACGACATTGACTGGATCCGTTACATCATGGAACTGCCCTGCGAACAGATCAGTTCGTTCGGCGGTTTACGCCATTTTCGCCAGGAGAACCAGCCTGCCGGTGCGGCTGACAACTGCCTTGACTGCGCCGTGGAAGCCAGCTGTCCTTACTCCGCCAAGCGTATTTACCTTGGCGACGATCACAAGGCCACGCCGGGCTTCCTGCGCGTATTAACGCCCGAGGTCAGCCAATCACACCTGCAGGCGGCGCTGCGCGACGGTCAGTATGGCCGCTGCGTCTACCGCTGCGACAATAACGTGGTCGATCACCAGGTGGTCAATATGCAGTTTGCCGGTGGCCGCACCGCCTCCTTCACCATGACCGCCTTTACCCGACTGGAAGATCGCAAAACCCGTATTTTCGGCAGCCACGGTTGCCTCGAGGGCGACGGTCGCTATATCCGTATCACTTCGTTCGTTGACGACAGTGAAAAAGTGTACGACGTCGAAGAAGCCGACGACCTGCATGCCATGTCCGGCCACGGCGGCGGCGACTACTACCTGATGCAGCATTTCATTGACGCGATCCGCACTAACGATCCATCGCAGGTGCTGTCCGGACCGGCTGAAACGCTGGAAAGCCATTTGATGGTCTTTGCTGCGGAACGCGCGCGCCGCGAATCTGCGGTAATTACCCTGAGTGGAGCCTGAAACGTGGAAATATCACAGATGCGTTACGGTTTCGATATCGGCGGCACCAAGATTGAAATGGCGGCCTACGATCGCCAATTGCGGCAGGTGCTGTGTCAACGGGTGAGCACGCCTACCGGCGATTACCGCGCATTTTTGTCCTGTATCCAGCAATTGGTCGATCATGCCGATCGCGAACTGCACACCCAGGGCAGCATCGGCATCGGCTTGCCGGGCGTGACCGATCCCCGCAGCCGCAGGCAGTTGGCGGTTAACGTCCCCTGCCTCACCGGGCACTGCCTGGCGGACGATTTGGCCCATGAACTGGCGCGGCCGGTTGAAATTGAAAACGACTGTCGCTGCTTCGCCCTCTCCGAGGCCAGCACGCCGCAAACCGAGCATCTGGCGCTGGTCTTCGGCGCCATTATCGGCACCGGTGCCGGCGGCGGGCTGGTGATGAACAAGCAATTGCACAAGGGCCGTAACGGGCTGGCCGGTGAATGGGGCCATACGCCGATCTCTGCTCAGTTGGCGCAGCGTTACGATTTACCGTTGTTTACCTGCAATTGCGGCCTGACCGGTTGTTTTGAACGCTACGTTTCCGGCAGCGGTCTGCTGGCGCTAAGCCGTCATTTCGGCCATCGCGCCGACAGCGTACCGGCGCTGATCGCCCATTACCGGCACGGAGATCCGCTGGCACAGCGGCTGATAGCGATGTACGTCGATATTCTGGCCAGCGCCCTGGCAGGGCTGCAATTGCTGCTGGACGTTGACGCCTTCGTGCTCGGCGGCGGACTGTCGAACGTCGGGGAGCTGTACGCCCTGCTACCGCCGGCCATGAGCGCCTGGCTGTTGCCGGGTACCGAACCGGCGACAGTCTATCCGCCAGTGCACGGTGACAGCAGCGGCGTACGAGGGGCCGCATTATTACGCCAAAGCTGGCAATAAAAAACAGTGAAACGCCAGACGGGAATAAATGAATGTCGTGGCTTTCATCCTGCTTTCGACAAATTACCTCAGGCGGTGAGTTGCCGCCTGATAAATAACGAATTACCGCTTTTCACTTTATTTTTCGGCCGCTTTCGGTTGATCACCAATCGAAAGCGAAAACAAATATAACCAGTTGATACATATAGATTTTTATAAATTTATCGGTTGCATTTCATTGTTTCGTTTGCTGTAATTTGCCACGAACAACTGAAAGCATTCCTGTCAGATTAGCTGCGACGCATTGCGCCGCGGCGGGGTATGACTACAGCTAAATCGGGAGTCACGCGTTAATGATAAATACCGTAAAACGACGGGAATTAATTATCGACCAGCTTTGTCGCGAAGGCTCGGTGCGCGTCGAGCAACTCAGCGCCCAGTTTTCTGTTTCCAGCGTCACCATCCGCAGCGATTTGCGCCAGCTGGAAAAAAGCGGCTGTGCGGTGCGCGCTTACGGCGGCGCAATGCTCAATAAACAGTTTGCCTTCGACCGCCCGCTGCAAGACAAGGGCCGCATCAATCGCGACGTGAAATACGCCATTGCCTGCGCCGCGGCGGAATTGGTCAACGACGGTGATGCCATCATTCTCGACTCCGGCTCCACCACCAGCCAGATGGCGCAGCAACTGGTCGGCAAGAAAGACCTGGTAGTGATGACCAATGCGCTGAACATCGCGTTCGAACTGGCCAACAACGAACAGGTTGATCTGATGGTGGTGGGCGGCAGCGTACGGCGCAAATCCTGGTCGCTGTATGGCCCGGCGGCGGAGCAGCATATGCGGCAATTTCGTTTCGACAAGCTGTTTCTCGGCGTCGACGGTTTTGACCTGCTCAGCGGCATCACCACGCCAGATCCTGGTGAAGCGCAGCTCAACCGCGCGATGTGCGACGTAGCGCGCGAAGTGATCGCCGTTGCAGACGCCAGCAAATTCGGTCGCACCAGCTTTTGCATGATCCGTGAAATTGGCCAAATCCAGCGTTTGGTCACCGACAGCCGCATCCCGGAAAACTACCTGCATGCGCTGAACCATTTAGGTGTCGACGTGATTATCGCCGACCGTTAACCGAGGCTTTTCAAGGAGTTTTCAACATGAACGGTTATTTTGCTTACGATGCGGGCTGGCTGGAACAACGGCATGCGCTGCATACCGCACGTGAGATCTGGCAACAGCCTGATTTATGGGACGCCCTGCACCGACAGCTGCAGGAGCAACAAGCCTTGTGGCAACCTTTTCTGGCACCGCTGTTGGCCAATCCTCGCCTGCAGATTGTGCTGTGCGGTGCGGGCAGCTCGGCCTTCGCCGGCCGCGCGTTAGCACCCTGGCTGCGTGAAAAAACCAGTCGTGACGTGGTGGCCTATGGCACCACCGATATCGTCGCCAACCCACACCAATATCTGGATCTGACGCGCCCAACCCTGCTGGTTTCTTTTGCCCGTTCCGGCAACAGCCCGGAAAGTGTCGCGACCGTCGAACTGGCCGACCAACTGCTGCCGGAAAGTTATCACCTGATGCTGGTTTGTAACCCGGACAGCCAATTGGCGCACTATGCCCATCAGCGCGAGAACGTCTGTTCGTTAGTGATGCCGCAAGGCTCCAACGATCAAAGCTTCGCCATGACTTCCAGTTTCAGCTGCATGATGCTGTCCGCCGCGCTGTTGCTCGGGCCGCACTCCCTTACCGAGGCCCAACGGCCACTCGAGACCATGGTGGCGCGCTGCCGCGAACTGCGTGAAACGCTGCAACCGCAGGTAAAAGCGCTCGCAGCCAGCGGTTTTCGACGCTACATCACGCTGGGCGGCAGTTGTTTCACCGGGTTGGCGGAAGAGGCTTCGTTGAAGATGCTGGAACTGACCGCCGGGCAGATTGTCACCCGCTACGACTCTCCGCTTGGCCTGCGCCATGGCCCCAAATTTATGGTCGATGACCAAACGCTGGTGCTGCTGATGTTCTCCAGCGGTGACTACGCCCGCCAATACGATCGCGATTTGTGGAACGAACTGCATCGCGATGGTCTGGCGATGCAGATGGTCGGCTTGACCGGCAGTGCGCAGCCGGTATCGGACATGATGCTGAACCTGCACCACGCCGAAGACGACGTCTGGCTGCTGTTCCCTTACCTGTTATTCACCCAAATGCTGGCCTTTGAAAGCTCGCTGGCGCTTGGCATGACGCCGGACAACCCATGCCCGACCGGTGAGGTTAACCGGGTGGTTAAAGGCGTCACCATTTACCGTTATCCGTCTTCTGTGGCGTAAGGAATCTCTATGTACCTGATATCCAACCGGGAAATGCTGCAAAAAGCACAACGCCAGGGTTATGCCGTGCCGGCGTTCAACGTCCATAATCTGGAAACCGTGCAGGTGGTGGCGGAGACCGCCGCCGAATTGCGCTCGCCGGTGATCATGGCCGGCACGCCCGGCACCTTCAGCTATGCCGGCACCGACTATTTGATCGGTATCTGCCAGGCGGCCGCACGCCGTTACGATCTGCCGTTGGCGCTGCATCTGGACCATCACGAAGAGATGGACGATATCGAATACAAGGTCAAAAGCGGCATTCGTTCGGTGATGATCGATGGCTCACATCTGCCGTTCGAACAGAACATCGCCAAAGTGGCTGAGGCCGTCACATTGTGCCACCGCTACGGCGCCAGCGTTGAGGCAGAGTTGGGCCGCCTCGGGGGCCAGGAGGATGACCTGATTGTCGACTCCACCGACAGCTTCTTCACCGATCCGGCCGCCGCGCGCGAGTTTGTCACCGCTACTGGCATCGATTCGCTGGCGGTAGCCATCGGATCGGCTCACGGGCTGTACCACGGCGAACCCAAGCTGGACTTCGACCGCCTGGCGCTAATCCGCGAGCAGGTCGACATTCCTCTGGTACTGCACGGCGCATCCGGTATTCCAGAAGCCATGGTGAAACGCGCCATTTCTCTAGGGGTGTGCAAGGTCAACGTCGCCACTGAGCTAAAAATCGCTTTTGCCGACGCGGTGAAAAGCTATTTTTCACAACATCCCGATGCCAACGATCCGCGTAAATACATCGTGCCCGGCAAGCTGGCGATGAAAGAAGTGGTGGCAGAGAAAATCCGTATCTGCGGCAGCAGCGGCATGCTGTAACTCAGCATAAATCACCACGCTTGGCCGTAGTTTCAGTTTCAACTGCGGCCACTCCCCAGTTTTTAACGTGATGCGCTTCACAGTAAAACCGCCACACTCCCTCGTCATTCATTAAGCCGACTTCACTATGATCTAAATCATGGTTTTGCCAGCCCCCCCTCCCTATTATCAAATTCATCAAGAATAAACATTAAGAATAGTATATAAACCATTCTACAAGGAGGACGCGACTAATTCGATTTTTGGCGATCATCAACTTGCCTGATTGATTTTTGTTTAATTGGACTGTTTTATTTTCCTGTTTCATTTTTAAAAAGGAATTAATAATGAACCATTCACTCATGGCATTGATGCTATTGGCCCTGCTACCCGCAACCCTGCAGGCGGCTCAACGAACCAGTCACCACGTGGCTTCCGGTACTATACGCTTTATCGGCGAGATCACCTCACCGGCCTGTACTATCCAACATAGAAATGAAGAAATCATTTCTCGCTGCTCAGGTTTGGTATCGGCTCAGGGTCAACGCCCTATCACTACCTCATTGAACAATATGCCACCAGAATTAGTTTCCAACGTGACCACCGAGATAATCAATAATAACGACCGGTTGAAAAATATCACCATCAGCTATAAATAATGGAGGCATTTTATTGTTAACCCTGCTTGGGGTGATAAACATTATTGATATATTATAAATTTATTTTATAAATAAGCCTATTTGAACCCCACTCATTTTTCAGTCGTCAGTATGGGCAACCTGAGGTTGCCCATCTTCATGTCCGGAATCCGCCATCGTCCCGCCTGGTTTCGTGCAATAATCTGCCCATCAAACGAGAGGAGTGATCATAATGCAGACTTTTTTTATTGATCGTATGGCGACGCCGGTGGGTGAACTGGTGTTGATTGCCGATGAGCAGGACCGCTTGCGCGCTATCGATTGGACGGAACACGAAACCCGCCTGATGAAGCTGCTGAATACCCATTACCGAGCCGATCGTTTTCAACTGGTGGACAAAGCTAACCCCGGTGGTCTTACCGATGCCATACAGCGCTATTTTTCCGGTGAACTGGATGTGATCAACGATCTGCCGGTCATGACGGCCGGCACTGAGTTCCAGCGCAGTGTCTGGCAGCAACTGCGCCAGATCCCGTGCGGCGAGATCATCACCTACGGTGAACTGGCTAAGCGTATTGGACGCCCAACGGCGTCCCGTGCGGTGGGGATGGCCAACGGCTCCAATCCCATCAGCATCGTAGTGCCCTGCCATCGGGTGATTGGCTCACAGGGCGCATTGACCGGCTATGCCGGTGGCGTTCAGCGTAAACAGTGGCTGTTGAAACACGAAGGCTACCTGCAAAACGATCTGCTTTAATTCAACCCACCGGAATAGCGCAGCTCACTATGGGCTATTCCGGTGGCTTATTAATGAGGAACGTAGTCCGGCGATAAAGTTGATGCAGGCTGTACATCCTCAGAGGTGTAACCGTAACAATGTGTATAAAAATTGATCTCAACTCGCAAAAAGGCGCTCAAAAGGCAGGGTTAAATGCTGCTTACTGAAAAATACGCTGCGCTACCCCTCATTTCTTGCGGATAGGGAGAACCAACCGCGTCGACCGTCCCTTGGCGTAACTAGCAAATAAATCGAAATATTTCAGCCAGCTACAGAACAATCGGCTGCAAGCCTGCTTAATATTCGCACAGAATGCCCCCGTTCTTATTAATGCTACCCTTATCACCTGCCGGAAAAGATGTTAAAATTGACGCATATCAATTATTGAATGAGCGTAATCTATGATCCCGGAAAAACGCGTGATTCGTCGTATCCAGTCTGGTGGTTGTGCGATCCATTGTCAGGATTGCAGTATCAGCCAGCTGTGTATTCCTTTTACTCTTAATGCGCACGAGTTGGACCAGCTCGACAACATTATCGAAAGGAAAAAGCCTATCCAGAAGGGCCAGACCCTGTTCAAGGCCGGCGATGAACTGAAATCGCTGTACGCTATCCGCTCCGGTACCATCAAGAGTTACACCATTACCGAACAGGGTGACGAGCAAATCACCGGCTTCCATCTGGCGGGCGATCTGGTCGGTTTTGATGCTATCGGCGGTCTGAAACACCCAAGCTTCGCTCAGGCGTTGGAAACCTCGATGGTATGCGAAATCCCATTCGAAACGCTGGATGACCTGTCCGGTAAAATGCCTAATCTACGCCAACAGATCATGCGTCTGATGAGCGGCGAGATTAAAGGTGACCAGGACATGATCCTGCTGTTGTCGAAAAAGAATGCCGAAGAGCGTCTGGCTGCATTCGTCTACAACCTGTCGCGCCGCTTTGCGGAGCGGGGTTTCTCACCGCGCGAATTCCGCCTGACCATGACCCGCGGCGATATCGGCAACTACCTCGGCCTGACGGTTGAAACCATCAGTCGCCTGCTGGGCCGCTTCCAGAAAAGCGAAATTCTCAGCGTTAAAGGCAAATACATCACCATCGAAAACGTCGATGCCCTGTCTGTGCTGGCCGGCACGCCACGCATTAACGTCACCGTAAACGCCTGATCCCTATGCTGGGTTAATCATTCGACAGAATTATTGACCCAGCACACCTCTGCCGCTGTTCTGTTTTTCAATGTTGGGTTACTCTGTAAATTGACAGACTGTTGATTTTCAGCTGTAAGGAGGCCCTATGGCGAAGTATCAGAATCTTCTGGTGGCTATTGACCCCAATCAGGACGACCAGCCGGCGCTGCGCCGGGCGGTATACTTGATAAAACGCAATGGCGGGCGCATTAAGGCCTTCCTGCCTATTTATGACTTCTCTTACGAGATGACGACCCTGCTCTCGCCGGACGAAAGAACGGCAATGCGGCAAGGCGTTATCAGTCAACGCGCCGCTTGGATCACCGAGCAATGTCGTTTTTATCTCGACGAAGGCGTGCCCATTGAAATCAAAGTGGTCTGGCATAACCGACCTTATGAGGCGATTATTCAGGAAGTGATCGCCGGTAAGCACGATCTGCTGCTAAAAATGGCGCACCAACACGACCGTCTTGAATCCGTCATTTTCACCCCAACCGATTGGCATCTGTTACGCAAATGCCCGTGCCCGGTGTGGATGGTCAAAGATCAGCCCTGGCCTGAAGGCAGTAAAGCGGTGGTTGCGGTCAACCTGGCCAGTGAAGAACCCTATCACGATCCCTTGAACATCAAACTGGTGCAGGAGACCGTTGAGTTGGCGCATAACGTCAACCAAACGGAAGTGCATCTGGTCGGCGCTTACCCCGTCACCCCCATCAATATCGCCATCGAGCTGCCTGATTTTGACCCCAGCGTATATAACGATGCCATCCGCGGACAGCATCTGATTGCCATGAAGGCGTTAAGACAGAAATTCGGCATTAACGAAGAGTTCACCCACGTCGAAAAAGGCCTGCCGGAAGAGGTAATCCCCGATCTGGCCGAGCACCTGCAGGCAGGCGTCGTGGTATTGGGTACCTTGGGCCGTACCGGCATCTCGGCGGCGTTTATCGGCAATACCGCCGAACATGTGATCGACCATCTGAAATGTGACCTGCTGGTGATTAAGCCAGAAAACTTCAACTGTCCGATCGAAGTTGACGAAGATGATGAGCACGACGACGAAGACTGATGTTTGACGCATAAAAAAACGGGCCCAAGGGCCCGTTTTTATTTGCCTGCACGTTACGCCTGTAGCGCACGCAGAATCGCTTCCACACTCTCTTTGGCATCACCAAACAGCATCTGGGTGTTCTCCTTGAAGAACAGCGGGTTCTGGACGCCGGCGTAACCGGTGTTCATCGAACGCTTGAAGGCGATCACATTCTGCGCCTTCCACACTTCCAGTACCGGCATGCCGGCGATCGGGCTACGCGGATCTTCCAGCGCGGCCGGGTTCACCGTATCGTTAGCGCCAATCACCAGTACGGTATCGGTATCAGGGAAATCTTCGTTGATTTCATCCATTTCCAACACCACGTCGTAAGGCACCTTGGCTTCAGCCAGCAGTACGTTCATGTGGCCAGGCAAACGCCCGGCAACCGGGTGAATACCGAAACGTACTTTAATGCCACGCGCGCGCAGTTTCTCGGTGATTTCCGCCACCGGATACTGCGCCTGAGCGACCGCCATGCCATAGCCTGGGGTGATGATCACCGAAGTTGAGTTTTTCAACTGCTCGGCAACTTCTTCCGCGGTCGTTTCGCGATACTCACCCATTTCTTCCGCATTACCGGTCGAAGAACCGTCGGTACCGAAGCCGCCGGCGATTACGCTGATAAACGACCGGTTCATCGCCTTACACATAATGTAAGACAGGATGGCACCCGAAGAGCCTACCAGTGCCCCGGTCACGATCAGCAGATCGTTGCTCAGCATGAAGCCCGCCGCTGCCGCTGCCCAGCCCGAATAGGAGTTGAGCATCGACACCACCACCGGCATATCTGCCCCGCCGATGGAAGCCACCAGATGCCAGCCAAACGCCAACGCGATAACGGTCATCAGCACCAATGCCACTGCCTGCCAGCCCACGCTGTCGGCACGAACAAACACCACCAGCAGCAGGAAGGAGACGACCAGGGCCGCCAGATTCATTTTGTGGCGATTTGGCAGCGCCAAAGGTTTGGACGAGATGATACCGCGCAGTTTACCAAAGGCGACAATCGAACCTGTGAAGGTCACCGCACCGATAAAGATACCGAGGAACACTTCGGTCAGATGGATGTTTTCCATCACCGGCTCCATCGGCGCACCGTGATCCAGATAGCTGTTTAAGCCCACCAGTACCGCCGCCAGGCCGACAAAGCTGTGCAGTACCGCCACCAGCTCTGGCATTTCGGTCATTTCGACCTTCTTCGCCAGATAGACCCCAATAGAACCGCCGATAATCATCGCGATGATGATCCAGCCCACGTTGCCGGAATCCGGCCCGAGAATGGTGGCGATCAGCGCAATCGCCATCCCTGCGATACCAAACAGATTGCCCCGCTTGGACGTTTCATGGCGCGATAAACCCGCCAGGCTGCAGATAAACAAAATAGCGGCAACAATGTATGCAGCTGTAACTAATCCTCCAGACATGTGCTACCCCTTAGTTCTTGCGGAACATCTTCAGCATGCGCTGAGTGACGGTGAATCCACCAAAAATGTTGATGCTGGCGATCAGCACGGCGATGAAGGAGAGGAAACTCACCCAACCGCCGTGGCCAATCTGCAATAACGCACCGACCACGATAATCCCTGAGATCGCATTGGTGACCGACATCAACGGGGTATGCAATGCATGGCTGACGTTCCACACCACGTAGTAACCCACCACGCAGGCCAGCGCAAACACGGTAAAGTGAGACAGGAACTCTTTCGGCGCGGCGTCGGCCAACCAGCCAAACAGAATAATCGCCAACGCCATCAGGCCATATTTCAGCCAAGGTGATACCGGTTTTGCCTCCGGCTTGGCGACCGGGGCCGCCGCCTGCGCCTGTTTCGGTTGGGCAGAAACCTGGATTGGCGGTGCCGGCCAGGTGACTTCGCCACTGCGCACCACGGTCACGCCGCGGATCACGGTGTCTTCGAAGTCGACGTCAATTTCGCCATTTTTCTCTTTCGACAGCAACTTCAGCAGGTTAACCAGGTTGGTACCGTAAAGCTGCGAGGATTGAGTCGGCAAACGGCTTGGCAGATCGGTATAGCCAATGATTTTCACGCCGTTATCGGTAACGGTCACGCGGTCGGCCATGGTCAGCTCGCAGTTACCCCCGTTTTGTGCGGCCAGATCGACGATCACGCTGCCCGGTTTCATCGAAGCCACCATTTCTTTGGTAATCAGCTTCGGTGCCGGTCTGCCCGGGATCAGCGCCGTGGTGACGATAATGTCAACCTCCGCCGCCTGAGCAGCGAACAGCGCCATCTCTGCTTTGATAAAGGCTTCGGACATCACTTTGGCGTAGCCGTCGCCGCTGCCCGCTTCTTCCTCGAAATCCAACTCGAGGAATTCCGCGCCCATGCTCTGCACCTGCTCTTTGACTTCAGGGCGAGTGTCGAAGGCGCGAACAATGGCTCCCAGGCTGCCGGCAGCACCGATGGCCGCCAACCCGGCGACGCCGGCACCGATGATCATCACCTTGGCCGGTGGAACCTTGCCCGCAGCGGTGATCTGACCGGTAAAGAAGCGGCCAAACTCATGCGCGGCTTCAACAATTGCCCGGTAGCCGGCGATATTCGCCATAGAACTCAGCGCGTCCATAGACTGTGCGCGTGAGATGCGCGGCACCGAGTCCATCGCCATCGCGGTGACGTTGCGTTCGGCCAGCTTCGCAATCAGTTCAGGGTTTTGCGCCGGCCAGATAAAGCTGACCAGGGTGCTGCCCTCACGCATTAACGCGATCTCGTCCTCAAGCGGCGCGTTAACTTTCAAAATCAGATCCGACTGCCAGACATCGGCAGTGTCGGCGATCTCAGCCCCAGCGGCTTGATACGCGCCATCGTCAAAACTTGCCAGTTTACCCGCCCCGCTTTCAATCGCGACGGTAAAGCCCAGCTTCAGCAGTTGTTCCACCGTTTTCGGCGTTGCTGCGACCCGGGCTTCATTGGCCAACCGTTCTCTTGGTACACCAATACGCATAATGTTCCCTTCTCACCTGTCTTTGATGATGTTTATTATCGTCCTGCCCATAGCGATGGCGCCGGCTGACAGGCCTTTGCTTACGCTTGTCGGCATCGAATTAAGGCACCATCAATAACCTACTGAAAATATGATCGATGATCCATAATTGCTTACGCATTCAGGTCTGTTTTTACATAAAAACCCAGCTAACGACATGACAAATCGCAATTTAAAGTTAAAAAGCCCGTTGGAATGGCGCTTTAGCGGCCAGATTGCGATAGCACCCGGTGCGCGGATATCTGGCGCGACGCGGCTGGCACGCATAAAAGTTATAAAATTGTGAATAATTAACACTTATGACATCAAAGGCTTTATTATTGAAACTTATGGTGATGCTGCTCAGAATGACGGACATCATTCTTCCGGGAATTTGTCTCATGAGATGACATAAAATGCTGAGACACTGCTCGAGATTACATGTAATAATCGGCGGCTGAATTACACCTAAACAGTTCAGCACGTTATAAACGTTAATGCGCTAGGCGAAAGGATTTTTTATGAAGCTGAAGAACACGATCATCGCGTCAGCCTTGTTATCACTCACTGCGCTGTCCGCTCATGCGGCGCAAGAGTTAACTCCTGAAAAAGCAGCGGCGCTGAAGCCGTTTGATCGCATCACGATTACCGGCCGCTTTAATGCCATCAATGAAGCTGCTGATGCCATTTCCCGCCGTGCAGACAAGCTGGGTGCAGACGCCTTCTACATCCAGGACAGCAACAACAGCAACAACGGCGGCAACTGGCGCGTCACCGCCGATCTTTACCACAAAGATGCGCCGGAAGTGAGCAAAGAACCGAAATACCGCGTGATTAACGGCGTTACCGAGCTGCCGAAAGAACAAGCCTTCCTGCTGGAGCCTTACGATACCGTAAGCGTCAGCGGTTTCTACCGCAGCCAGCCGGACATCAACGATGCCATCACCAAAGAAGCGAAAAAGAAAGGCGCAGCCTCCTTCTTTATCGTACGTCAGGTTGATGCCAACCAGGGCGGCAATCAGTTCATTACCGCCTACATCTATAAAGCCGATGCACCTAAACGTACCGTTCAGAACCCGGATGCCATCCCGGCCGACTCTGAAGCCGGTAAGGCCGCTCTGGCTGCCGGTGGCGCTGCTGCTGCCAATGTGGAAATCCCTGGCGTAGCCTCTTCAGGCTCACCAAGCCGTGACGTAGGCCGTTTCTTCGAAACCCAGTCTTCAACCGGTAAGCGTTATACTGTCACGTTGCCTAACGGCACCAAGATTCAAGAAGTAAACAACGTGACCGCCGCGCAGATGGTGCCGTTTGACTCAGTGACCTTTACCGGCCACTTCAACAGCATGACCGACGTTTCTACCGAAGTGGCGAAACGCGCGGCTGAGAAAGGCGCCAAGTACTATCATGTAACCCGTCAGTGGCAGAACAAGAGCGGCGGCAACCTGACCGTCAGCGCTGACCTGTTCAAATAAGTTTCACTTTGCGGTTTACCATCGGGCAGCCATTGAGCTGCCCGTTTTTTTTGCCCCGCCTGTCGCCCGCCAGTTGAATAATTTTTTGCAAAAATCGCATATTCAATCATTGCATCCGCAGAGATCCATCCGTAGAATTTGCGCGAATTTTTAGGGCTATTGTCTATTTGTTCAGTAATTACCATTACGTTGTTACTGCCGAGCAGTTCCCTCCCAGTTGTTTATTCTGTGTTCAGGATCCGTCATTGGAAAAGAAACTAGGTCTTACCGCGTTAACCGCATTGGTGCTCAGCTCAATGCTGGGCGCTGGGGTTTTCAGCCTGCCGCAAAACATGGCGCAAGTCGCCAGTCCGGCCGCCCTGCTATTGGGTTGGGCGATTACCGGTGTCGGCATCCTGTTTCTGGCTTTTGCCATGCTGTTGCTCACACGCCTGAGGCCCGATCTGGACGGCGGTATTTTCACCTACGCGAAAGAAGGCTTCGGCGAACTGGTGGGTTTCTGCTCCGCCTGGGGGTATTGGCTGTGCGCCGTTATCGCCAATGTTTCTTACCTGGTGATCGTGTTTGCCGCGCTAAGTTTGTTCACCGATCGCGGTGGCGAGGTCATTTTAGGTGACGGCAATACCTGGCAGGCGCTGCTGGCTGAGTCGCTGCTCCTGTGGATTGTGCATGCGCTGGTACTGCGCGGCGTGCAAACCGCGGCCAGCATTAATTTGGTCGCCACCCTGGCCAAACTGTTGCCGCTAGGGATGTTTGCCGTCTTGGCGGCGGTTGCCTTCAAAATGGACGTATTCACGCTGGATTTCCACGGCGTCGCGCTTGGCAAACCGGTGTGGGAACAGGTTAAAAATACCATGCTGATCACCCTGTGGGTGTTTATCGGTGTGGAAGGCGCAGTGGTGGTTTCGGCCCGTGCACGCCATAAAAAAGATGTGGGCCGCGCCACTATGCTGGCCGTGGTTTCCGCACTGGCGGTTTATCTACTGGTAACGCTGCTCTCATTGGGCGTGGTACCGCGCAGCGAATTGGCGGAGATGCGCAATCCGTCAATGGCAGTGTTGATGGTCGATCTTATTGGGCCATGGGGTGATGTGATTATCGCCGCCGGACTGATCGTCTCGGTCTGCGGCGCTTACCTGAGCTGGACGATCATGGCTGCCGAAGTGCCGCTGCTGGCGGCGCAACACGGCACTTTTCCGAAAATATTCAGCAAGCAGAACAAGAACCACGCGCCTTCGGCTTCGCTGTGGCTGACCAACCTCGCGGTACAGTTCGCTCTGGTGCTGATCTGGCTGACCGGCAGCAACTACAACTCGCTGCTGACTATCGCTTCGGAAATGATCCTGGTGCCCTATTTCCTGGTCGGCGCCTTCCTGTTTAAGGTGGCGATCCGTCGTCAGGACAAGCGGCTGATGTTTGCCGCGACGGGCGCCTGCCTGTATGGCATTTGGCTGCTCTATGCGTCAGGCTTGATGCATCTGCTGATGTCGGTGCTGCTGTATGCGCCTGGGCTGTTGGTGTTTATCTATGCAAGGCGCGGACATCGTGATGTCAAATTGCTGAATCAGCTGGAGAAAGGCAGTATTTTTCTGTTGCTGGTGGCCACGGTACCGGCCGGCTGGTTTATGTTGCAGTAGTGAAAAACGGCCGGGTGGAAACACCCGGTCAGTTAGATTGGGACAGGCCCAGGCTGATGCTCATGCGTTCACCCACCTGAGAGATAATCACTCCCTCAACGCACTCTTGTTGGATGGCTGCCAACTGCTGCTTATCGAGCGCATACGGTAGTTTAATGTCGAACACTGCCAGCCCCTGCTGCTGCGCCAGATCGATCAGACGCACAATGTTGGTTTCGTCGCTGACCTGGGTGGAAACCACCTGCAGCGCCAACGCCTTCAACTGCTCTTTCCGCGTTTGTGATGCGGAAGCCTGCGATTTCAATACCATGCCAAAAAATGGCATCACACCATAGATTGCATCTACAAAGCGCCAGTGCTTCTTGCACGATGCGGACAGAAAATCCATGTAATCAAAACAGATTTTCTCACTGCGGGCGACGGGTGCAAGGTGACTACTGTTCATCCCTTCCTCTCATTGCCAGTGTATTACATCCTGAAATGGATAATCGATGCGAAGCTTTAACGAATTTCCGCCGTATAATGGCATAATTCCCCTATTGTTTGCCAGTCTGTCCAGGAGCTTTAATCAATGGAACTTCACAACTCTGCGCCGGTCCTGATCACCGGCGGCGCACGTCGGATTGGACTGGCCCTGGCCAGGTCATTCTTACAGCGCGATATCCCGGTGATCATTGCCTATCGCAGCACTTATCCGGCGCTGAGCGAGCTGAAAAGACTGGGCGCTACCTGTATTCAAGGGGATTTTTCCACCCATGAGGGCATTTACAGTTTTGCCGAACAGGTGCGCCAAACAGCCCCAAAACTGCGCGCGGTGATCCACAACGCCAGCGCCTGGCAGGCCGAATCCCCAGAGGTGCCACCGGAGCAGGTGATGGCGGCGATGCTGCAAATTCACGTTTATACCCCCTACCTGCTGAATCAGCTGCTTGAGCCCTGCCTGCTGGGTCAGGGTCAAGCCGGGGCTGATATCATTCACCTGACAGATTATGTGGTGGAAAAAGGCAGCGACAAACACATTGCCTATGCCGCCAGTAAAGCCGCCCTGGACAATATGACCCGCTCGTTTGCCCGCAAGCTGGCACCGGAGGTCAAGGTCAACGCCATCGCGCCTGCGCTGATTATCTTTAACCCGGGCGACGACGAGCATTATCGTCAGCAGGCGTTGGCAAAATCGCTGATGAAAATCGCCCCCGGCGAAAGTGAAGTGGTCAACCTGGTGAACTACTTGCTGGACAGTCGTTACGTCACCGGCCGAACCCATGGCGTGGATGGCGGAAGACCCCTGCGTTAGCGCATGATCTGCATGGCTTATCGCGGTGCCCCGCGCTATGCTGAATTTCGTTATTCTGATAAAACCGCTGAATATGCATAAAATTGTTTTTGTTGAAGACGATCCGGAAGTCGGCAAACTGATTGCCGCCTATCTGGGCAAGCACGATATTGAGGTTCTGATCGAGCCGCGTGGCGACAGCGCACAGACTCGCATCGAGCTGGAGCAACCGGATCTGGTGCTGCTCGACATTATGTTGCCCGGTAAGGACGGTATGACTTTATGCCGCGATTTGCGTCCGACCTTCGCAGGCCCGATCGTGCTGCTGACCTCGCTGGACAGCGACATGAACCATATCCTTTCGCTGGAAATGGGTGCCAACGATTACATCCTGAAAACCACGCCCCCGGCGGTGTTGTTGGCGCGGCTACGCCTGCATCTGCGCCAGCATGGCCATCAGCCAAAGGAAGAGTTAACTCAACCAATCACCCAGCACAACGCCTTGCACTTTGGCTTGTTGTGCATCGACCCGGTCAACCGCCAGGTCACGTTGGGGGAAGAGATCATCACCCTTTCCACCTCGGATTTCGATCTGCTGTGGGAACTGGCCACTCATGCCGGTCAAATCATGGATCGCGAAGCCCTGCTGCAAAACCTGCGCGGCGTTAGCTATGACGGCCTGGACCGCAGTATCGACGTCGCGATTTCCCGCCTGCGTCGCAAGTTGTACGACAACGCACTGGAGCCTTTTCGCGTCAAAACCGTGCGCAATAAAGGTTACCTGTTCGCCCCGAACGCCTGGGAGTTCGTGCAGCAATGAGAAAGCTCTTTGTGCAGTTTTTCCTGCTGCTTTTCGTTTGCTTCCTGGTGATGGCGATGCTGGTTGGCCTGGTGTACAAAGTCACCGCTGAACGCGCTGGCCGCCAGTCGATGGACGACCTGATGAAAAGTTCGCTGTACCTGATGCGCAGCGAACTGCGGGAAATCCCGCTGAAAGACTGGAACAAGACCATCGCCACGCTGGATTTGAACCTGTCGTTCAAGCTGCACATTGAACCGCTGGGTAAACAGGATCTGAGTGAAGACCTGAAAAAGCGCCTGCGCCTTGGCGAAATTATCGCGCTCGACGATCAATACACCTTTATGCAGCGCATTCCCCGTAGCCACTATGTGTTGGTGGTGGGTCCGATCCCTTATCTGTTTTATCTGCATCAAATGCGGCTGCTGGATTTGGCGCTGCTGGTGTTTATCGGCATGTCGCTGGCGCTGCCGGTGTTTCTGTGGATGCGCCCGCACTGGCAGGATTTGCTGAAGTTGGAAAATGCGGCCCAGCGCCTGGGGGCTGGGCACCTGGATGAACGTACCCATTTCGATCCTACCTCCAGTCTGAACCGGCTTGGGGTGGCCTTTAACCAGATGGCGGATAACGTCAATACGCTGATCGCCAGCAAGAAGCAGCTCATCGACGGCATCGCCCACGAGCTGCGTACGCCACTGGTACGGCTGCGTTATCGGCTGGCGATGAGCGATAATCTGTCCGATAGCGAGCAACAGGCATTGAATCGCGATATCGGCCAGTTGGAGTCACTTATCGATGAACTGCTTACCTACGCGCGGTTGGATCGTCCCCAGGTGGCGCTCAATATAGAGCCGCTCGACTTGCCTAAATGGTTGGAAGACAAGGCGGATGACCTGCGGCTGATCCATCCGGAACGAGAAATTCAACTGGATATCCCCCACGTCGGCGATTTTGGCGGCGTTGATTTGCGTCTGATGGAGCGGGTGCTGGATAACCTGGTAAACAACGCATTGCGTTACTCCGAACAGCGCCTGCGTATCGGCCTGTGGTTTGACGGCGACAATGCCTGCTTACAGGTAGAAGACGATGGCCCGGGAATTCCGCCGGAAGAGCGTGAACGGGTATTCGAACCCTTTGTCCGCCTTGATCCGAGCCGCGATCGTGCCACCGGCGGTTGCGGCCTGGGCCTGGCCATTGTGCATTCGATTGCCGTGGCCTATCAGGGCCAGGTTTATGTAGACGCCAGTTCGCTCGGCGGTGCCAGCTTCCGTTTCTGTTGGCCAATAAAGCCCACTTTCGATTTAAAAGCAGACCCGGTGTAACCCTGTTCACGCGCAGCATGACTACGCGAAAGAGTGATCCGGATTAAAATAATATGGAGCTAAACGATGACATCTGCACATACCCCATCCTCATACGACGAGCTGCGCGCCCTGTTCACCCGCCTGTCGCGCTTCGGCCACCTTTCCGCTATTGCCGGTTGGGACATGCAAACCATGATGCCACCGGGCGGCAGCAAAGCACGTTCGGAAGCGCTGGCTGAACTGAGCGTACTGCAACACCAAATTTTGACCGCAGAAAAAACCGGCCGCCTGTTTGAACGTGCACAGCAGGAAACCCTGGATGACATTGATCGCGCCAACCTGCTGGAAATGCGTCGCCAATATGACAATGCGGTGCTGGTACCGGAGTCGCTGGTCGAAGCTAAGTCGCTGGCCGGCGCGCGTTGTGAACATGCCTGGCGCGCTCAGCGTCCAGCCAACGACTGGGAAGGTTTCGCGGAGAACCTGCGTGAAGTGGTCAAGCTTAGCCGACAGGAAGCGCAGATCCGTGCCGAAGCAGCAGGCACCAGCCGCTATGATGCGCTGCTGAATCTGTATGAACCGGGCATGCGCAGCAGCGATATCGACCGCATTTTTGGCGATCTGAAAACCTGGTTGCCTGACCTGCTGCAGAAAGTGGTGACCAAACAGGCTCAGGAACCTTGCCTGATCCCACAAGGGCCGTTCAATGTGGAGACCCAGCGTCAACTGAGTTTGAGCGTAATGAAACTGCTCGGTTTTAACTTTGATGGCGGCCGCGTGGACGTCAGTGCACACCCATTCTGCGGTGGCGTACCTGAAGACGTGCGCATCACCACTCGCTATAACGATAAAGAATTCCTGACGGCACTGCTCGGTATCGTGCATGAAACCGGTCATGCCCGCTACGAGCAAAACCTGCCGCGTGACTGGCTGGGCCAACCTGTAGCTCAGGCGCGCTCAACGGCCATCCACGAATCGCAAAGCCTGCTGTTTGAAATGCAGTTGGCGCGCGGCAGCGACTTCCTGAAGATCCTGCGCCCGTTGGTGACCCAGCAATTTGGCGAGCAGCCGGCGCTGGAAGAAGCTAACTTTATCCGTCTGAATCAGCGTGTAAAACCCGGCCTGATCCGCGTAGATGCTGACGAAGTGAGCTACCCGGCGCACGTAATCTTGCGTTATGAGATCGAGAAAGCTCTGGTTGAAGGCGAGATCGAGGTGGAGGACATTCCGGCACTGTGGAATGAGAAAATGAAGGGTTACCTCGGCCTGGATACCGTCGGCAACTACCGTAATGGCTGCATGCAGGACATTCACTGGACTGACGGTGCCTTCGGTTACTTCCCGACTTACACTCTGGGCGCCATGTATGCCGCGCAGCTGTTCCACAGCGCACGTGAAGCAATGCCATCGTTGAGCAGCGACATTGCCGAAGGCAACCTGAATCCGCTGTTCCACTGGCTGAAGCAGAATATCTGGCGCCACGGCAGCCGCTTCCCTACCGATACGCTGATCGCTAACGCGACCGGCGAAGCGCTTAACCCGGCCTATTTCCGCAAGCATTTGGAAAACCGCTACCTGTAATCCTGTCCCCAGGCACAATGTCCCGTGCCTGGGCATTTTCCCCTGCTTTGCCAGCATGATTCCATAGTGCACTTCCCCTTCCTACGACACCTTGGCCGCGGAGAGTGCAGTTGGCAACCCTCCATATGTATGTTGTAACTAAAATGGCAAACTTCAGTGCCTATTGGGCATCCGCTCTAACCACGATTATCGCTCGCCGGCGCTTTCATCTCCCTTTTCTGTGGGTTCGTACATTAGGTTACACGCCGAAACCAATCACTCACGGAAAGCATTCTGGCGTTTGCCTACTATCTTTACACCGGCCCCGCAGTGGGCTCGATACATGATGAGTCATTTGAGGAATCTACAATGAAAAAAGTATTAGCTCTGGTTGTTGCCGCTGCAATGGGTCTGTCTTCTGTTGCCTTCGCTGCTGACGCTGCCACCACCACCGCAACCCCTGCTGCGACAGCGACTACCACCACCGCAGCTCCGGCTAAAACCACTCACGTGAAGAAACATCACGCGAAGAAAGCGCCAGTACAAAAAGCGCAGGCGGCTAAAAAGCACCACAAAGCTACTGCCAAAAAAGCGCCGGCTCAGAAAGCCCAGGCCGCCAAGAAACACCACAAAAAAGCCAGCCACAAAAAAGCCACCAGCACGCCAGCGGCATAATCGCAATCTGAAGTGAGGCTCCCCTCACCAGTCCAGGCTTGAGTTGTCCAACACCCGGTTCGCCGGGTGTTTTTTCATCGGGGGTTCTCATCATGCTGCGTCGCTACCTATTTGAAATCATTTTGGCCAGCCTGATCCTTTGCGGGCTCATTGCCGCCTTTTTTTATCTGTAGCCGCTCAGCCCCTCGGGATAAGAAATTATTGAAAAATCAATCACTGCCCATCCACACTGCGACTAAATCAGTCTATAGTTACCACTCAGTGTGTTTATGGATGACCCGTCATTTCCAGGCAAGAAACCTATGCGCATAACCGTTTTGCTGTTGCTGTGCTCATTCCCGCTCGCACTTTCCCTCTCAGCAAGGGCCGACAGCCCTTCCGATGCATCGATCGCTGAGCAAACACGCCTGTTTTTTGGCAAAGATGAACGCATCAAGGTCACCGAAACCGACGGCTGGCCGTGGCAGGCGATTGGCCAGGTAGAAACCGCCAGCGGTAATTTGTGCACCGCCACGCTGATCTCTCCTCATCTGGCACTCACCGCCGGTCACTGCGTGCTGGCACCGCCGGGCCAATTGGACAAGGCGATCGCACTGCGCTTTGTGGCCGGCAACAAGAGTTGGCAATACCAGACCGACAATATCGAGACGCTGGTTGACCGTAAGCTGGGCAAAAAGCTCAAGGCCGACGGCGACGGCTGGATCGTACCGCCAGCAGCCGCGGCGTATGACTTTGCCCTGATCCGCCTGAAGGATAAAAAGCCGCTGCCGATTAAGCCGTTGCCGCTGTGGCAAGGCGACAGCAAGGCTCTGACTCAGGCGCTGAAACAGGCCAAACGGCTGATTACCCAGGCCGGGTATCCGGGAGATCACCTCGACGATCTCTACAGTCACCAAAACTGTAAAGTGACGGGTTGGGCGCAACAAGGCGTACTGTCGCATCAATGCGATACCCTGCCCGGCGACAGCGGCTCGCCGTTATTGCTGAAAACCGCCGCTGGCTGGAAGCTCATCGCCATTCAAAGCTCCGCACCGGCAGCCAAAGATCGCTACCGTGCCGATAACCGCGCACTGGCGGTGACCGGTATCCGCGATGCGCTGGACGCACTGGCCGCGGGGAAATAAGCGTTATAAGCCGGCGTGGGCTTCTGCGCCGGTTTCCCTTGAGACGTTTCCCGCCATAAAGCCCTTGGGCGTGGTGCCGGTGAACTGCCGGAAGAACGCGATAAAAGCGCTGTCGCTGGAGAAGCCCAAATGCTGTGCCACGGTGCTGACCCTGGGCATTTCCGCCAGCAGTTCAATCGCCCGCATCAACCGCCATTGTTGGCTCCACTGCTGATAGCTCAACCCGCTCTCGCGCTGAAAAATGCGCGTCAGCGTTTTGGCATGCAAATTCAATTCCTGTGCCAGTACGCTCAACCCCGGCAGTTCATCCCGCTTGTCGAGGTTCTCCAGCCAGCGAGCCAAACGAGCATCCCTGGGTAGTATCAGTCCGGTGCTCTCTAGCCGTGCCGCATTCAGTTCGTTGATCAGCACCGGCACCAGATCACGCGCCGCCCGGCATTCGATCGCCTGATTAAACGGCCAATAAGCGATACGTTCAATCACCGCTGCCAGCAAGGGATTGACCGCCGATACCGCGCACTCTTGCAGCCTGGCAGGCGCCAATTCAGGCTCCAGATAGATTGAGCGATAGGCCACCTGGCCGTGCAGCTGTACCCGATGCCGGATCCCACCGGGGATCCACAAACAGCGCGTTGGCGGTAAAATCAGCCAACGATCGCTGAGCGTCACCGTCATGCATCCACGGGACGAATAGAGCAACTGAGCACGCCGATGGCGGTGCTCTTTAGAGTCATGATTGGCTAGCTCGGCGGCAATCCCCAGCACCGGTGCAGGCCAGCTATCCGGTTCGAAGGCATCCCGTTGGGCAATCAAGGCCATGAATTGTCCTTTTCTCGTTATTTTTTGTCCTGATGATTGTAATTGAACATTTTGGCTTTCCCTATACTGGCGCAATTATTCATTGTTAAAGGTTAATTCCCATGTCGCGCCTTCCTCTGCCATTGATGGTCGCCAGCATAATGGCGCCACAGGTGCTCGAAACCCTTTATAGCCCAGCGCTCACCGCGATCCGCGCCGATTTCAACGTCAGTGCCGCCCAGGCCAGCCAGACGCTATCGATCTATTTCTTCGCTTTTGCCTTCGGCGTCGCTTTCTGGGGGGTAATGTGCGATAGGTTTGGCCGCAGAGTGGCCATGTTGGCAGGGCTGACACTGTATCTGGGCGGTGCGGTGGTGGCGTTGCTGAGCTCGCATTTCACGCTGTTGTTGACCGCTCGCGCCACCATCGCCTTCGGTGCTGCGGTCGGCTCTATCGTCACGCAAACCATGCTGCGTGACGTGTATCAGGGGCACGCTCTGGGGAAAGTCTTCGCCACCCTCGGCATTGCCCTGTCGATCAGCCCGGTTCTGGGTATGTTGGCGGGGGGAATTTTGGTCAGTTGGGGCGGCAGTATGGCGATATTCATTGCCCAGGGGATGCTGGCATGGGCCCTGCTGGTTTGGTGCTGGTACGCTCTGCCGGAAACGCAGCCACCGGGCGGCGCATTACAAGCCTCTGCGGCAAGCAGTGGCTGGATTATCCTGCGCGACCGGCATATCTGGTGTAGTGCCTTATTGGTGGCAGGCTTTAATATTATGGTGTTCAGCTACTTCAGCCTGGCACCGTTCATGTTTGAACGACTGGGGCTGAGCAGCCGACAGTTTGGCTACTCTGGCATCGCCCTGGCGCTGGGCAGCCTGCTTGGCGCGTTAGTCAATCGCCATTTGTTGGCCAGGGCTATCAGCGCAGAGCGTCAAATCCTGCTGGGTAGCCTGCTGGCGTGTGGCGCGGCGCTGGCATTAGGTTACTGGCAGCACAGCATAATGATGTTGCTGCCCTGCATGCTGATCAGCCTGGCCTTCGGCCTGGCGATCCCCAATGTATTGAGTCAGGCCCTGAATCGCTACCGGCAGCAACTGGGCACCGCCGGCGCGATTTTTGGCCTGCTTTACTACCTGCTGATTGGCGCCGGGCTGTCCCTGGCCGCCGTTGGGCAAAACCTGCCCGCAACGCTGCTGGTGTGCAGCCTGCTGTGTCTGGTCTGCACAGGCTGCCTGTTCGCGTTGCTTAGCCCGAAAGCTGCTCGATAGTCTGCAAGATACGCTTGTCAGAGATCGGGTAAGGCGTGCCGAGTTGCTGAGCGAACAGACTGACGCGCAGTTCTTCGATCATCCAACGCACCTCTTTCACCTCTTCATCCTGCTGCCGCTTCGGCGGCAGTTTGTTCAGCCACTGTTGCCAGGCCTGTTGCACCTGTTCCACCCGCAGCATCTGCGCACGATCGCGATGCGGATCGGTCGCCAGCTTCTCCAGACGGCGCTCAATTGCCTGCAGATAGCGCAACGTATCCGACAGACGCTTCCAGCCGTTGTTGGTCACAAAACCGCGATAAACCAGGCCGCCGAGCTGGTTTTTGATATCCGACAGCGCCAGCGCCAGGGAGATGTCCACCCGGCCTTTCAGCCGTTTATTGATGTTGAACACCGCCGTCAGGATCTGCTCGACCTGTTTGGCTACCCCTACCACCGTTTCATTCAGCTCGGCGCGCACTTTTTCCTGCAGGCGGGCAAAATCCTCTTCCTGCCAAACCGGCCCGCCGTGCTCGGCAATCAGCTTATCGATGCCGCACGAGATGCAGTCGTCAATCAAATCCAGCACCCTGCCATAAGGGTTAAAGTACAGCCCCAGCTTGGCTTTGTTAGGCAGTTTTTCATGCAGATACTTGATGGGCGATGGAATGTTCAGCAACAGCAGGCGGCGCGTTCCCTGCCACATCGCCTGTTGCTGTTCCTGCTCGCTGTCGAACAAACGGATCGCCACGCTGTCTTTTTCATCCACCAGCGCCGGATAGGCCTTCATCGAATAGCCACCGCGTTTCTGCTCATAAAACTCCGGCAGTTTGCCGAAGCTCCAAATATGCAGATTGCTTTGCTCCAGCCCATCGTCCGCCACCGCAGACAGGGTTTCCTGCACCTTGTCTTTCAGTTGCAGCTTCAGCGCGGTCAGGTTTTTGCCTTCCAGCAGGGTTTTGTGTTTTTCCCCCACCACCCGGAAGGTCATTTTAAGGTGATCGGGCACCTGTTCCCACTGCCAGTCATCTCGTGACACCGTCACACCAGTCATACGACGCAGCTCGCGCTCCAGCGCATCCAACAGCGGCAATTCCAGCGCGGTGACCCGTCCCAGAAAAGCCTCGGCATAGTTCGGTGCCGGTACAAAGTTGCGACGAACCGGCTTGGGCAGCGACTTGATCAGGGCGATCACCAATTCACGGCGAATGCCTGGAATTTGCCACTCAAAACCCTGATCCTCAACCTGATTAAGGATCGGCAGAGGAATATGCACCGTCACGCCGTCGGCGTCGGTACCTGGCTCAAACTGATAGGTCAGGCGCAGCTTAAGGTTGCCCTGATGCCAGGTATTCGGATAGTCCAGCGCACTGACCTTATTGGCACCGTCCTTGATCAGCATCTCTTTTTCAAAGCTGAGCAAATCCGCGTTCTGTTTTGCGGCGTTTTTCCACCAGTTGTCAAAATGACGCCCGGAGATCACCTCGCCAGGGATGCGCTGATCGTAGAAACTGAACAGGGTTTCATCATCAACCAAAATGTCACGACGGCGCGACTTATGCTCCAGTTCCTCCACTTCCGCACGCAGCTTCAGGTTAGCACTGAAGAATGCATGGCGCGTCTGCCAGTCGCCTTCCACCAGCGCATGGCGGATAAACAGTTCCCGGCACAGCAGCGGATCTATGGTGCTGTAATTAACCTGTCTCGCAGCGACGATGGGTAACCCGAACAGCGTCACTTTTTCGGTGGCCATCACCGCACCCTGGGATTTCGACCAATGGGGTTCGCTGTAGCTGTGCTTCACCAGGTGCTGGGCTAACGGCTCAATCCACTCCGGTTCGATACGTGCGGCGATACGCCCCCACAGGCGGCTGGTCTCAACCAGTTCGGCCACCATGGTCCATTTCGGCGGCTTCTTGAACAGACCTGAACCTGGGAAGATAGAAAATCTTGCGTTGCGAGCGCCCGTGTACTCTTGCTTATCAGCATCTTTCTGGCCGATATGCGATAGCAAACCGGTCAATAACGCGGTGTGTACACTGCGGTAATCGGAAGGTTCGCTGTTGACCGGCAGCCCCAGCTCTTTCACCACCTGACGCAGCTGGGTATAAATATCCTGCCATTCACGCACCCGCAAATAGTTAAGGAAATCATTGCGGCACAGCCGACGGAACTGACTGGATGAGTGCTCTTTCTGCTGCTCTTTCAGCCAGTCCCACAGGTTGACGTAAGCCAGGAAATCCGAATCTTTGTCGGCAAAGCGCCGGTGTTTCTCGTCCGAGGCCTGCTGCTTGTCCATTGGCCGTTCGCGCGGATCCTGTATCGACAGCGCAGCGGTGATGATCATCACTTCACGCACGCTGCCGCTTTTCTGCGCCTCCAGTACCATGCGCGCTAAACGCGGGTCGATCGGCAACTGCGCTAATTGACGCCCCTGAGGCGTGAGCTGGTAGTGGCCATTGTCGGCCGTTTTAATTGCGCCCAGCTCTTCGAGCAGGCGTACGCCATCGAGAATATTGCGCTTGTCCGGCGCCTCAACGAACGGGAAAGCGGCGATATCCCCTAACCCAAGCGACGTCATCTGCAAGATAACCGACGCCAGGTTGGTGCGCAGGATCTCCGGATCGGTAAACTCCGGACGCGACAGGAAGTCCTGTTCCGAGTACAGACGAATGCAAATACCGTCGGAGACGCGCCCGCAGCGGCCCTTGCGCTGATTGGCGGAAGCCTGCGAAACCGGTTCGATCGGCAGACGCTGCACCTTGGTGCGGAAACTGTAACGACTGATACGCGCGGTACCGGGATCAATCACGTACTTGATGCCGGGCACGGTCAGTGAGGTTTCCGCCACGTTGGTCGCCAGCACGATGCGCCGTCCGTGATGCGACTGGAATACCCGGTTCTGTTCGCTGTTCGACAGACGGGCATACAGCGGCAGGACCTCGGTATGCGGCAAATTAAGACGGTTCAGGGCGTCGGCGGTGTCGCGAATTTCGCGCTCGCCGCTCATGAAGATCAGGATATCCCCCGGCCCTTCGCGGCCCAGCTCATCTACCGCATCGAAAATCGCCTGCAGTTGATCGCGGTCGGTATCGTCGGCATCGTCCACTACCGGACGATAACGCACTTCGACCGGATAAGTACGACCAGAGACTTCGATAATTGGCGCGTTATTGAAATGGCGCGAAAAACGCTGCGGATCGATAGTCGCCGAAGTGATGATGACTTTGAGATCCGGGCGCTTTGGCAGCAGTTCACGCAGGTAACCCAGGATGAAATCAATGTTCAGGCTGCGTTCGTGCGCTTCATCGATAATCAACGTGTCGTACTGCATCAGCAGCCGGTCCTGCTGGATTTCCGCCAACAGGATCCCGTCGGTCATCAGTTTGACCAAGGTGTTTTCGCCGACCTGATCGTTAAAACGCACCTTATAACCGACGCTGCCGCCCAACGGCGTTTCCAGCTCGTCGGCAATGCGGTTGGCTACGGTACGCGCCGCCAGGCGTCGAGGTTGGGTATGGCCGATCAGCCCTTTTACCCCGCGCCCCAGCTCCAGACAGATCTTCGGCAACTGGGTGGTTTTCCCCGAACCGGTTTCACCGGCAACAATCACCACCTGATGGTCGCGGATGGCCTGCAGAATATCCTGTTTTTTCTGACTGACCGGCAGGTTTTCCGGGTACGTGACTTTCGGACAGGATGCGGCGCGCGACTGCACTTTTTGCAACGCTGCTGTTATGTCACTTTCCAGCTCGGCGGCGACGGCCAGCTGAGCATCGGGATTTTTGATTTTTCGTGCGCCCTGCAGCCGACGTTGCAGACGTTGTTGGTCACGGAGCATCAGCTCGCCCAGTTGGGCAGACAGTGCCGCGAGCGGAGATTTCACGTTCGGTATTCCTTGTTTCATCGCTGCTGTATCAAGCTTTAGCAGCGGTTTGGTAATGGGTTAGCGAGTTTTCAGCTTTAAGTGCGCAGAATAACATAAGCCCCTTTTTCCCCATAATCCCGCCGTTTATGTCCCGGCAGCTTATTCAATAAAATCGAACAAAGGTCTCGAAATATTGCGCTATCACTGCTGAAAAAATGTGAATAGAGTGTACTGCATGCAAAGGACGCGTTGTCCTGATGTCACTGTCATAACGTAAGGAATTACCGATGAGCAAAGTATTGGTTCTTAAATCAAGCATCCTGGCGGGCTACTCGCAGTCTAACCAACTGGCAGATTTCTTCGTTGAGCAGTGGGCAAAGGCTCATGGCAACGACACCATCACCGTGCGTGACCTGGCTGCACAGCCAATCCCGGTACTGGACGGTGAACTGGTTGGCGCCCTGCGTCCTTCCGACACGCCGCTGACCCCGCGTCAAACCGAAGCCCTGGCGTTGTCCGACGAGCTGATCGCCGAACTGCAAGCCAATGACACCATCGTTATGGCGGCCCCGATGTATAACTTCAACATTCCGACCCAGTTGAAGAACTATTTCGACCTGATTGCCCGTGCCGGCGTCACCTTCCGCTACACCGAAAACGGTCCGGAAGGCCTGGTGAAAGGTAAGCGTGCCATCATTCTGACCAGCCGCGGTGGCATTCACAAAGGCACCCCGACTGACCTGGTCGAACCTTACCTGCGTCTGTTCCTGGGCTTTATCGGTATCACCGACGTCGAGTTTGTGTTCGCTGAAGGTATCGCCTACGGGCCGGATGTTGCCACCAAAGCACAGGCCGATGCCAAAGCCACGCTGGCACAGGTTGTTGCCGCCTGATGCCCGTTGCAGGGGTGTGATGCCCCTGCAAAGCTTCAACAGAACAAGCCAAATCCTGTCAACCCCGCTCTACCCTCATAAAAATCCACTGTTATATCGCTATTGCGCGCCTCAGGGCGCGCTTTTTTTTATTTCTTCAACCATTGGCCGTTTATGCCGCGTACGTATTCCCCCGCGGGGGCACGGGCGACCAGTTTTTGCCCGGCCATACGCGCCACATCGTCGATGGCGATATGGTTGCTGTCCGCCACCTGTTGGTATTTCTCGGTGCGTCCGGCATTAATATTTTTCACCAGGGTCAAGGTTTCGGCGTCCTGCTTCACCGGCGCAATATAGCCGTTGAGCGTTTCACCGACGCGCCCCTGTTGCTTGGCCTCATCCAGCGTCAATGCCATTGCCATGCTGCTGAACAGCCAGGCGGCGCCAATCAAGCCTAAATAACGTTTTTTCATGTTGGCTCCTAGAACAGACCGCTTTTGTCTTTCAGCAGATTCTCGACGTCTTTATCCACTTTGATGTGAATTTCATGTTCAATCTTGACGTTCATATTGATGGTGATCGGATCTTTAGGCGTGGCGACCTCGATGCGTGGCACGCAGCCGCTCAGCATTGAGGTGCCGAGCACGGCGGCCAGTAATGGCCCGCTGATGATTTTCATGGTTGTTCCCCAGGTTTGGTGAGGGCCTGTTCCAGCCACTCCTGTAAATTGTCGCCAAAGCGCAGGCTGCGCCAAAGCTGAAACACGTTTTCCTGATGGCTATAGTTCAGGATAACCTCTCTTTTAGCGCTTTTTTGCGGGTTAACCCCGTCAATGCGCGCCTTCAGCGTCAGTTCACCGAGGTTGTCGAGATCGACTCTGGCTTTGGAGCGGTTAATCTCCATATAGCGCAGCCAATCTATCGCGGCGCCGGTCGCCATATTATTACTGCCGATGGCATCGGCCATGTCCTTGTCCAGGCGCAGCGTCAACATGCCAGCGTTGGCAATCCAACCGTTGCGCACCAGCCATTTAGGATGATTCAGGAACAGCGGCAATTCACCGTCTACCCGTCCTGACATGGCAAACTGTTTTGGCTTCAACGCGGTAAACAAGGCACTGAGATCCACCTTATCCAGCTTCAATACGGCGGCGTCATGCTGCGGCATGCGCAGCGCAGACAGGCTGATGTGGCCGTTCAACGCGTCCATACCGACGTTGCTCAGCGTCAGTGGTGCCTGCTCGCTGTAAGGATAAGCGCCCTGAAGATCGGCGGTAATATTCTGCATTTCGAACAGGTTGCGGAAAGACTTGATGCGCAGCATCATCGGTTGCTTGGCGCCGAGCTGCCAAATGTGATTTTTCAGGCGGTAGGACATGACGAAATCCAGCCCGCTCATCTCACCGTCTTTCAGCCACATACCGCCCTGCTTCACCACCCAATGGCCACCGGCCTCAAAACCCTGCACCCTGGCGGCAGAGAAGGCCGATTGCGCATAGAATTCACCGTCGCGCAGTTTGATATTGAGATCCGGCGAGATAAGCGGTTGGAACACCTTCAGCGACTGCTTCGGCCACCAGCCCTCTCCGCGTAAACGCTCACCGTCCCAACGGCCACGTAGCGCTATAGGGCCAATCTGTTCCGCCTGCAGTTTGCCCTGCAGCTGGAAATTATCCAGCGTTGTGCCCTTCATCTGAAGCGCCAACACCGGTGCCGGCAGGTAACCGCCGTTAGTAAAGCTGACCTTGCCCGAAACCAGTTGCAGTTCGCCATTAAACGCCGGGTTTTTCTCGTCCCGCTGCCAACGCAGCGGCTGGCTGAGGCTAAGGCGCGGCGCATCCACCGTTACCATGCTGTACTTCAAACGATCAAAACCAGTAGAAAGCCGATCGAGGATCAGCGTGCTGTCCTGCCAACTGCCGCTGCCGGCAACGTCCCAGGCAGCCTGCAACGGCGGTAATTGTCCGTTGCCCCAGTAGCGCCATTGCCAGTTGCCGTGGTCCGGCCAAAAATCTTGCGCCTTGCCGTCCAGATGCAGTTTAAAACGTCCCCAGTAGCTGTCGCTGGCGTTAATAATGGCCTGCAACCGACCGGTGATGCCGGCAGCAGTCACTTTCACCCCGGCCAACGGCAAACGCGCCTCTTCCAATTTCATTTCCGGCGTGGCGTTGCCCCACAGTCGCAGCAGTGAACCGGACTGCAAGACCAGCGTCGGGTTGAGGATGGTGCCGCTGACAATACCGGGGATCGAGGCAGTCATTGAAAAGTCGGACAGATTCGCCTGGCCGGTCAGTTGGAAACGCAGATCGCTGTCGGTCAGGCCGACTTTACCCGGCCCCAGCGTTAATACCGCGTTGCCTTTGCCGTTATGGCCGTCGGTGATGACATTCAAACGGGCGCTGATCTGCGTCTCATCAAAACCTTTACTCCAGTCGTGCAGCGCAATGTTCACCCCGCCGTTTAGCGGTTGCTGGCTGTATGGCCAGCGCCATTCGCCCTGTTTAATGCTGACCTGTTGGGCGTTGATCTCCCAGGGCAGCGTCGCCAGGGGTTTGTTTTCACCCTTTTCCGTCAGCGTCAGCACGCCCTGCTGCTGTTGCCAGCGCATGTCCAACAGTAAGGGTTTGTCCAGATAGCCGGTCTGCATTTCGCCCTGCAGCGCCCCTTGTGCCGGAATACTGTCCAAATAGAGCGGAATGGCTATTTTGCCGGTCAGGTGCAGCGGTTGTGGGCTGTCTGGCGCAGTAATCGTCAGGCCGTTGAGCGTCAATTGCTGCTGCGGATCCAACAGCGCATCGACCTGAATATTCGGCCCCTGATATTGCAGGCGCTGGCCCTCTGCAGAGGAATGTATCTGTAATTTACCGGCGTAGTACTGCCACGGCACCACCGCGAAATCCTTGATGGTAACGTCCAGCAGCGGCAGTTGTTTTTGCAATTGGTCCAGCGCCAGTGGTGCACTGCTGGCGTCAGCGGCGGGTAATTTTGATAAGCAGGCAGTATCGACATTCAGCTTATCGCTGATGAGCTCCCACCGCCCCTGCTGATAGGCCAATCGGGTCGGTCCGACGGCGGCAAGCAAACAGTCTTGTGCCAGAAAACGCGCGCCATCAAGCTGCAATGCCCCCTGACGCCAATGCGGTTTGCCCTGCAAAACCAACTGGCTACCCTGTGGCAGCCAGTGAGAGATCACACGCGGCAACCAGCGCGGCAGAGTTTGCCACAGCACCAGCAGCAAGATCGCCGTACTGACCACAATCCCTATGAATACTTTCAATCGCTTAGTCATTAAATGATTGCTTCATTCCTGAGTTAGGCCGCTTACCCTGGCCAGAGGGCGTTTTAAGTAAGTCTATGCCTGAATTGGCAATAATGATGGCATGAATTTGACATAGGGTGAAGCCAACGCCGACGAAGATGCCCCATTTCGGCGCTTTTGCAGCTGTTGATAGGGATACTGTAAATTTTAGTTACATATTCATCACATGAATGCGAACTGTTTCGGACTTTTGTTATTGTCGTTACCTTTGATAATTAATAGTCTTGCAAGCATTCTAACAAAAGTCAGCTGCTAGCTAACTATACTAGAGAAGCCATTCCCCACACCCCCGTGGGGATTTTTTTGCCTGGAACCAACCTCTCTCTCATCTCTCGCGCTTCGCTTTTCAGCCACTCCGCGCCGAATATTCACCCTGTTGTGACGTTGCCAGCTACCCTTAATCAATACCCTTTGCGGCAACGATAACTGCTGCCATTCAACGCGCATCAAACAGGCTAACCAATTGTAGAATTTACTAAAATCTGTTAAATTGATCACAAAATCACGCGGGAGAAACCACGATGAAATTGGCGATATACAGCACCAAACAGTATGACCGTAAATATCTCGAACTGGTGAATCAGCAGTTTGGTTACGAGCTGGAGTTCTTCGACTTCCTGCTCAGTAAAAAAACCGCCAAAAACGCCGCCGGCTGCAAAGCCATCTGCATCTTCGTCAACGACGACGGCAGCCGTGAAGTGCTTGAAGAACTGGCGGCGTTGGGGGTCGAAATTTTGGCTCTGCGTTGCGCCGGGTTCAATAATGTCGATTTGGACGCCGCCAAAGAACTGGGCATCAAGGTGGTGCGCGTTCCGGCCTACTCGCCGGAAGCGGTCGCTGAACATGCCGTGGGCATGATGATGTGCCTGAATCGTCGTATTCACCGTGCCTATCAACGCACCCGCGATGCCAATTTCTCGCTCGAGGGATTGATCGGTTTCAACATGCACAACCGTACCGCCGGGGTGATTGGCACCGGTAAGATCGGCGTTGCCACCATGCGCATCCTGAAAGGCTTCGGCATGAAGCTTCTGGCTTATGACCCGTACCCAAGCGAACAGGCATTGGAGCTGGGCGCGGAATATGTCGATCTGAAAACGCTGTACGCGCAATCTGACGTTATTACCCTGCACTGCCCGCTGACGCCGGAAAACCACCACCTGTTGAACACCGACGCTTTTGCGGCGATGAAAGACGGCGTAATGATCATCAACACCAGCCGCGGCGGTTTGATTGACTCATCAGCCGCGATTGATGCCCTGAAGCAACAGAAAATCGGCGCCCTGGGGATGGACGTGTATGAGAATGAACGCGACCTGTTCTTCGAAGATAAATCCAATGACGTGATCCAGGACGATATTTTCCGTCGTCTGTCTGCCTGCCACAACGTGTTGTTCACCGGTCATCAAGCTTTCCTGACCGAAGAGGCGCTGACCAGCATCTCGGAAACCACGTTGCAGAACGTGAGCCAATTGGATCGTGGTGAGCCTTGCCCTAATCAGCTCAGTGCCTGATTTGTCCTAAGGAGAGCCGATGAAAAAGTTTATGTTGGTGGCGTTAATACCGCTGCTATTAGCCGGGTGTGGAATGAGTCAAAACGGAAAGACGGTAAAGGAAAGCGATCTGTTGCATCATAACTTTATTTTGCAAAGCGTCGACGGCGTAGCGGTGAAAGCGGGCCAGGGCAAGCAGCCCAACATCGAGTTCGGTGAAACCCTGCACGTTTCCGGTGCCATGTGTAACCGTTTCTTTGGCAATGGCCAATTGCAAAATGGCGTGCTGACGGTAAAAGGTCTGGCTTCAACACGCATGCTGTGCGCAGACCCGCAACTCAATCAGTGGGATCGGGTGATCGGCGACGTGCTGGGCAAAGGAGCAAAAGTCACCCTCAGCGCTCAGCAATTAACGCTGAGCGGCGGCGACCATACCCTGGTTTATACACTGCGCGATTGGGTGCAGTGATCCCTGTGCACCAGGCTGCTCTGCGGCCTGGTGTTATTAACCGTTAGCCGGCGCTCGCGCAGGCACCCCGCCCCAGCGTCGATTCTTCGCACTGTTTACCATTCGGCATCTGGCACATTCTGATCGCTTCGCCGTTTAAATTGTGGGTCACCGTAGTAACGCCGCCAACGATGGCACAGTTAGCACTGGTCTGTAAGTTATTGATTCTTGCACTGTTAGCCTGCTGGACTGGTTCTTCGTTGTTGCTGCTGCAGGCGGCCAAAAGCAGTACGGTGCCGGCCAGCAACCCTTTTAATATTGTCATTAATCCACTCCTGAACCCGAAACTGCGCTGTGTAAAATCGCCATTGCCGATAACTCGCATCACTTTATTGCGGACACGTTAGGTTATCTTTGATGCAAACCTGTTTAATCTAGCCTGATATATAAATAATGAAAATATATTCCTGCAATTATTTGCCGTTTATTTGAACAGCGACGAAATTATTATGGTTACTGGATTTTTCCGCTCTGTCCGCGGAGCGGACATCGAACATCCCTGCCCGACCTGAACAAGGGTCAGTCACAGCCGGGTTAAACAGGCATTTTAGGAGAGGTTAACGCTTTGAGGCGGGGCGAACAGCACCAAAATGCGGTGTCAAAATGGCGCATTTTTTGCCGGTAAAAGGAAGATCCAAGTTTGGGGGTAATCTATTATTTTCCGTTATTTATTAATAAGGTTTTCTGCCAGCGCCACTGAATGTCGCGCTGGCGATTGTTTCGGTTTAAATAAGGATCAGTGTGCTGCGGTTTTCGACAGTAAATTAATCACCAACACGCCAGCAATAATTAATCCCATCCCCAGTACGGCTGGCCAATCCAGCTTTTGTTGATAAACAAATACCGCGGCAATTGACACCAGAACAATACCCATGCCCGACCAGATGGCGTAAACAATGCCCAGCGGCATGGTTTTCACCACCATCGACAGCCCCCAGAAAGCTACGCCATAGCCGACCACGACCACCAGCGACGGCCACAAGCGAGTGAATCCCTCAGAGGCTTTCAGCATGGTGGTGGCGATCACTTCTGCGACTATCGCCATGGTCAAATACATAAATCCGCTCATCGTTTTTTCTTCTGTAAGTTTACCTATTCACCAGTATGACGCGCCGGAAATAAATTGTCGTTAAACAACGATGACAATTTTTCTTCAGGGCCATTTAAAGTCGTGAAATATCTCCTTGTCGCATTTTTTGTCGATTTATCATCCGCCACACAAACGCGATAAAGGGCCAATATATCCCTCTGCTAGACTTTGTTAATTACTGCGAGAGGTGACTTTCGCAGCTTTTTGAGCAATGAAAGGTAAAGTTGATGATTACTACAGATGGTAATAATGCAGTCGCTTCCGTCGCCTACCGCGCCAGCGAAGTGATTGCCATCTACCCAATCACCCCCAGTTCGACCATGGCGGAACAGGCGGATGCCTGGTCCGGCGACGGCCGTCAAAATATCTGGGGCGACGTGCCGCGAGTGGTGGAAATGCAGTCGGAAGGCGGTGCGATCGCCACGGTACATGGCGCATTGCAAACCGGCGCGCTGTCGACCTCGTTTACCTCATCGCAGGGCCTGCTGCTGATGATCCCGACGTTGTACAAACTGGCCGGTGAACTGACACCGTTTGTGCTGCATGTTGCTGCGCGCACCATCGCCACCCATGCGCTGTCGATTTTTGGCGACCATTCCGACGTGATGGCCGTACGCCAAACCGGCTGCGCCATGCTGTGCGCCAGCAACGTCCAGGAAGCACAGGATTTTGCGCTGATTTCCCAAACGGCCAGTCTCAACAGCCGCCTGCCGTTTATTCACTTTTTTGATGGTTTCCGCACCTCGCATGAAATCAACAAAATCGTGCCGCTGAGCGACGATACCCTGCGCCAGATGCTGCCTCAGGACGCGATTGATGCGCACCGCAGCCGCGCACTGTCGCCTGATCATCCCGTGGTGCGGGGCACCTCCGCCAACCCGGACACCTATTTCCAATCGCGCGAAGCCACCAACCCCTGGTATAACGCGACCTGCCAGCATGTGATCGACGCGATGGACAAGTTCGCCGAGATCACTGGCCGGGCGTATCAGCCCTTCGAATATTACGGCCATCCGCAGGCCGAGCGCGTGGTGATCCTGATGGGATCCGCCATCGGCACCTGCGAAGAAGCGATCGACGCCCTGTTGACCCGTGGTGAAAAAGTCGGCGTGCTGAAAGTGCGGCTGTTTCGGCCGTTTTCCGCGCAGCACCTGCTCAGCGTGTTGCCGGAAAGCGCGAAGAAAATCGCCGTACTGGACCGTACCAAGGAGCCCGGCGCGCTGGCGGAGCCCCTGTATCTGGACGTGATGACCGCACTGGCTGAAGCGTTCAGCCGGGGTGAGCGCACCCATATGCCGATGGTGATCGGCGGCCGTTATGGGCTCTCCTCGAAAGAGTTTGGCCCTGACTGCGCGTTAGCCGTGTTTAACGAGCTGGCTCTGGATCGCCCGCGCCCACGCTTTACCGTCGGTATTTTCGACGATGTGACCGGTCTTTCCCTGCCACTCAGTGAAGAAACCCTGCCGCAGCGCGCGTCGCTGGAGGCCCTGTTCTACGGTCTTGGCAGTGACGGCTCCGTTTCCGCTACCAAGAACAACATCAAAATCATCGGCAACAGTACGTCCATGTATGCCCAGGGCTATTTCGTTTATGACTCGAAAAAGGCCGGAGGCCTGACGGTATCCCACCTGCGCGTCAGCGAACAGCCCATCAACTCGGCCTATCTGGTCAGTCGCGCCGACTTTGTCGGCTGCCACCAACTGCAGTTTATCGATACTTACCAGATGGCGGAGCGCCTGAAACCCGGCGGCATTTTCCTGCTCAATACTCCCTATGGTGCCGAAGAGGCCTGGTCGCGGCTGCCGCAGGAAGTGCAAGCCGTCTTGCAGCAACGTCAGGCACGCTTCTATATCATCAACGCGGCGAAACTGGCGCGTGAATGCCGGCTCGGTGCACGTATCAACACCGTAATGCAGATGGCGTTTTTCCATCTGACCCAAATTCTGCCGGGCGACGTGGCACTCCAGCAATTGCGGGATGCTATCGAACGCAGCTACAGCAACAAAGGCCAGGATATTGTTGAGCGCAACTGGCAGGCGCTGGCTGCCACGCTTGACGCGCTGATTGAAATCCCCCTGCAGCCGGTTAACGAAAGCAGCCCAATGCGACCGCCGATTGTCTCGGATGCGGCGCCTGACTTTGTCAAAACCGTGACCGCCGCGATGCTGGCCGGACTGGGGGATGCGTTGCCGGTGTCAGCCTTCCCGCCGGACGGTACCTGGCCGGTGGGGACCACCCAGTGGGAAAAGCGCAATATCGCCGAGGATATCCCCATTTGGCAGCCGGATCTGTGCACCCAGTGCAACCACTGCGTTGCCGCCTGCCCGCACTCCGCCATCCGCGCCAAAGTGGTTCAGCCGGAGGCCATGGAGCACGCCCCTGCCTCGCTGCAATCGCTGGATGTGAAAGCGCGCGACATGCGCGGCCAGAAATACGTACTGCAGGTCGCGCCGGAAGACTGTACCGGCTGCAATCTGTGCGTTGAAGTCTGCCCGGCAAAAGATCGCCAGAACCCGGACATCAAGGCCATCAACATGGCATCGCGCCTTGAGCACCTGACAGAAGAAAAAGCGCATTACGACTTCTTCCTGCAGTTGCCGGAAATTGATCCCTCGCAGATCGAGCGGATCGACATCCGTACCTCGCAGTTGATTTCGCCGCTGTTCGAATACTCCGGTGCCTGTTCCGGCTGTGGGGAAACACCGTACATCAAGCTGCTGACCCAGCTTTACGGCGACCGGTTGCTGATTGCCAACGCCACCGGCTGTTCGTCCATTTACGGCGGCAACCTGCCGACTACACCTTATACCACCAATGCCGAAGGCCGCGGTCCCGCCTGGGCCAACTCGTTGTTCGAGGATAATGCGGAGTTCGGTCTGGGCTTCCGCTTAACGGTCGATCAGCACCGCAGCCGCGTACTGCGTTTGCTGAACACCCTGGCGCCGCAGCTACCGGCACAGTTGGTCAACGCTCTGCAGATGGCGGATATCGCACCAGAGCCGCGTCGCCAACAGATTAAGGAACTGCGCGGCTTGCTGGCGCAGATTGAGGGTCACGACGCGCGCCAACTGGCGACCGACGCCGATTATCTGGTGGATAAATCCATCTGGCTGATTGGCGGCGACGGCTGGGCTTACGATATCGGGTTCGGCGGGTTGGATCACGTCCTCAGCCTGACCGAAAACGTCAACGTGCTGGTGTTGGACACTCAGTGTTACTCCAACACTGGCGGCCAGCAATCGAAGGCCACCCCGCTCGGGGCGGTGACCAAGTTCGGTGAACACGGCAAGCGCAAGGCACGTAAGGATCTGGGCGTCAGCATGATGATGTACGGCCATGTTTACGTGGCGCAAATCTCGCTGGGTGCGCAGCTTAATCAGACGGTGAAAGCCATTCAGGAAGCCGAAGCTTATCCGGGGCCATCCCTGATCATTGCCTACAGCCCCTGTGAAGAACACGGTTACGATCTGGCACTCAGTCACGACCAGATGAAACAGCTGACCGCGACCGGATTCTGGCCGCTATATCGCTTCGATCCACGTCGCGCCGATGAGGGCAAACCGGCGCTGGCGCTGGATTCCCGGCCGCCAAACAGCAATCTGACCGATACGTTGTTGAAAGAACAGCGCTTCCGCCGCCTGAACTCACAGCAGCCGGAAGTCGCCAGCGCGCTGTATCAGGCCGCAGAAAAAGAGTTGAAGGAGAAGTACGACTTCCTCAGCCTGCTGGCTGGCAAGGGGGAAACCTCCTCCGCCGAGTAAACCCACGGGGCGCGACCGGTTCGCGCCCCGCTTTTCTTTTTTGCCACTGCGTAACTCTCTCCACGCCAGACGCCCTTGCGCAACACAGTATCGAATAGCCTGAATCAGCCCTCAAAAACAGCTTGACCTTCCAAACGTGGTAAGTCCGATAAGTGCAATCAGAACCGCTTCGGTTCAATAAATTCCACTGTCGACTTCAGTCGCGAAAGGTCAAATGATGAAAGCCAAACGTGTCACTCTAATCACTGCGGCGATAAGCGTCGCATTCGCTGCCGCCGGTTGCAAAGAGACGGTGTCCGCAGCTGCCCCTACCAAGCCTCCGAGCGTACCAGTAGCCGAAGTGGTCGTTCGCCCGGTCACGCCTTTTGTCGAGTTCACCGGTTCGCTAACCGCTGTCAAACAGGTTGAACTGCGCCCAAGAGTCGCCGGATATCTGCAAGATGTCAGCGTGCCGGAAGGTCGCTGGGTTGAGAAAGGCCAACGGCTGTTTCTCATTGACTCTCGGGTGTACGAAGCCGCGCTGAGTGCCGCCAAAGCTCGCTTGCGCGAGGCTGAAGCAGCAGCGCGGCTCGCTCAAACGGAATATGCCCGTGCCACACAGCTGTTTGCTCAAAAGGTTTTTGCGCGTGCTCAGCTCGATACGGCAACCGCTTCGTTGAATGCAGGCAAAGCGCAGGTCGATGCCGCGAAAGCCGCCCTGGCTGCGGCAGAGTTGGATATGGAGTTCACGCGCGTCACAGCACCTATCAGCGGGCGCGTCGGCCAGGTGCTGGTCACCGAGGGCAACTACGTTACCAATGGCGTAACGCCGCTCACGACGATTGTCTCGACCAACCCGCTCCAGGTTTATTTCGACGTCGACGAGCGCACCTATTTGCGTTCGCTCGCCGCAGACCGCACTCATGCCACCCCGCCGGCAACCAAGGTGATGGTCGCGCTGATCACCGACAAAACCTATACCCGAACTGGCCGTGTCGATTTTCTTGCCAACTCCGCCGACCGTGGGACAGGCACCGTGCGTATTCGCGCCGTTGTCGATAACGCCGATGGACAATTGACCCCTGGCCTGTTTGCCAAGGTCAAACTGGAAACCGGTGCACCGCGCGCCCGCGTACTGGTGTCCGATCAATCAATTGGCACCGATCAGGGCCGCCGCTATGTGTTGGTCGTCGGCAAAGGTGACAAAACCGAATATCGGCCAGTCGAGCTGGGCCCGATGGTCGAAGGCATGCGGGTGATCGAACAGGGTCTGCAGCCGGGTGAGCGTATCGTGGTCAAGGGCCTGGTACGCCCCGGTATGCAGATCACGCCGCAAACAACCGCCATTGATGGTGCCCCCATGACGGCGCCGACAACCACGGGGGCCGCGTAATGACTTTCCCTCGTTTCTTCATCGCACGCCCGATATTTGCCATCGTCCTGTCAATTTTGATGGTGCTCGCCGGCGGCGTGGCCTTCTTCCAACTGCCGCTTAGCGAGTATCCGGCAGTCACTCCGCCAACGGTGCAAGTGACCGCATCTTACCCCGGAGCCAACCCCAAGGTGATCGCTGAAACGGTAGCGGCTCCGCTCGAACAGGCAATCACCGGGGTTGAGGGCATGTTGTACATGTCGTCGCAGTCGGCAACCGATGGCCGAATGATCCTGACCGTCACTTTCGCCCAGGGCACCAATGCCGATATGGCGCAGGTTCAGGTGCAGAACCGGGTTTCGCGCGCGCTGCCGCGGTTACCTGAAGAGGTTCAACGCCAGGGCGTCGTCACGCAAAAAACCTCGCCGGATATCCTGATGGTCGTTCACCTGCTGTCGCCCGATCAGCGTTACGATCCTCTCTACATTTCAAATTACGCTTACCTCCAGGTACGCGATGAGCTGTCCCGCATCCCCGGAGTCAGTGACGTTTTGGTTTGGGGTGCCGGCGAGTACAGCATGCGGCTTTGGCTCGATCCTGATTTGATCGCTGCGCGAGGGTTGACGGCCGGTGACGTTATCGCCGCCGTACGTGAACAGAACGTTCAGGTGGCGGCCGGCTCGGTTGGCCAGACGCCCAACTCCAACGCCGCATTCCAGGTGACGGTCAATACCCTCGGCCGCCTGACCGACGAGGAACAGTTTGGCGATATCATTATTCGCACCGGTAGCGACGGCCAAATCACTCGCCTGCGCGATGTCGCCCGCATCGAAATGGGAGCTGATGCCTACGCGTTGCGCAGCCTGCTCGATAGTGAGCCGGCCGTCGCGCTGCAAATTATTCAAAGCCCGGGAGCTAACGCGCTAGACGTTTCTAAGGCCGTGAGGGCCACCATGCAACGGCTCGAAACTCACTTTCCGGCAGGACTCACTTCGCGCATAGCTTATGACCCAACGGTCTTCGTCAGTGCTTCGCTGGAGTCGGTAGCCACCACCCTGCTGGAGGCGATCCTGTTGGTGGTGATCGTGGTAGTGCTGTTCCTGCACAACTGGCGCGCGTCGTTGATCCCATTGATGGCGGTGCCGGTATCGCTGATCGGGACCTTTGCCGTCATGCATCTGATGGGCTTTTCGCTCAATACCTTGTCGCTGTTTGGCCTGGTGTTGTCGATCGGGATAGTGGTCGACGACGCGATCGTCGTGGTCGAAAATGTCGAACGACATATCGAAAATGGCGAAGAGCCTCCCCAGGCCGCAAGGCGCGCCATGGATGAAGTGACCGGCCCCATCATCGCCATTACCTCGGTGCTTGCCGCCGTATTCATCCCCACTGCCTTCCTGAGCGGCCTGCAGGGGGAGTTTTATCAACAATTTGCGCTCACCATCGCCATTTCAACCATTCTGTCGGCCATCAACTCCCTGACACTCAGCCCGGCGCTGGCCGGCCTTTTGCTGCGTCCGCGCAAGGCTGCGATCGCCCGAGATCCGCGTACCCTGCGCGGTCGTGCCGATCGGTTGTTCCGTGCGTTTGGCCGGCCTTTCCGACACGCGCCTAACGCTTATGGCAATACGGTCCGCAAAGTGGTCCGGGTTAGCGGTCTGGCGCTTTTGGTCTACGGTGGCTTACTGGCACTGACCTTCTTCGGCTTTAAGGCGGTTCCGCCCGGCTTCGTACCGATGCAGGACAAATACTACCTGGTTGGTATTGCCCAACTGCCCAATTCGGCCTCGCTGGAACGCACCGATGCGGTCGTCAAACAGATGTCAAAAATCGCGCTGGCGGAACCCGGTGTCGAGAGCGTCGTAGCCTTCCCAGGGCTGTCGATCAACGGCTTCGTCAACGTGCCGAATGCCGCCGTCATGTTCGTTATGCTTGACCCGTTTGAAGCTCGTACAACAGACGATCTCAGCGCGACCGCGATTGCCAGCCGCCTGCAAGCAAAATTCGCCGGCATTCCCGACGGCTTCCTCGGCGTATTCCCACCGCCACCGGTACCGGGACTGGGCGCCACCGGCGGTTTTAAAATGCAAATTGAGGATCGCAGCGGCGCCGGATTGGATGCTCTGGTTCAGCAAACCCAGATCCTGATGACCAAAGCCACCGAGTCGGGACAGGTGGCCGGACTGATGACCAGCTTTGACGTCAATGCCCCACAACTCGACGTTGCCATCGATCGTACCAAAGCCATGAGTCAGGGCGTCCGTCTGGCGGATATCTTCGAATCGCTGCAGGTCTATCTCGGTTCTCTCTATGTCAACGATTTCAACCGTTTTGGCCGCACCTACAAAGTGACCGCCCAGGCCGATGCATACCATCGCATGCAGGCAGAAGCCATCGGTCGCCTGCAAGTACGCAATGCTGCCGGGAAAATGCTGCCTTTATCTTCATTTGTTACCGTCACACCGAGCTCAGGCCCAGACCGAGTGATCCACTACAACGGCTATCCTTCCGCCGACATCTCCGGCGGCGCGATGGCCGGCATCAGTTCGGGTCAGGCGGTAGCCGTGATGGAGCGTCTGGCGAAAGAAGTGCTGCCGGAAGGCATGACTTTTGAATGGACCGACCTTACCTACCAGCAAAAGCTGGCCGGGGATTCGGCGTTGTTCATCTTCCCGCTGTGTGTGCTTCTGGCCTATCTCATCCTTGCCGCTCAGTACAACAGCTGGTTGTTGCCGCTGGCCGTCCTGTTGATCGTGCCGATGTGTCTGCTGAGCGCCATTATTGGCGTCTGGATGACCGGCGGTGACAACAACGTCTTTGTGCAAATCGGGCTGATCGTGCTGGTCGGTTTGGCCGCCAAAAATGCCATTCTTATCGTCGAGTTCGCCCGCACTCTCGAGGCCGAGGGCGCAAGCGCGCTGGATGCGGTTATCGAGGCTTGTCGGCTGCGACTGCGGCCAATCCTGATGACCTCCCTAGCCTTTATCGCCGGTGTGGTTCCTCTGGTCTTTGCCGGCGGTGCCGGGGCGGAGATGCGCCATGCAATGGGTATCGCCGTCTTCGCCGGCATGCTAGGCGTGACGCTGTTCGGTCTGTTCCTGACGCCGGTGTTTTATGTGGTGATGCGTAACCTGGCCGTTCGTATCGAACGCCGCCGGGCAGAATCGAAGCTGCGCAAACAGCGCATTAAGGAGAGCACCTCATGAAAAGCCTCTATCAATCACTGTGGTTCCCCCTGAGTGCGCTTACCCTGTTAACCGGGTGTTCATCTGTAGGGCCAGACTATTCACCGCCTTCGCTGTCTTCGGCACGGCTTCCCGCCAGCTTTGGTGAAGCTTCGCCAGGCCTTAATTACGCTGCCGTGGAGGTTGAGTGGTGGCGTGCCTTCGACGATCCGATATTGAGCGGACTGATCCGGCAGGCGCTTTCGGTTAATCATGATATCGGCATTGCCGCCATGCGGCTCGAAGAAGCAAAAGCCCTGCTGCGCGAGAATCGTCAGAGCTTTCTGCCAAGCGGCGGCCCTGCTTTCAGCTATGAAAACCGTCGCAAGAGCGAGATAGAGACATCGCCTGACCAGGCTCGTCAGCAGGAAACCTATCGCGGTGCCGTAGACAGCGCCTGGGAAATCGATCTGTTCGGTCGCGTGCGCCGTTCGGTTGAGGAAGCCCAGGCGCAGGCAGGTTCGCGTGAAGCCCTGCTGCGCGATGTGCAAGCCGGCGTTGCAGCAGCGGTGGCCGCCACCTGGTTTGAACTGCGCGGTATCGAGGCCGAGCTTGCTATCGTTGAAGATATCACCCGAAGCCAGCGCGAGAGCCTGGCTCAGGTTGAACGTCTGGCGAATGCCGGTTCAGCCAGTGAGTTTGACCGACTGCGCGCCGAGGCGGTATTGCGCAATGTTGAGGTTGTCGCCCCCGAGCTCGAGCGCCGTCGCGCGGTTTCCGTCAATGCGCTGGCGGTATTGCTTGGCGAAACGCCGCAAAGGTTTAGCCCTCCAGTCGCCATACCTGGGCGTGATGAACTGAAGGTTACCGCCATCGCCGTCGGCAACCCCGAGGCGCTCCTGGCACGACGTGCCGATATTGCGGCGGCGGAACGCACTCTGGCGGCAGCAACCGCGCGGATTGGGGTAGAAACGGCAGGTCTCTACCCCGAGATCCAGATACAAGGCTCGATCGGATTCGTTGCTGGGAACCTCGATGCAGTGAACGGTGCCGGAGCTTTGTCCGGTTTTATCCTTCCGGTCATTCGCTGGTCTCTGCTCGATAACGGTCGCGTCCGAGCGCGGATTGCCGCCAGTGAAGCTCGCGCCCAAGAAGCCCTGCTCCTCTACGATCAAACCCTATTGCGCGCGCTGCAGGAAACCGACGACGCCTTCAAAACCTATAAAGCAACAGGCAGCACGCTCGAACTGCGCCTGCTTGAATCAGCAGCCAATCGTGAGGCCGCTCGTCTCGCCCGACTGCAGTTTTCCCAGGGGCAAGGCCTCTATCTGGAAGTCCTTGACGCTGAGCGTTCCGACTTTAACAGCCGGCGAGCGCTGGCGGTCGCACGCACCGAACAACAACTCGCCGTGGTCAGCATCTATAAGGCATTGGGAGGTGGTTGGCAGGTGTGTACTGTGGAGACGACGCTCTGCGGCGGTGCCAAAACGAGGCCGAATCTGCCCCTGGCAAAACAAATCCCTGACAGGTCTTGACCTTCCCACAGTGGGAAGCTTTAAGCTTTTCGATATCCGAATCAGTAAAGGGGTAGTTCAATGACTTCCGTCTCTGTGCAACAAGGTGCTAATTCAGCCATGCGCACCACTCGTCTGAGTCTGCCGGTCGAAGGTATGACCTGTGCTTCCTGCGTTGGCCGCGTCGAACGTGCGCTAAAAGCCGTTCCCGGCGTGCAAACAGCAACGGTCAACCTGGCCACCGAGCGCGCCGATATCACTTTCGGCGATCCCGCCGATCCGCAGGCAGCCGTTGGTGCCATCGAGAGCGCCGGTTACGCCGTTCGTGAAGAAACCACTGAACTCGGCATCGAAGATATGACCTGCGCGTCCTGTGTCGGTCGGGTTGAGAAAGCGCTCAGGCAAATTCCGGGCGTGATCGAAGCGAATGTCAACCTGGCGACCGAGCGTGCCCGGGTGCGCCATAGTGCCGGGATCGTCACCACGGCCATGCTTGAAGCCGCGGTCGAACAGGCCGATTATAAGGCCCGCCGCTTGTCTGCCGCCACGGCAAGTTCGGACGATCAAGACAGTGAAAGGCGCGAGAACGAAGCACGTGGACTACGCCGATCTTTACTGATTGCCGCCCTCCTGACCTTGCCAGTATTCGTCCTCGAAATGGGATCGCACCTGATTCCCGCGATGCATCATTGGGTGTTAGGGGTTCTGGGTGAACAGCGCAATGGGTATCTGCAGTTCGTGCTTACCACGCTGGTGCTGTTTGGGCCCGGCCTGCGCTTCTTCCGCAAGGGCGTGCCTGCGTTGCTGCGCGGTGCCCCTGACATGAACTCGCTGGTGTCGGTGGGTACCGCGGCGGCTTATGGCTATTCGGTGGTGGCCACTTTCATTCCGCAAGTGCTGCCGCAAGGTACCGCCAACATCTATTTCGAAGCCGCCGCGGTGATCGTTACGCTGATTTTGCTTGGGCGCACGCTGGAGGCTCGCGCCAAGGGGCGAACCTCTCAGGCAATAAAACGGTTGGTTGGGCTGCAGGCCAAAACGGCGCGCGTCGAGCGTAACGGTGAAACCCTGGAAATCCCGCTCGACCAGGTGACCACCGGTGATGTCGTGTTCGTTCGCCCGGGCGAGAAGATCCCGGTCGACGGTCAGGTCGTCGAAGGTGCCTCTTATGTAGATGAAAGCATGATCACCGGCGAACCGGTGCCGGTGTCCAAGGGGGTCGATGCCGAAGTGGTCGGCGGCACCATCAACAAAACCGGGGCATTCAGCTTCCGCGTCACCAAAGTCGGTGCCAATACGGTACTCGCGCAAATTATCCGCTTGGTTGAGGAAGCCCAGGGTTCCAAACTGCCGATCCAGGCGTTGGTCGACAAGGTGACCCTGTGGTTCGTCCCGGCGGTGATGGCGGCGGCAGCGCTGACGTTCCTGATCTGGTTGATCTTCGGACCGACGCCGGCACTGACTTTCGCGCTGGTGAATGCGGTGGCCGTGCTGATTATTGCCTGCCCTTGCGCCATGGGGCTGGCCACCCCCACCTCGATAATGGTCGGCACTGGCCGCGCCGCCGAGCTCGGCGTGCTGTTCCGTAAAGGCGAAGCCTTACAGGCACTACGAGATGTCAGCGTTATCGCGCTGGACAAAACTGGCACCCTGACCAAAGGTCGCCCTGAGTTGACCGACCTGGTACCGGCCGAGGGCTTCGATTACGACGAGGTTCTGGCGTTGGTTGCCGCCGTGGAGACCCGTTCGGAGCACCCTATCGCCGAAGCCATCGTCGCCGCCGCAAAACAGCGCGACATCAAGATCGCCGCTATTGAAGCCTTCGATGCCACACCGGGCTTCGGTGTATCAGCCAAGGTCAGCGGCCGAACCGTCTCCGTTGGAGCCGACCGCTTCATGACGCAGCTCGGTCTGGACGTGGCCAGTTTCCTGCCGGCCGCCCAGCGTCTCGGTGAGCAAGGCAAGAGCCCGCTTTATGCTGCGATAGACGGTCGTTTGGCGGCGGTGATCGCCGTTGCCGACCCGATTAAAGAGACCACGCCAGAGGCAATCAAGGCGCTGCACGCATTGGGGCTCAAGGTCGCGATGATCACCGGTGATAATGCAGCAACCGCCTCGGCAATCGCCCGACAGCTCGGTATCGATGAGGTCGCGGCTGAGGTTTTACCCGACGGTAAGGTCGCGGCGCTGAAGCAGTTCCGCAGCCATGGTGCACGCGTCGCTTTCGTGGGGGATGGCATCAACGACGCCCCGGCGCTGGCCGAAGCTGATGTTGGGTTGGCCATCGGTACGGGAACCGATGTAGCTATCGAAGCGGCAGACGTGGTGTTGATGTCCGGTGACCTGCGTGGTGTGGCAAATGCCATTGCGCTCAGCCAGGCGACGATCCGCAACATCAAGCAGAACCTGTTCTGGGCCTTTGCCTACAACGCAGTGCTGATCCCGGTTGCGGCAGGCATGCTTTACCCGATAAACGGCACCTTGCTTTCGCCGATCTTCGCCGCTGCAGCGATGGCGCTCTCCAGCGTCTTCGTGCTCGGCAACGCGCTCCGTCTAAAGCGTTTCCAGGCACCGATGGGTATCGAATCCCGCCCTGTTGGGCCAGAAAACGTAAAGGTTTAGGCGGCAACACTACAACACGTTTGAGGAGGCCAGCATGGCCGGTGAATTTCATCCTCAGGTCGTCATCTACACCATGCCGACGTGCTCAGACTGCCAAACGTTGAAATCCTGGCTCGAAAATGAAGGGATCGCTTTCGAAGAACGCGATCTCTCCAACCCCGAGATCAGCGAGGAGGCCAAGGCGCGTGGCGGTGTATGTATCGCGCCAACCACTCAGGTGAACGCGAAAGTGTTCTATCGCACCTATCACCTGGATTGGTTGTGGTACTCGATCTGTCCAATCGCGCCAGCGAGTGCCAGCGATAACGCTACCTGTCGATCCATAACCGATCCCCCGCTTTAGGGGGATTTAATGAATCCCCCAGAAGGAGTGAATAATGAACATCGGTCAAGCAGCCAAGTCCTCTGGCGTTTCGGCAAAGATGATCCGCTATTACGAACAAATTGGCCTGATTCCGAAAGCCCTTCGTTCTGATGCCGGTTACCGGCATTACAGCTCACAGGACGTACACAGTCTGCGATTTATTCGTCGTGCACGCGATCTGGGGTTTTCTGTCGAGCAGATCTCGGCCCTGCTGGTCTTGTGGAACGACCGCGATCGTGCCAGCGCCGACGTTAAAGAGATGGCGCTTTCCCATGTTGCCAGGTTGAAAGCCAAGATCGCCGAACTGCAAGAGATGGCGCAAACGCTCGAATACCTTGCCGATCACTGCCATGGCAACGATCGCCCAGACTGCCCGATCCTGGCGGATTTGGCTGAGCCTGCCACAACCACGGAGCCCAGCCTGCAAACCCCTCGTGAGGCGCCACGCTTTGGCGCTTATACACCGGTATCGTCATTGAATTCAAAGCAAAAATTTTCACTGAAAAGCGTTTGACCTTGCCACGTTGTCAACCCGCATAGTGACCGGACACCCTAAAGAACCAGGAGATTGATATGCACAGTTTCTACATTCCCAATATGACCTGCGGCGGTTGCGCGAAATCCGTAACCAAGGCACTACACAGTGTCGATCCGCAGGCCCAGATTGAAACCGACCCGGCCGCGCGTCAGGTTCAGGTCGATAGCACTCTGGACGAGAGTGATTTTCTCGCGGTGCTGCGTAAAGCAGGCTATCCGGCGCGAGAAGACCAATAGCCAACCCATATTAGTATGAAAAACTCACACTGAGCGAATCAACGTCGTCGCCAGTCTTAATCAATACAGGCCACAGAAAAGGAAATCACAGCATGAAAAACGTCAATCTGGCCCTCGCTGCCCTCGCGCTGGCCACCCTGTCGTTCACGACCGTCGCCGCTACCCTGGTTAACTCAGCACCCGCCGATCGGCAAAAAGCCGGGATCATTAGTGCCTGCGCAGCAAGCAATAATCTTTCTAGCCTACAGCGGGAACTGGAAGCCAAGGCGGTCGAAGCCGGCGCCGAGGTTTATCGCATCATCGGCGCCTCCGGCAACAATCGTCTGTGTGGCACAGCTGAAATTTATAAATAAGATTGAGTCGGTAAAACATGAGGCCCAAATGCGGCCTCATGTGGGTTTGGCACCCATTATTTTCCGTTTTCCATCCCCACCACGCAAAACACGCTGGTATTCGTTCTCACAATCCGTACCATACACGCCACATTGATGCATGTTGGGTGCGTTTATCCCCAGACAACCAGGCATGACAGCACGCCAAGGTTCTTCACGGCCCCGAGAGCGAAATGAATAATGACCCAATCAGCCTGTTGAATGCTAAACTTGCTGCCTAAAACGTCATGCCCATAGTGCCCCCAATTGAGAACGAGCACGATTTAAATGTCAGAAAAACAAACCGTTAGTCAAAAAGAGCAATACAACCTTAACAAATTGCACAAGCGTCTGCGCCGCAACGTGGGCGAAGCGATTGCCGACTTCAACATGATTGAAGAAGGCGACCGCATCATGGTCTGCCTGTCCGGCGGTAAAGACAGCTACACCATGCTGGAAATTCTGCGCAACCTGCAGCAAAGTGCACCGGTCAATTTCTCACTGATTGCCGTTAACCTCGATCAGAAACAGCCTGGCTTCCCTGAGCATATCCTGCCAGCCTATCTGGAAAGTTTGGGGGTGGAATACAAGATCGTTGAGGAGAACACCTACAGCATCGTCAAGGACAAGATCCCCGAGGGCAAAACCACCTGTTCCCTGTGTTCGCGTCTGCGCCGCGGTATCCTTTACCGCACCGCCACCGAGCTGGGTGCCACCAAGATTGCGCTCGGCCACCACCGTGATGACATTCTGCAGACCCTGTTCCTCAATATGTTCTACGGCGGCAAACTGAAAGGCATGCCACCTAAACTGATGAGCGACGACGGTAAGCACGTGGTGATCCGTCCGCTGGCCTACTGCCGTGAAAAAGATATTGAGCGTTTCTCGGTGGCGAAAGCATTCCCGATTATTCCGTGCAACCTGTGCGGTTCGCAGCCTAACCTGCAGCGTCAGGTAATTGGCGACATGCTGCGCGACTGGGATAAACGCTATCCAGGCCGCCTGGAAACCATGTTCAGCGCAATGCAAAACGTGGTGCCTTCGCACCTGAGCGACTTTAACCTGTTTGATTTCAAAGGCATTCACCACGGCAGTGAAGTCGTTGACGGTGGCGATTTGGCCTTCGATCGCGAAGACATTCCGATGCAGCCGGTGGGTTGGCAGCCGGAAGAGACGGATGAACCTGCCCCGGCACGTTTAGACGTGCTCGAAATCAAGTAAGCCGTTGTTCCGCCCGCACACTGCGGGCGGCTCTTTACCCCCTTCAGTTGGCGATCCCGCTCGCATTTTCAGCAGAATTCACCAGACAGTGCGGTTTTTATCCTATACTGTGTTTTTATACAGTCACCAGGAGATTACCGATGAACATCACGCCCTGCTTGTCTCACGTTTCTCTCGGCAGCAATAATTTTGACGCCGCAGCTGATTTTTACGATCGCACCCTCGCCGCCTTAGGTTGCCGCCGGGTTTTGGAACACCCAGGGGCCATAGGCTATGGCCGCGATTATCCGGAGTTTTGGTTGCAGCTGCCGATCGACGGCAAACCGGCTACCACCGGCAACGGCATTCATGTGGGTTTTTTCGCCACCAGCAAGCAGCAGGTTGATGATTTTTACCGGCAGGCGCTGCTGGCCGGAGCGACGGATGAAGGTGCCCCCGGTTCACGGCCGCACTATGGTGAAGCCTATTACGGCTGCTTTGTGCGTGACCTGGACGGGCACAAGATTGAAGCCAGTTTCTGGGATGAGAGTGCGGCCTGAGGGCAAATTGCGGACAAAAAAATGCCGGTGATTAAACCGGCATCGTATGAATCAATGTGCTATGCAGTAATTCTAAATATAAGAAAGTAAGACAATTATGGAGCGCAACGCCCATCGCTTGACGTTGCATTCACCTGCGAGATAGATCATGCCTCATTTCCCCCCGACAAAAGTTGATATCGCTCAATGTTAACCGGGGTTTTACCTCTTTTTGGCTACAACCAACGACGTCGCTTCAGCCACCAGCCCACGCCGAACACCAATCCGGCCAGCATCAGGCAAAATGCCGCAAAGCCGAATGGATTACCGCCCCCAGGGATCCCGCCCAGGTTGACGCCGAACAGCCCGGTCAAAAAGGTCGTAGGCAAAAACACCATCGCCAGTAGCGACATGGTGTAAGTACGGCGGTTCATGGCATCGGCCATTACGGTGGTGATTTCGTCAGAAAGGATCGCGGTACGTGCAATGCTACCGTCCAGGTCATCCAGCCCGCGCCCCAGCCGATCGGCAATATCCTGCATGCGGCGACGATCGTCGTCATTCATCCAGGGCAAACGATCGCTGGCTAAACGCGAGAACACGTCGCGTTGCGGTGCCATATAACGACGCAGCACAATCAACTGTTTGCGGATCAGCGCCAATTGCCCCCGTTCGGGGACCTGCTGCTCCAGTAACGAATCTTCCAGATCGATGATTTTATCGTGCAGATCTTCGATAAACTCGCTGGCGTGGTCGGTCAATGCGTCCGATATCTCCACCAGCCAGTTACCGCTGTTGGTTGGCCCACTGCCGCTTTGCAGATCGTTCACCACCTGGTCAATGGAATAGACCTTGCGATGGCGGGTAGAAACGATGAGTTTATCGGTCATGTAAACGCGGATAGTGACCAACTGATCCGGCCGCGAGTTGGCGTTAAAGTTAATGCTGCGCAGCGTGATCATGGTGCCTTCGCCCACCTTGCTGACGCGCGGCCGGGAACTCTCCCCGGATAAGGCCTCTCTTACCGCATCCGGCAAAAGCGGTGTGGTAGTCAGCCACTCGGCGCTGGCTGGGTGCGCATAATCGAGATGCAGCCAGCAAGGCTCATCGCAGGTGACTTTATCATCGTAATCAATCGATGTTACACCGCCCTTACCATCGAGTTGGTAGGCATAGACTGCGTCAGGAACCTGTAACTCGCGCCCCTCAATGACTTCCATTCCTCATCCTCTTTGCTTTTCAGTTACCTCAGAGTCTAGCGTTAATGCCAGGCGGATCAAAGATGAAGCCGTGCGAATGCTACGCTCGAAATGGCCTTATAGGCTAACATGGAGGAATAATGCGCAAACCTTAAAGCTGGTGCTTAATGACCCCCACTCGAACATTGGTATTGGCCTCAGTAGCGGCGGTTATTGCAACCCCGTTTCATCCACTGTTTGCTGCAGATAGCACACTCGACACCCTGGCCGACGCATACCGGGTGAAACTGGGACCAACAGCAGGAAATTTACCTTACTTTGTCGCACACCCCCAGGTAATCACACCAGATAGCGCGTTAATCGTGCTGCACGGACATCCCAGAGATGCGGGGAAAACCCTGGCCGCCGCGGTAAAAGCGGCTCAACTTGCAGGCAAAACCGGCCAGGCGCTGTTGGTCGCCCCGCTGTTCCCGGTCAGTAATGCTCAGTCCACACGCTGCCATTCTCCCGGCGTTCCACAAGCGCAGGCCGGGGACGCACTGTGGAGTTGCAGTTCCTGGATCGAAGGCGGTTTGGACAACCAGGGAAGAACCAGTTCGTTTGCCGCTCTTGATCGCCTGGTTGCCGAATTGAAAGTAAAATGGCCGCAGATACGCTGGGTCACCGTTGCAGGGTTTTCCGCCGGCGCACAGTTTGTACAGCACTATGTCGGTTTCGCCAATCCGCCGCCCGGCGTAAAACTACGCTTTGTGATATCCGACCCCGGCAGTTGGCTCTATTTTGACAGTCACCGACCGCTGCCGGTAAACAACGAGCGCCCTGTCGATTGGCGCGATTGTGATTCAACAGGGGGATGCACCTTCGATTGGGTTGAGGTTAACAGTTTCACCTGCCCGAGCGTCAATCGTTGGAAATACGGCATTGAGGCTATTCCGAGCTACCTCGACCAACAAACTGAATCAGTACGCCAACGCTATGCCACGGCGAATATCACCTATATGGTTGGCGCAAAGGACAGCGGCGACGCGCCAGGAAGCTTCTACAAAATACTCGACAAATCTTGTGCGGCGCAGGCGCAAGGCCCCGATCGTCTACAACGGGGCATCGCCTATGCGGCTTACGATCGACGTTTTATTGCCCCGCGCGCCAAACGTGATTTAGCGATCGTTCCCGACTGTGCACATGACGTGTCCTGCGTATTTCCCTCACCCATTGGGCGTCAGGTATTATTTAACAAAAATGCAGACTAATAATAACGGAGATGAAATAAAACCCGGCCGATAAATGCGGATATCGTGGGATAAAGCGCTGGCTATCGCGCCATTATTATGACTTAACATATTCACAGCAATCTTAATTCATAATGACAATAAAAAATTAACAAAAAGCTGTTCCAGCTCAAATTTGAGAGGCATATACTTCCCTCACTACGAGGAGGTAGTTATGTTACGCGACCATTTAAAATTAAACGACAGCGATACGCTGGAGAAAATCCGCAGCGTTAATTTTCAAAATCAGGGCCAGGAAGAAATCAGCGAGTTTATCGTTAAGAATGCCAGCGGTGCGCAGGTTGGCAAGGTGTCGGTACACGATCACCTCAGCACCCGGCGTTCTTACCCAACCAGCTATCGCATTACTCAAACGGACATGAGCGGCCGCATCCTGGTTGATGCCATGCGGGACAGCTTATAAAGCATAAATAACGACCTGTTTTACCCACTATTCATTGCCGAATATAAAGGGCTCTCCGGTTATTTCAACGGACAGCATCGCCCTGGCTGATATAAGCCATTGGGGTTTGTTTTATTATTCGACAAATATTGATAACCAGGCCCCGAATTAACGGAGCCTGGTTAAATGCAGTTATTAATGCTTGATAATATACATCGTCTGGCTGTAGGCCACGTCTTCCGGATTGGTGATCGGGTAACCTTTTACCCAAGGCTTGATCAGACGGCCATTAGTATATTGGTAAATCGGCGCGATCGGCGCCTGTTCCGCAATGATCTGCTCCAGTTTGTTGTAATCCGCCGTCAGGGCCGTGGCGCTGGTTTCACGGCTGGCCTGCGCCAACAGCTTGTCGTAATCCGCGCTCTTGAATTTGGCGATGTTACCGCTGTGGGTGGAGCTCAACAACGACAGGAAGGTCGAAGCTTCATTGTAATCGCCCACCCAGGAAGCGCGCACCACGTCGAAATTGCCGGTGTTACGGCTGTCAATATAAGTTTTCCATTCCTGATTCTGCAACTTAACGTCGATCCCAAGGGTTTTCTTCCACATTGAGGCCACGGCGATGGCTATTTTCTGGTGGCTTTCTGAAGTGTTATACAACAGCGTCAGCTTCAAAGGGTTATTAGGGCCATAACCGGCCGCCTGCATCAGCGCCTTGGCCTGGGCATCCAGTTCGGCCTGCGGCTGCTGTTGCAACAGACTCACTTCCGGTTTAAACCCTGCGGTCACATCCGGCGTAAAGTGATAAGCCGGTTTCTCACCGGTGCCTAACACTTTTTCGGCGATAATTTTGCGATCGATCGCGTAAGACAGCGCCTTGCGCACCCGCACATCGTTGGTCGGCGCCCGTTGGGTGTTGAAAGCATAATAATAGGTGCCGAGTTGGTCCGGGGTATACACCTGATCCGGGATGTCTTTCAGCAGTTTTTGGTACATGTTTTTAGGGAAGGATTCGGTGATATCGATATCGCCGGCCAGGTAGCGTTTAGTGGCGTTAGACTCCTGGTTGATTGGCACAAAGGTCACTTTGGTCAAAACGGTATGCGCATGATCCCAATAGTGTTCGTTGGGCGTCAGCACCAGTTTCTCGTTGACCACCCGCTCCTGTAGCTTATACGCACCGTTGCCCACCAGATTGCCGACTTTGGTCCAGTCATTGCCAAATTTCTCCACCACCGCCTTGTTCGCCGGGAACAGGCTGAAGTTGGCCGTCAGGCTGACAAAATAGGGTACCGGCTTATTCAACTGTACTTTTAAGGTGTAATCATCCAGCGCCGTTACGCCCAGCTTGTCCGCTGGCAATTTACCGGTAATGATCTCATCGGCATTCTGGATACCTGCCAGTTGAGCAAACCAGGCAAAGGGAGACAGACTTTTTGGTTCGACCAGGCGTTGCCAGCTATAGACAAAGTCTTTTGCCGTGACAGGGTCACCGTTAGACCAGCGTGCGTCCTTACGCAGTGTGAAAATATAGGTTTGGTTATCCGTGGTTTGCCAACGGGTGGCAACGCCAGGGATCACTTTGCCGTTGGCATCATGATTCACCAAACCTTCAAACAGATCGCGCGCCAATTGTGCTTCCGGCAGCCCGACCGCTTTGATCGGATCGAGGGAAGCAGGCTCATCTTTGATATGGCGAACAATTTCCTGCTTTTCCGCCAGAGTGGTACCCGGGGGAACCTGCGCCGCCATTGCGCTGCTCAATCCTGCGCCGATCGCTACCGCACACAGCGCCAAACGAAAACCCTGTTGAATTATTTTTCTCGTCATTCTGATTCATCCCCGTTAACCATCTGAATTTTTTATCTTATAGCACAAGATTAGTCTCACCTAGAGTTCCAGGCGGACAAGATGTAAAAACTGGGGGCCAGGCAATAAAAAATGCCCGTACGACGAAGTCGACACGGGCATTTTGATCTCGACGAGGATTATTCGTAAAGATGGATGCTGTTGATACGGTAGCTGAATTCTTCGCCCTCTTCTTCATCGAAGATAGTGAAGAAGCCTTTCTCCACCAGCGGCTTGGCATGGATATCGGTCTTTTGCATCTGACGTGACTCGGCATCATCATAGCCATAGTCCAGATAGAAGCTGTTTTTTTGATAGTCGACGTGCAGGGTAAACGGATAGTTGGACTCATCGCCGCGCCCGTCGTCGTTTTTCACCACGCCGAACCATTCACCCTGGCGGATTTGGTTTTCCTCGTCCACGCCGCACAGCAGCGTGATGGTATCTTTTTCATTTTCGCTATAGCTGGCAATAATTCTGGCTACTGGCATGTTAAATCCCCTGTTTGGTTATTGGGTTAGCTTTGCCGATAGTATAACAACAGCGAATTGACCGGCGGGGTTTTATTGTTACCTACGCTAACGCACAGTTCACATAACGCGCGATAGCTGAACAATAGCTCTGGGAAAGTGCAGCTAAAGCGTAATACACTGAATAAAATGATAATCACTCTCGACCTTTAAATCAGGGAACGCATCATGATCCAGCATCGACCGCGCAGTGAACGTGGCCAATTGGCCGTTGCAGGAGAGAATTACGGCAGTTCGCTGCTGGGCGCACCGCTGCTCTATTTCCCGGCGGCCATCAGTAGCCCAGATACCGGGCTGATCATCGCCGGTACGCACGGCGACGAAGGTGCCGCTATTGTCACGCTGTCCTGTGCGCTGCGCAGCATCGCCCCCAATCAGTTGCGTCACCATGTGGTGCTGGCCGTCAACCCAGACGGCTGCCAACTGGGGCTGCGCGCCAATGCCAACGGGGTCGACCTGAACCGCAATTTCCCGGCGGCCAACTGGCGCTCTGGCGACACGGTTTATCGCTGGAACAGCGCGGCGGAGGCGCGAGACGTTAAGCTTTCGACCGGTGGCCGTCCGGGTTCCGAGCCGGAGACCCAGGCGCTGTGCCACCTGATCCATCGGCTGAAACCTCGCTGGGTAGTCTCCTTCCATGAACCCTTGGCCTGTATTGAAGACCCTGCCAGCTCTCAGCTTGGCGTCTGGCTTTCGCACAAATTTGCCCTGCCGCTGGTCACCAGCGTCGGTTACGAGACGCCGGGATCGTTCGGCAGTTGGTGCGCCGATCTGTCGCTGCCCTGCATTACCGCAGAGTTCCCACCAATCTCTGCCGATGCCGCCAGCGAAAGCTACCTCGATGCCATGGTGGAATTACTGACCTACCCGGACTGAGTCGGTTACGGGGCGAGGTTGATCGCCCCACATTCGAAATCCAGACCCGGTTCAACGTCCTTCGCCAGCCAGGTTGGCCCGTCCAAATCGACAAATCGCGCCCCCGGAGCCAAGGGTAACGCCGCGCCTATCGCTCTAGAAGTGCAGAGCATGCAGCCCAGCATGATGGCGAACCCTTGCTCTCGCGCCAATGCCGCCAACGCCAACCCTTCCGTCAGACCGCCGGTCTTGTCCAGCTTGATATTGACCATCTGATAGCGTCCGGCCAACCGCGGTAGATCGCTACGCGTGTGGCAGCTCTCATCGGCGCAAATCGGTAACGGGTGGATAAAGTTTTCCAGCGCGCTGTCGTCCTTCGCCGGCAGAGGTTGCTCCAGCATCGCCACGTCCAGATCCGCCAACAGCTGACAACGTGCCGCCAACCCCTCCGCCTGCCAGGACTCATTGGCGTCGACGATCAAGGTGGCCGTCGGCACTGCCGCACGGATCGCCACCAGCCGTTCACTGATCAGGTGGTTATCCAGCTTGATTTTCAACAGACTGGCCCCTTGTTGCTCAAGCTCACGCGCGGCGAACGCCATCGCCTCCGGCGAGCCGATGCTGACGGTTTGCGCCATCACAATGCGTTCCGGCTCTACGACTGCGCTGCGTTGCCACAGGCTCTGGCCGTTCAGGCGACATTCCAGATCCCACAGTGCAGAATCCACCGCATTACGCGCTGCACCTGCCGGCATTAGCCGCTGCAGTTGCTCCCGCGTCACGCCCTGTTCCACAGCCGTTGCCACTTCAGCCAGCTGCGCCATCACCGAGGCTTCACTTTCGCCGTAACGCGCATATGGCGTACATTCGCCGCTGGCACGCACGCCCTGCTGTTCAATTTCGACCACCACGACTTTGGCTTCGGTACGGCTACCGCGAGCTATCACAAAGGCAGTATGCAGCGGCCAGGCTTCTGGGTAAAAACGCATGCTTCTCATAACGGCTCCTGAGGCGAAAATTGCGCATAAACAAGGGCGACCAGAAGGATAAATTCTGGACACAACCTAATATATACAACTATTTAGCAAACTTTATATATCCAACCCGCAATTGTTGACATAAACTGATGCCAGGGTGTGAACCTAATGTTAAGCGCGGCGTAAAGTCCCTTTTCATTAGGCTCATGCCCTTTGTATAAACACCTGTAAAAGGAATCAAGCTAATGACTCAGACAGTACATTTTCAAGGCAACCCGGTTAGCGTTGCAGGCCATCTGCCACAGTCCGGCGAACAAGCCAAAGCCTTCTCTCTGGTTGCCAAAGACCTGTCAGATGTGGCGCTGAGCAGCTTCGCGGGTCAACGCAAAGTTCTGAACATTTTCCCAAGCATCGATACCGGCGTTTGTGCGACTTCAGTGCGTAAATTCAACCAGTTGGCCAGCGGCCTGGATAACACCGTCGTGTTGTGCATTTCATCCGACCTGCCGTTCGCACAGTCACGTTTCTGTGGCGCGGAAGGCCTGAGCAACGTGGTGACCCTGTCCACTCTGCGCGGTGCAGAATTCAAACAAGCCTACGGCGTTGAAATCGCCGAGGGCCCACTGGCCGGTCTGACTGCTCGTGCGGTCGTGGTGCTGGATGGCCAGGATAACGTGTTGTACAGCGAGCTGGTGAATGAAATCACCAACGAACCAGACTATGACGCGGCGCTGGCTGCCTTGAAGTAATGTCATAAGGCCCGCGAATGCCGGGCTCTGATAGCCAAGTATTAAAATGGGCGCCTAAGGCGCCCATTCTTTTTACTCTTCGCTTTCCCCAGCCGGCTTGCGGCTGCTAAGACCATACTCGCGCAGCTTGTTGGCGATCGCGGTATGTGAAACCCCCAGGCGTTTCGCCAGCTTTCGCGTGCTTGGATAGGTGCGGTACAACCGCGTCAACACCGAGCGTTCAAAACGCTTGCTGATGTCGTCAAGCGAGCCGTCCAACACTTCATCCCCCAATGACATTTCAACTTCAAATTCCGGCAGAACGATATCTTGTGGACGAAGTTCGAAACCTTCCGTTTGCGTCAGCGCGCGATAGATGGCGTTCTTCAACTGCCGCACGTTGCCCGGCCAGCCGTATTTGCTGAGGAAGCTGCCCAGATCGTTGGACAATTTCGGCCGCGCAACGCCCTGCTCATCGGCAAAGCGCGCCACGAACAGTTCGGTCAGCGGCATGATGTCCTGCGGACGCTCACGCAGCGGCGGAAGGGTAATGGTCAGTACGTTAAGGCGATAATACAAGTCCTCACGGAACTCACCGCGTTGCACCAGTTCGGTCAGGTTTTTCTGCGTCGCGCAGATCACGCGTACATCGACATGCACTTCATGTTCTTCGCCAACCCGGCGGAAAGTGCCGTCGTTAATAAAGCGCAGCAGTTTGGTCTGCATGCGCGGCGACATTTCACCGATTTCATCGAGCAATACCGAACCGCCGTGTGCCTGCTCGAAGAAGCCCTTCTTGCCTTCCAGCGCATTGGGGTAAGCGCCCGGCGCATGGCCGAACAGCTCGCTTTCCGCTACGTCGTCCGGCAAAGCGGCACAGTTTAGCGCCAGGAACGGCTGCTTGCCGCGCGGACTGCGCAGGTGACAGGCCCGGGCTAGGATATCTTTACCGGTACCGGTATCCCCGACAATCAACAGTGGCGCATCCAACATCGCCAGCTTGCGCGCCTGATCCAGCACCTGGCGCATTTTCGGACTGGCGGCGACGATGTGATCAAATTCGGTATCGTCGTTCACCGACAAGTTCTGTAGCTGACGACCCATGCGCGCCGTGGACTTCAGCATCACAACCGCGCCGACGGTGTCTTTCTGCTGGTTTTCGTCTTCCAGATAGATGGGGGTGATATCCATCAGGAAATCCTGACTGCGGATCACCACCCGCTCAGATTGCGGAGTCGCCTGTTCGCTCTCCAGCCAGCGGCTGAAGTTATAACCGCCAATCAACGCAGTGGCGGTCTGATTGCGGATTTTGTCTTCGCTGAAACCGAACAGCGCCTGAGCCGCCGGGTTAGCCAGCTCGACCTTGCCCTTCATATCTATCGAGAAGACCGGTTCCGGCATCGACTCCAGCAACGCCCGCAGGGCGCGGTGCTCACGCTCGGACGGCATGAAATTCACGGTGCGTACGTCGGTCACGCCGGCGATGCGGCGGATCTCTGCCATCAAGGCACGGAAGGTGTCAAAATCCAGCTGGGAAAAATTGAGGTAAATGCGGCCGATGGGATCGATTTCGATGCCACGTAAATCTATGCTGCGCAATACCAAAAGATCGAGTAACTCTCGAGTCAGACCGATTCGGTCTTCGCAAAAAACTTCCAAACGCATCAGTATTGGCCTTATCTCTGCAGGTGCGGGGATGACTGGCAATGATGATACTCTCTCACCCCGAACGGTAGAAGCAATCTGTCAGCAAAAGTTGACAGAACTCTGATTTATCGCTGTTGTTGATGTTTTTAAACGCAAGTGAATAACACCATCGGCGTCATTTTAGCTGATCGGCAGAGAGTTATCACAACCGTCAATAAATTTGCAGATAAATATAATGTATTTGCAGGGGGATCGTCTTTCGTCAAGTGAAGGTTACGTATTGGCTTTGCACGGCGTGACAGAGGCAGAAAGGAAGCACGGCGCCCAAATGGACGCCGTGAGGAGATTATTTGGCTTTGCTGTCGCCTTTCTTCATGGTTTCTTTCAGTTGGCCGACCAATTGGCTGCGGAAATCACCCAGTTTGGGTTTCTCACCTTCCAGCCAAGGCAGTGGACGGCACAGCTCCATCGCCTTGATGCCTAGCCGCGCGGTCAGCAAACCGGCACCGATCCCCTGTGCTGCACGGGCAGACAAACGAGCCGCCAGATCTTGCGACATCCAGTCCATCCCCACTTCGCGCACCAGTTCGGACGCACCGGCAAAGGCAATGTTCAACAGCACCAGGCGGAATAGCCGCAGACGACTAAAGTAGCCCAGTTCGATGCCATACAGCGCCGCGATGCGGTTGATAAGGCGAATATTGCGCCAGGCGATAAACGCCATATCCACCAGCGCCAGCGGACTGACGGCAATCATTAACGTGGATTCCGCGGCCGAACGGCTGATTTCACGCCGAGCCTGGTTGTCCAGCACCGGCTGCACCAGTTTGGCGTACAGCGCCACCACTTCACGGTCGTTTTGGGTTTCATGCAGCGAGGCCTGCCAGCGCTGCAACGCCGGATGCCCTTGATCCAGACCGGCCTGACGCGCCAACTTCTCGCAGAACTCCCGCCCTTTGCCCAAACCGTGGCTGTGCAGTAGTTCTCGAGCCACATCTCGCTCTTCGGCACGCTGACGCAGACGGTATAACCGGCGCCATTCGGTCACCACCGACCCCACCCCGGCAAAAACGATCAAGCCACCCGCTACGCCACCGCCCATGGCAATCCAATCCTGCTGCACCCAGGCGGTATGTACCCACTGTACGCCCTGCGCCACTACGCTGACGCCAAACAGCGCCAGCCCGGCAGTGACCATTTTGCGCCACAGGCTGCGTTTGGGTTTCAGGGCCGCATTGACGATGCCTTCGGCGCGCCCCTCTTCGTCTTCCTGCTGCAGCTCCGGCGCCGCCGGGAAAAAGCTTTCCGCCTGCTGTTCGTCGAAAGCGACGTTAGCACGCAGCACGGGCTCCTGCGGCGGTTGCAGCGGTTGTTCAAAATCGATACGCGGTTTTATCGGCTCGCTCATCGCAATTTATCTCCCAGTAGAAACTCCATCACCGCGTCCAGGCGAATATGTGGCAACGGGCTGTCCACGCTCATGGCGCGTGGACGAAACTCATCGAAATGGAAGCCCTGGTTTTGCCAAAAAGCCGGTCCAGGCAGGCGCGCCGGCACTTCGCCGGGGAAAACCGTCAGCGGCGCTCCGTCGTTTAGACGATTGCCTTTTAACGCCGGGATGCGCTGCCCCTGATGATCAACGATACCGCTCTCGGTAGCCTGTACCGAGGCCAGCCCAACGCAGTCCATGCTGATGCCTTCAAACGCAGCGTTCTGCCACGCTTCCTGCACCAACTGCTGCAGCAGCGACACCAGATTGGCGTGCTGATCGGCGGTAATATGGTCGGCTTTGGTGGCGGCGAACATCAGCTTGTCGATGGTCGGCGAAAACAACCGGCGAAACAGCGTGCGCTTGCCATAGTGGAAACTCTGCATCAACTGGGTCAGCGCCAGGCGCATGTCGTTAAACGCCTGCGGGCCGCTATTGAGCGGCTGCAAGCAGTCCACCAACACTATTTGGCGGTCGAAACGGACAAAATGCTCTTTATAAAAGTTTTTGACGATCGACTGGCAGTAATAATTGAAACGCGCACGCAGCATGCCGATATTGCTGTGTTTATCCGCCTGCGCCAGCTTCGACTCACCCTGAGCATCCACATTCGGCCACGGGAAAAACTGCAACGCCGGCGCACCGGCCAGATCCCCCGGCAGGACAAAGCGCCCCGGCTGAATAAAGTGCAGCCCTTCACTTTTGCAACGCAGGAGATAGTCGGTGTAGGCCTGGGCGATAGCCGCCAGTTTGTTTTCATCTGCCGGAGCCAGCGGATCGCAGCTTTTGCACAGCGCCAGCCAAGGCTTGGCCCACTCGGCGCGATCGCCCTGCAGCAGGCCGGCCATTTGCCGCGACCAGGCCAGATAGTCCTGTTCCAGCATCGGCAGGTCCAGCAACCACTCGCCGGGATAATCGACGATTTCCAGGTACAGGGTCGACGTGTCTTTGAAATGACGCAGCAGTGAATCGTTGGAGCGGTAACGCAGCGCCAGGCGAATTTCGCTGACGCCACGCGTCGGGGTCGGCCAGCTCGGCGGTGTGCCATACAGCTGCGCCAACCCTTCATCATAGGTAAAACGTTGAATGCCGAGATCGCGCTGCGGAATGCGCTTCACGCCCAGCAGGCGCTCTTCACGCACCGGCGAGAACAGCGGCATGCGCGCACCGCTGTGAACGTGCAGCAATTGGTTGACGAAAGCGGTGATAAAGGCGGTTTTGCCGCTACGGCTCAGACCGGTCACCGCCAGGCGCAGATGGCGATCCATTCCGCGGTTGACCAGCGACGTTAACTCATTTTGCAGTCGTTTCATTGTTCTCCTTGGCATAACGCCCAAATACCTTGTTCAGGCCTTTGCGGAACAAAGGTTCCAGCACCAGCGCCAATACAAAGCGAATCGGTTTGCGACCCACGGTCCGCAGCAGCCAGCCGGCCGCCCCTGCCGGGCCGTAATTTAGTAACGCTATGATGATGACTTTAGACACTGTCTTCAACATTGCACCTGCTCCTCGTTTAAATCCACCGGTTTTAGCGGCGCTTGCGGCATAGGTTTTGTTCATTATCAATGCCCTCCGGCACAGTTCGGGTCAATAAAGGATGATGACGGGTGCAAAGCCTGACCTGCGCACGGCGCAGGCCATAGCATGCGGGGCGGGTTACAGCTTGCGGAAACGGCTCTGTACGCCGAAAGTGTCCGACGTGACGTAACGCTCAACCTGTCGCAGCTGTTGCTCGCCGCTGCCCAGTTGATATTCAAGTTGGTCGAGCAACTGACGCGGCGTTTTTTGCTGTTCGCCGTCAAAACGGCTGGCCGGCGCTTCATCCAACACGAACACCAGCGCGAAATAAGCAATCAGGGTGAAGAAAAACAGCCCGAAGAACATCGATAACACCACGATCACCCGGATCAGGCGTACCGGCACGTCGAAATAATGGGCCAGACCGGCGCAGACGCCCTTCACCATCCCTTCTTCAGGTACGCGATAAAGCTTTTTACTGCCCAGAGTGTTGTTCATCAAGACTGTCTCCAGTTCGGGTGTTCTGCATCGAGGATCTCTTCCAGCGCCTGAATGCGTTCACGCATACGCTTGGCATCTTCCGCCAGCTGTGCCAGACGTTGCATTTCCTGATGGCTCAGTTGAATGCCGTTTTGTTGCCGATTGCTGTAATGCAGCCAAAGCCAAATCGGTGCGACAAACAACACAAAGATTGTCAACGGAATGGCAAGTAATAGAGCACTCATTTCTTTTCCTTCTTAATGCGTCTTTGGTGGGCGGCCACCCTACCGTGGCCGCCCAGGTTATTGACAAAGGGGGATAAAAGCGTGGTTTTTCCCCCTTTGTGTTATCAGCCGAAAATCAATAAATTGATTTTCCTGATTTATTTTCAAAACCTTATTACCTTACTCGGAACGATTCATTTTCGCTTTCAGCGCCGCCAACTGCTCGCTGATGGCGTCGTCGGCTTTCAGCTCGGCAAACTCTTGATCCAGAGACTTCTTTTTACCGATGCTGACGCTTTCCGCTTCGGCTTCCATGTGGTCAATGCGACGTTCGAACTGCTCGAAACGCGCCATTGCCTCATCGAGTTTGCCGCTGTCGAGCTGACGACGCACTTCACGGGAAGACGACGCCGCCTGATGACGCAATGTCAGTGCTTGTTGGCGTGCGCGTGTTTCGGTCAGTTTGTTTTCCAACTCGCCGATTTCGCTTTTCATGCGGGCCAGGGTTTCTTCTAAGGTCGAGACTTCATGAGTCAGCGTAGAGATCAGGTCGGCCACTTTTTGTTTTTCGATCAGCGCCGCACGGGCCAGATCTTCTTTATCTTTACGCAGCGCCAGTTCGGCTTTGTCCTGCCAGTCGCTCAGTTGGTTTTCACCCTGCTCGATACGGCGTAACAGCTGCTTTTTCTCCGCCAGCGCACGCGCTGAGGTAGAACGGACTTCGACCAGCGTGTCTTCCATCTCTTGGATCATCAACCGCACCAGTTTTTGCGGATCTTCTGCCTTATCCAGCAGCGTATTGATGTTGGCGTTCACGATGTCGGCAAAACGAGAAAAAATACCCATAATTCACTTCCTCTTGGTTCTGATGGCGTCTGAAGCGCCGCGTTAAATCATACAGATTGCCCAAAGACTTAATCAAAACCCGTGCCAACTTTTATTTCGTTGAATAATAAAGACTATTTATTTTTGACTCTCTGAACGCATCCTGTAGAGTGATTATTTTCACCAAACATTGGCGAATTTCATCATGAGCGAACAGTTAGAAAACCTGCTGGGCGAAGCAAACGCCTTTGTCGAAGTATTAGAGCAAGTCTCGCAACTGGCAAAGTTGAACAAGCCGGTGTTGGTTATTGGTGAGCGCGGAACCGGTAAGGAGTTGATCGCCCACCGTTTACATTACCTCTCCAACCGTTGGCAAGGGCCATTTATCTCGCTTAACTGCGCGGCGCTGAATGAGAACCTGCTGGATTCGGAACTGTTCGGCCACGAGACCGGCGCTTTTACCGGTGCGCAGAAGCGCCACCTGGGTCGCTTTGAACGTGCCGACGGCGGCACTTTGTTTCTCGATGAACTGGCGACCGCGCCGATGCTGGTACAGGAAAAATTGCTGCGGGTGATTGAATACGGCCATCTGGAACGCGTCGGCGGTAGCCAACCGCTGCAGGTCGATATCCGGCTGGTGTGTGCCACCAACGACGACTTGCCCGCGCTGGCGGCGGCAGGAAAATTCCGCGCCGACCTGCTGGACCGCCTGGCGTTCGACGTGGTGCAGTTGCCGCCGCTGCGCCGGCGCCAGCAAGACATCATGTTGCTGGCCGAACACTTTGCGATCCAGATGTGTCGTGAGCTGTCGTTGCCGCTGTTTCCTGGCTTTACCGAGCGCGCCAGAGATGCCCTGCTCGGCTATCACTGGCCAGGTAACGTACGCGAATTGAAAAACGTGGTGGAGCGTTCGGTCTACCGCCACGGCACCAGTGCGGAAGCGCTGGATAACATCGTCATCAACCCGTTCGCCCAGCGGGAAAGTGTGCCATTGCCTGTAGAGGCCGAAGCGCATGATGGCCTGCCGGTACTGCCGCTGGATTTAAAAGCCTGGCAATTGGCGCAGGAGAAGTCTCTGATCGAAGCGGCACTGCAACAGGGAAGGTTTAACCAACGTAAAGCGGCGGAGTTGCTGGGGCTGACCTATCACCAGCTACGCGGCATGCTGAAAAAACATACGTTACTGCAAAATGGCGAGGCGGACGACGAATAGCGGGCAAAAAAAAAGCCAGCACCCGAGCTGGCTTAAAAAACACTGGAAGCAATGTGAGCAATGTCGTGCCTTCCACATCAGAACCACAGGGAGTGGCCTTCCGTGAACTGCCAAGCGATGATAATAGTTATCAGTATCATCTGTAAAGCACTTTGTTGAGAATTTTTCTCATTACCACACTGTCATTGTGCAATTACCACTCAGGGAAGGGGTCGGCCATCTCGTGCCAGTAATCCACCCCGGCGGCCATTTCCTCATCGTTTAGCAGGCAAGCGTCCAGCAAACGCGTTATTTTGGCCTGCTGCAAATGCTGGCCGATGAACACCAACTCCTGGCGCATGTCACCGAAGGGCTCCACCCATTTCTCCATAATCTGCGCCCTCGTCTCTTCATCTTCCGGCCATCTATCTTGCGCTATGGCGCGCCAGAAGGTGCCTGCCAACCCATAATGAGCAATCCCTCCCGCCTGGCTCCACTGCCCGGCCTGACGCGGGCGCGTCGCCAGCCAAAAGAACCCTTTGGAACGCAGTAGCTTGCCACCACCCCAGTCACCGTTGATCACCCGGTAGAATTTGTCCGGCGCAAAGGGACGGCGCGCCTGATAAACAAAGCTGCTGATCCCGTAGTTTTCAGTTTCGGGCAGGTGCTCGCCGCGTAGCTCCTTCAACCAGCCCGGCGCCTGCTGCGCTTTGTCGAAGCTGAAACTGTTGGTGTTCAATACCGCCTCCAGCGGCAATTTGCCTGGCGATATGGGCAGAATACGGGCATCCGGATTCAAACTGGCCAGCAGCGCCATCACTTCTCCCTGCTGTTCTGGCGTCAGCAGGTCGGTTTTGCTTACCAGCATCACGTCACAGAACTCAATCTGTTCGATCAACAGATCCGCAACGCTGCGCAGATCGTCCTCGCCCAAGCTTTGACCGGCCTCCTGCAGCGTCTGCGCCTGCTGGTACTGCTGGATAAAATTAACCCCGTCCACCACGGTGACCAAGGTATCCAGCCGCGCAAATTGCGATAGGCTTTCCCCCTGTTCGTCCTCAAAGGTAAAGGTTTCCGCCACCGGCAAAGGTTCGGAAATGCCGCTGGATTCGATCAGCAGGTAATCGAAGCGCCCGGCCTGCGCCAGTTCGCGTACCGAAATCAGCAGGTCTTCGCGCAGCGTGCAGCAGATGCAGCCATTGCTCATCTCCACCAATTTTTCCTGCTGGCGATCGAGCTGGACTTCGTTCTCGACCAGCGCAGCGTCGATGTTGACTTCGCTCATGTCGTTGACGATAACCGCCACGCGCATGCCCCGACGATTGTTCAAAATATGGTTCAATACCGTCGTTTTACCGGCGCCGAGAAAGCCGGAAAGCACGGTTACGGGTAATGGATTCATGGGATTCCTCACTCAAAACTCATTGCGTAATGCCTGGTAACCGCGCACCAGTTCAACGTTGGTGGCGGCGACTTCTTCAGAAAATTGCAGTGCGCCGCGATCGACCTGCCGGTAAAGCGACAGATCGCTGTCGGCGCCGACGCGCTCGGTTGACGGGATATACAGGTTCTGCGGCAACGTCACGCCATCCACCACCGCGTTGTAGCGCACCACGCAGCCGGAACCGATGTGACAGTTGAACAACACGCTGTTGAAACCGATAAACACCCGGTCTTCGATGCAGCACGGCCCATGGACAATGGCGCGATGGGCGATGGAGCTGAAGCGGCCGATGGTAACCGCCGCGCCGCTTTTCGAGTGGATCACCACGCCATCCTGAATATTGGAATGAGAGCCGATCACGATCGGTTCCATATCTCCGGCCGCATTGAGTTCGTCGGCACGGATCACCGCGTACGGCCCAACGTAGACAAAATCCTCGATAATCACCCGGCCGCAGATTATCGCGGTAGGATCGATATAGGCCTGCGGTGAGACCTGCGGCAGGTGTCCACTGGGGTTTTTACGCAGCATCCTGCTCCTCCCGCCAGCTCAACTCCGCCACGGCATTGTGGGCATGCAGGCTTTCCTGATGTTCGACCCGCAGTGAAAAGGCGCGGTGGCTGCACTGGCTGCGCAGCATTCGGTACAGGCGGCGAGCGGCATCTTCGCAGAACATCAGGTTCTGGCCGTTAGCCAGGGCAAACGCCTGCTCGTCACTGCGTTTCACCAGCGTCTGCAACGGCGTGCCCAGCGCGTGTTCGATGCGATCTATCAGGTTGACCACCGGCAATGCCGTTTCGCGCTCATTGAGCGTCACCGTCACCCAGGCCCAGCTACGCTGACTGTGAGGCGTCCCCGGCATGCCGTGATCGCCCAGCCAGTCGATGACCTGCTGCTGGTCGACCTTTTGCGCCGAATGTTCGAAATCAAACTGAAACTGCTGCTGCGCCAGTTGACGACTGAGCGCCGCCGAACTCGGACAAGTGGACGAATAGGGCACGCCCACCGTCAGCGTCAGGGTGAGTGTGCTTGCCAGCGAGGCACTAATTTCCAGCGGGTAGGCTTTCCAGCCCCGGTGTGGCGAAAGCAGCGCCGGACGCGACAACAGCAGCTCACCGCTGATGTGCAGGCTGGCGCGGTCGCTGTTTTCCGGCTGCGATGCCAAAAAAGCGTGCAGTTGATCGGCAATGCGTTGCGGCGTCAGTTCGCCCTGGGTTAACTCATCCAGCGCCAGATACAGCCGCGACATGTGTATACCCCGCGCACCTTGGCTGCCGGCGCGCAAATTGATCCCGGCGTTGACCCTTGCCATCAACGGCTTTCCAGCCAACTCCAGCGGCAACGCTATCCCTTGCATCCCGACCCAATCGAGCCCGACATCACTCATTGCGCCCTGCCAGGCCTGCGCGTCCGGCAGCGGCTGGCGTGGTGGAAGTGCAACCTTGTTCATACATCCCCTTGCTGTTATCAGTACATTGCCAGGGAACGGTAACATGATTTTGTTATGTTATAACATATCAATTGTAACTTTTTTGTCTGAAGTGCCGAATTGTTCAATCAAGTAGCAGAAAACTCAGCCATTTTGCTCAATGGATTGGGCTGTTCGCCAGAGTGCGATACACTAATGCTATTGCTTATTAACCCATGAAGCCTCTATGCGTGGTTTACCCCTTTGGATATTGTCACTGAGCTGCCTTGCCGGCAGCGCTCTGGCCTCCACACCCCCTGCGCCCACCGCGGCATCGCCATTGCCGGACATCCGCCAAAGCGGCTTTGTCTATTGCGTCAGCGGCATACTGAACACCTTCAACCCGCAGATGGCCAGCAGCGGCCTGACGGTCGATACCCTGGCCGCACAGCTTTATGACCGCTTGCTGGACGTCGATCCGTACACCTACCGGCTGATCCCCGAATTGGCGCAAAGCTGGGAAGTGCTGGATAACGGGGCCACTTACCGGTTTCACCTGCGCAAAGACGTGCCGTTCCAGACTACCGACTGGTTCAAACCAACCCGCAAGTTGAATGCCGACGACGTGGTCTTCAGCTTCGAGCGCGTGTTTAACCAGAAGCACCCCTACCATGACGTCAACGGCGGCGAGTACCCGTATTTCGACAGTTTGCAATTTGGCGACTCGGTGCAAAGCGTGAAGAAGCTGGATGAGTACACGGTGGAAATCCGCCTGCAAGCGCCGGACGCCTCATTCTTGTGGCACATCGCCACCCACTATGCGCCGGTATTGTCGGCAGAATACGCAGACGATCTGACGCGTGAAGGCCGTCAGGAGATGATTGACCGCGAACCGGTCGGTACCGGGCCGTTCATGCTCAATGAATATCGCTCAGGACAATATATCCGCCTGGCGCGCAACGATGTTTACTGGAAAGGTAAACCGCGTATGCCGCAGGTGGTGATCGATCTGGGCGCCGGCGGTACCGGACGGCTATCGAAATTGCTGACCGGTGAGTGTGACGTGCTGGCCTATCCTGCCGCCAGCCAGCTTTCAATTCTGCGCGATGACCCGCGCCTGCGGCTGACGCTGCGCCCAGGCATGAACATCGCCTATCTGGCGTTTAACACCCGCAAACCGCCGCTGAACGATTTGAACGTCCGTCAGGCGATTTCGCTGGCGATCAACAACCAGCGTCTGATGCAGTCGATTTACTATGGCACCGCGGAAACCGCCGCCTCCATCTTGCCGCGCGCCTCCTGGGCCTACGACAATGAAGCGCACGTTACCGAATTCAATCCGGCCAAATCGCGCGAAATGCTCAAGCAAGCGGGTATTGAGTCGCTGAACCTGCGCCTGTGGGTACCGACCGCCTCGCAATCCTACAACCCAAGTCCGTTAAAAACCGCCGAGCTGATCCAGGCCGACTTGGCTCAGGTCGGCATTAACGTGACCATAGTGCCGGTCGAAGGCCGTTTCCAGGAGGCGCGGCTGATGGAGATGAATCACGATCTGACCCTCACCGGCTGGGCCACCGACAGTAACGACCCGGACAGCTTCTTCCGGCCGCTGCTGAGCTGCGCGGCAATCCGTTCGCAAACCAACTATGCTCACTGGTGTGACCCGGCGTTTGACGAAGTGCTGCAAAATGCCCTGCTGTCACAACAGCTGGCGCAGCGCATCGAAAACTATCAGAAGGCACAGAAAATTCTTGAACAGCAGTTGCCGGTGTTGCCGCTGGCGTCTTCATTGCGCCTGCAGGCCTATCGTTACGACATCAAAGGACTGGTACTGAGCCCATTCGGCAATGCGTCCTTTGCCGGGGTGTACCGTGAGTCTGCGGAGGGGCCGAAAAAGTGATTATCTTTACCTTACGCCGTTTCTTGCTGCTGCTGATCACCTTGTTCTTCCTGACATTGGTCAGCTTTAGCCTCAGCTATTTCACACCGCGGGCGCCGCTGAACGGCGCTGCCCTGCTGGATGCCTACCAGTTTTACTTTGTCAGCCTGCTGCACTGGGATTTTGGCGTCTCCAGCATTAATGGCCAGGCAATCAGCGAACAGCTGCGCGAAGTGTTTCCTGCCACTATGGAGCTGTGCCTGCTCGCCTTCACTCTGGCGCTGTTTATCGGCATTCCTCTGGGCATTATTGCCGGCGTGATGCGAGGCAAATGGCAGGACACCGCCATCAGCACCTTTGCGCTGTTGGGCTTTTCGATGCCGGTTTTCTGGCTGGCACTGCTGCTGATGCTGTTTTTCTCGCTGCACCTTGGCTGGCTGCCGGTCTCCGGACGTTTCGATCTGCTGTATCAGGTCAAGCCCATCACCGGCTTTGCCCTGATTGACGCCTGGCTGTCCGATTCACCCTACCGCACGGAAATGATCGGCAGCGCGCTGCGCCATATGATTTTGCCGATTACCGCACTGGCGGTAGCGCCCACCACCGAGGTGGTGCGTTTGATGCGTATCAGCACCGACGACGTGCTCAATCAGAACTACATCAAAGCCGCCGCAACCCGCGGCTTATCCCGTTTCACCATTATCCGCCGCCACGTGCTGCACAATGCGTTGCCGCCTATCGTGCCCAAGCTGGGGTTGCAGTTTTCCACCATGCTGACGCTGGCGATGATCACCGAAATGGTGTTCAGTTGGCCGGGCCTCGGGCGTTGGATGATCAATGCCATTCGCCAGCAGGATTATGCGGCGATCTCCGCGGGCGTTATGGTGGTCGGCACGCTGGTGATCACCATTAACGTCCTGGCCGATATTTTAGGCGCTGCCACCAACCCACTGAAACATAAGGAATGGTATGCCCTTAGATAACGTATACCGCGAAAAGAAAATGCCGAGCCCGCTGCTGTATACCTGGCGGATTTTTTACGGCGATGCGCTGGCGATGATCGGCTTCTACGGCGTGATAGCGCTGCTGCTGCTTTCCGTGTTCGGCAGCCTGCTGGCCCCTTATGCGCTCGATCAACAGTTCCTGGGTTATCAACTGTTGCCGCCTTCCTGGTCACGTTACGGCAACGTTTCCTTCTTCCTGGGCACCGACGATCTTGGCCGCGACATTCTCAGCCGCCTGCTGACCGGCACCGCCGCCACCTTCGGTTCCGCATTGCTGGTTACCGTTGCCGCCGCCTTTGTCGGGGTGATCCTCGGGGTGTTTGCCGGGGTAACCCGCGGCCTGCGCTCGGCGGTGCTCAATCATATTCTCGACACCCTGCTCTCCATCCCTTCGCTGCTGCTGGCGATCGTGGTGGTGGCGTTCCTTGGGCCAAAACTCGAGCACGCTATGCTGGCCGTCTGGCTGGCGCTGTTGCCTCGCATGGTGCGCACTATCTACAGCGCAGTGCATGACGAGTTGGAAAAAGAATATGTGGTGGCGGTGCGTCTCGATGGCGCGTCAACCTTGCAAATACTGTGGTACGCCGTGATGCCCAACATTGTGGCGGTGCTGGTGACGGAGTTCACCCGAGCGCTGTCGATGGCGATCCTGGACATTGCCGCCCTCGGCTTCCTCGATCTTGGCGCACAGCTGCCGTCTCCTGAATGGGGCGCCATGCTCGGCGATTCGCTGGAGCTGGTGTATGTCGCCCCCTGGACGGTGATGCTGCCCGGCGCGGCAATCCTGGTCAGCGTGTTGCTGGTTAACCTGTTGGGCGACGGTATGCGCCGCGCAATCAATACGGGGGTGGAATAATGCCATTACTTGATATCCGCAACCTGACGATTGAATTTATGACCGCCGAAGGCCCGGTAAAGGCAGTCGATCGCGTCAGCATGACCCTGAGTGAGGGGGAAGTCCGCGGCCTGGTGGGCGAGTCCGGTTCCGGCAAAAGCCTGATCGCCAAAGCGATCTGTGGCGTCACCAAAGACAACTGGCGCGTCACCGCCGACCGTTTCCGTTTCGATGATATCGACCTGTTGCAGCTAACACCGCGTGAACGACGCAAGCTGGTCGGGCATAACGTGTCGATGATTTTCCAGGAGCCACAATCCTGTCTGGATCCTTCCGAAAGCATCGGCCGTCAACTGGTGCAGGCCATTCCGGGTTGGACCTACAAAGGCCGCTGGTGGCAGCGCTTTAACTGGCGCAAACGCCGCGCCATAGAGCTGCTGCACCGCGTGGGCATCAAGGATCACAAAGACATCATGGGCAGCTTTCCTTATGAGCTGACCGACGGTGAGTGCCAGAAAGTGATGATCGCCATCGCCCTGGCCAATCAGCCGCGCCTGCTGATCGCCGATGAACCGACCAACGCCATGGAACCGACCACTCAGGCGCAGATTTTCCGTCTGCTGGCGCGTTTGAACCAAAACAACAACACCACCATTTTGCTGATCAGCCACGATCTGCAAATGATGAGCAAATGGGCCGATCGGGTCAACGTGTTGTACTGCGGGCAGACGGTAGAAAGCGCTCAGTGCGAAGACCTGCTGGCCGCACCGCACCACCCTTACACTCAGGCGCTGATCCGCGCAATGCCGGACTTTGGCCGCGCATTGCCGCATAAAAGCCGCCTCAATACCCTGCCGGGAGCCATTCCGTCGCTGGAGCATTTGCCGATAGGTTGTCGGCTGGGGCCGCGCTGCCCCTATGCGCAGAAGAAATGCATTGAGACACCTCGCCTGCGTCCGGTGAAAAACCACCTGTTCGCCTGTCACTTCCCGCTGAACATGGAGGAGCAATAACATGGAAACGCTGTTGGAAGTGCGCAATCTGAGCAAAACCTACCGCTACCGCACCGGGCTGTTTCGCCGCCAGCATGTGGAAGCGGTCAAATCGGTCAGCTTTACCCTGCGTGAACGGCAAACGCTGGCGATCATCGGTGAAAACGGCTCTGGCAAGTCCACCCTGGCCAAGATGCTGTCCGGCATGGTCGAGCCCTCAGCCGGAGAACTGCTGATTGACGACCATCGGCTTAACTATGGCGATTATCGTTACCGCAGCCAGCGTATCCGCATGATATTTCAGGATCCGAGCACTTCGCTCAATCCTCGTCAGCGTATCGGCCAGCTGTTGGACGCCCCGCTGCGGCTCAATACCGAAATGGCCGCCCCTGAACGTGAGCAACAAATCAACCGAACCCTGCGTCAGGTGGGGATGCTGCCGGATCACGCCAATTATTACCCGCATATGCTGGCGTCCGGCCAGAAACAGCGGGTGGCTTTGGCCCGCGCCTTGATCCTGCAACCGAAGGTGATCGTAGCCGATGAGGCGCTGGCCTCGCTGGATATGTCGATGCGTTCGCAAATCATCAATCTGATGCTGGAACTGCAGGAGAAACACGGCATTTCCTACATTTATGTGACTCAACACCTGGGCATGATGAAACACATCAGCGATCAGGTGATGGTGATGCATGAAGGGGAAATCGTCGAACGCGGCAGTACGGCCGAGGTATTGGCTTCACCGCTGCATGAGCTGACCAAACGCCTGATTGCCAGCCACTTTGGCGAGGCGCTTACCGCAGACGCCTGGCGACGTGACGGCGGCAGATTCTGATCGTCAAATCATACAGAGAACCCGCCTTAAAGCGGGTTCAGACTGCAGATATCCGTGAAAGGCTAAACCTGTAGGGGTCGAACATGTTCGACCCGATTTAACTCATTGATTATGCCATTGGGCGCAGCTTGCAGCGCCCCTACAGAAAAACAACAGAGCACTTCGTCAACGGTCTCAACCCGCTTTAAAGCGGGTTTTTTATCGCCCGGATTCAGTGAGCGCTTAGCCAAAAACCGCAAATACAAATTACAATCTTGCTATATATCATTATATTTTATTCCATTCAGTTATTGATTAGTCCTTAACATTATTTTATCTCGCCAATCGAATCGGTGAGGATATCCCCTACGTTGAGCTTATTAAACGACAGGATATCGCACTGATGAACAGCCATCGCAATCGCCGACTCTCGCAGTTTCTACTCGCTTTAGCCGCAGGTTTCTCTGTTTATGGTCACGCGCTGTGTTGTGATGACCAAGGCTGATCCTGTCATTCCGTGTCCCTCTGCGGGCATGTTGCCATTTTGTCTTGCCGCCGTTGCCTGCTGCACCGGGGGCTGTTGCTCATGATTAAGGATCATCCCCTATGGAACTACTACGTCGACAACATAATGCCCAGTGGTATCACGAAACCCAAAGCAGCGTGCGCGGTGAGCAGCCGTTGGAGCCGCAGGCGGCCGGCATCCGCGATCGATTTTTGCTGGGGCTGGGCGCTTTTGCCGACGAAGCGCTGAACACCGCGCTGACTGCACGCGCCGGGGTATTTAACGCCTCCCTGGCCGGATATCACGTGCTGTTTCCCGATCGGGTCGAATTGTCACGCACAGTGACATTGTCACCTTATGATCGCCTCAGCACCGCATTAACCGTGGCACAGGTGACCGGCGTTCAGTCTCTTTGTAGCCACTACGCCGCCCGCCTCGCCCCCTTGTACAGCCCCGACGCCTCACGTGAAAGTAATATCCGCCTGGCCCAAATCACCCAGTATGCCCGCCAGCTCGCCAGTCAACCGACGTTGATTTGCAGCAAGGCGTTGCAGCAGCTGAGCGACGTCGGGTTAAGCCCGTCGGATATCGTGACCTTTTCGCAGATTATCGGTTTTGTTAGCTACCAGGCACGCGTGGTCGCCGGCGTGGCTGCCTTGGCCGGGCGGCCAACGGGAGTGGTGCCCGGTTTCCCGAACATCGCTGACGCCGAAGGCATTGTGTTCACCGAGGAAGAACTGGCATGGCAAGCGCGTCTTCCCGTGGTGGTGCCGGAAGAGGCCCGTGCCGAACAGCTCGACGTGCTGGATCAAAGCCATCCCGACGCTCGCAGCGAATCCTATTATCTGTTGCTGGCCCACGATGCGCCCGCGCTGCGTGAACGCAATGGCGTGTTCAACAGTATCAATGCCGACGGTTATGGCCTGTCGGCGCGGCTCAAAGCGCTGGCGACGCTGGCAGTTTCCCGCATTAACGGCAGCCGCTACTGCGCAGCGACCGTCGCACAGGATATTCAACAGGAAGAACTGGTCGGCGCCCTGTTCAATAGCATTGAACAGGGGCTGGAGAGTACCAATGACCCGGTTAACCAGGCTGTGATCCGCGTAGCAACCGACCTGACCCGCACGCCTGAAAAGTTCACGCCGCGCAGCGTGCAGCCGCTGTTTATCAGTGGGTTGAATCAGGCTCAGGCGCTGGACGTGATCCTCACCGGCGCGCTGTATGCCTGGGAGAACCGCCTGCGTCAAACGCTCGGCGACACCCAACTTCTCAGTGAAAACCTGGCGTAATCGCTAGCGCAGCAACCAACCTCGCGCGGCATCAAAGAAATGCTGCGCCAACGGCGATGCGCGTCCCGGCTCGGCGACCACGACCGCAGCATGACGTGACATCGCCGCAATCGCTATCGGTCGGTGTTGCAACTCCGGCATCATTGCCGGTAACAGGTTGCCATGCGGGAAAAGCCCACAGCCCAGACCGACGAAAATGCCCTGCAACAGTTGGAATATTGAGGTGGTTTCCATTCGAACGTGCAGCGTCAGTCCGGCGTCACGGAAGTTTTGATCAAGATAACGGCGGAAGTAACGCGTAGGCTCAGCCAGGCACAGCGGCAGCGTGGCTACATCCTCCAGCGTCAGGGGGGTATCTCCTACCAAATCAGGAAAATGCTGCGGGTGGAAAACCAGCTCGACCCCGGCGTCCGCCAATGGCTGGGACTGAAAGTGCAGCTCTTGCAGCGTGGAAAGCTCGAAGAAACCAATCCCGACATCTACGGTATGTGCCGTCAACGCCTCCAGCAACTGATCGGCACTCAGCACCGCTACCCGATAATCCAACTGAGGGTAACGCTCACTGACGTCCTTTAACATTTGCGCCAGCGAGATGCTGCATTGCGGTACCACACCGATGCGCAACGTGCCGTTAAGCCCGTGTTTAAGCGACTCGACCTCCAGCTTCAGCCCCTGATAAACCGACACGATCTCACGCGCCCACGACAGCACCCGCTCGCCTTCGGCAGTAAAACCTTCGAAGTTGTTACCGCGGTTGATTAAGGATACGCCCAGCTCTTTTTCCAAATTTTTCAGCCGCATAGACAATGTCGGCTGACTGACAAAGCTGGCCTCTGCCGCACGGCCGAAGTGGCGCTCGCGTTCGAGATTACACAGGTAGATCAGTTGCTTAATATCCATAAAACGGCTCAATAAGTCATGACTGACCTGAGTATACCATCGCTGTAGGGTTTCGGGCGCAGCTGGCTACGCCCGGAGGGGTCAAATCTTCAGTTTTACGTAGTCCATCAATCGTGAGAACGCGCCGCCTTGCTGGACCGGTTGCAATGCCACCAGCGGCAAGGTTTTGAGCAGCTTGCCGTTATCGCTGATACGGATTTCGCCAATCGTCTGCCCTTGGGTCAACGGGGCATCCAGGCGCGGAACGCTGACCACATACTGCGCCTTCAGTTTGTCGGCTTCACTTTTCGGCAGGCTGAGATATTCCTCTTTTGCACTGCCCACCGCGACCTCATGACGGTCGCCATACCACACTTTTTCCTGCCCCAGATTTTGCCCGGCGCTGAACAGATGCACGGTGGTGAAATCACGCAGGCCCCAGGTCAGCAATTTGCGCGCCTGCTCTTCACGCCCTTTCGAACTTTTACCGCCCATCACCACCGCAATCAGCCGCCGGTCTCCTTCGGTAGCAGAGGCAATAATGTTAAAGCCGGCCGAGGCGGTATGGCCGGTTTTCAACCCGTCGACGTGCAGGTTTTTATCCCACAGCAGCCCATTGCGATTTTGCTGGGTGATGCCGTTCCAGGTCAGCGATTTCTCGCTGTACATGTGATACTCCGCCGGTTCGCTCATGATGATAGCGCGTGAAATCACTGCCAAATCGCCCGCCGTAGTGAATTGCCCCGGCGCATCCAGCCCATGCACGGTTTCGAAATGGGTATTCTGCAGGCCAAGCTGGGCACTCTTTTCATTCATCAACTTAACGAATGCCGCCTGGCTACCTGCCACATAATCCGCCATCGCGACACAGGCATCGTTGCCCGAATCAATGATGATACCGCGGCTGAGATCGCGAACCGTGACCCTGTCACCTGGCTTTAAGAACATCAATGATGATCCCTTAAACACCGGGTTGCCCTGCGCCCAGGCGTCATTGCCCACCGTCACCACGTCATCCAGGCCAATTTTGTGCTGATCGAGCGCGTGATCAATCACCAATCCGGTCATCAGCTTCGTCAGGCTGGCTGGGTTGCGGCGCTGATCTGCGTTCGCCTGCGCCAAAACCTGTCCGGTGGTGTAATCCATCAATACGTAAGAGGCGGCGTCTATCGCCGGCGGTGTGTTTTGCGGAATACTGGAGGGAACATCTGCTGCCTGTACCGCCAGCGGCACTAACATGCCGGCGATCATCACCCATACTGAACGCTTCAATCACTGTTCCTCAGGCCCTGCGGGCTAAATAAAATGCCAATATAATCCGTGATATAGACTGCATTAATTATCGGGAAAGCGGAATCGTTACTCTTTTTCAGCAGGTGTCATAATGCAACGATTTGTTTGCCCGGTACCGCTACGCGATAAATCTGCTCTATGCCGCCATTGTCCCATTCGATTAGACGCTCACACCGCCCCAACCTAAACTTGTGACATAAACACTGAAAGCGCTTAAAAAAGCGTTCACTTATTAGCTACATCACCTGCGAAGAACAATATGAAATTTAAACCGTCAATAAAGCCATATACCGGCGCGGCGGGCGGCTGGGGTTCACTCGAAGCCACTACCCGCTATGTGCTCGACAGTAAACAGACGCTGCAAAACCTACGTAACCTGATGCGCGTGAACAAGGCTCGCGGCTTCGACTGTCCAGGTTGTGCCTGGGGCGACGACAACCACAGCACCTTCAGTTTCTGCGAAAACGGCGCCAAAGCTGTCAGTTGGGAAGCCACGCGCAACGCGGTCGAGCCGGAGTTTTTCGCGGCTCACAGCGTCAGCACCCTGCTGCAGCAAAGTGATTATTTCCTGGAATACCAGGGCCGTCTCACCCACCCCATGCGCTATAACGCCGAAACAGACCACTACCAGCCGATCAGTTGGCCGGACGCGCTGGCGTTAATCGCCCAGCATATTAACCAGATGGATAACCCGAACCAGATCGAGTTGTATACTTCGGGCCGCGCCAGCAATGAAGCTTCTTATCTGTATCAATTGTTTGGTCGTATGCTCGGCACCAGCAATTTCCCTGACTGCTCCAATATGTGCCACGAAGCCAGCGGCGTGGGCCTGAAACAAAGTATCGGCGTAGGGAAAGGCACCATTCGCATGGACGACTTTGAAAAAGCCGATGCCATCTTCGTGTTTGGCCAGAATCCTGGCACCAACCACCCGCGCATGCTGCATAGCCTGAAAAATGCCGCCAACCGCGGTGCGCGCATCGTCAGTTTTAACACCCTGCGCGAACGTGGCCTCGAGCGTTTTGCCGATCCGCAAAGCCCGATTCAAATGCTGACGCCCAAGTCGTCGCCGATCAGTTCATCCTATTACCAACCCAACCTCGGCGGGGATATGGCGGCCGTGCGCGGCATGGTGAAAGCGCTGCTGGAAAGTCATCGTGAGCGCCTGGCGGCCGGTGAACCCGGCCTGTTCGATCAGGCATTCATCAGTCAACACAGCGTCGGCGTCGAGGCGTATCTGGCGCAGGTCGATGCTACGACCTGGCAACAGATTACCCAGCAGTCCGGCCTCAGCGAGGAACAATTGCGTCAGGCGGCGGCGATTTATCAGGGTGCCGAACGCGTGATCTGCACCTGGGCGATGGGCGTCACCCAGCATAAGCATTCTGTGCCAACGGTACGTGAGATCACCAACCTGCAGCTGCTATTCGGTCAGTTGGGTAAACCGGGCGCCGGCCTGTGTCCGGTACGCGGCCACAGCAACGTGCAAGGTAACCGCACTATGGGCATTGATGAGAAGTCTCCCAAGGCACTGCTCGACAGCCTGGAGCAGCACTTTAACTTCTCGCCGCGACGCGAGCCGGGCCATAACACCGTAGAGGCCATTGAGGCGATGCTGCGCGGTGAGGTTAAGGTCTTGCTGGCGTTGGGCGGCAATCTGGCCGCGGCTGCGCCGGACACCGAACGCACTGCCCGTGCCCTGCGCTGTTGTGATCTGACTGTGCATATCAGCACCAAGCTCAACCGCAGTCATCTGGTCACCGGCAAAGACGCGCTGATCCTGCCGACCCTGGGCCGTACCGAACAGGATATGCAGGCCAGCGGCCCACAGTACATTACGGTTGAAGACTCTTTCAGTATGGTGCACGCGTCGGAAGGCGTCGGTAAACCACTGGCGGAGACCCAGCGTTCAGAAACCGCCATCGTATGCGGCATCGCCGATGCGGTGTTGGGCAACCAGCAGCTCGACTGGCTGGAGCTGGCAGACGATTATTCGTTGATCCGCGACCATATCGCCGCCACCATTCCCGGTTTCGAAGATTTCAACCGGCGCTGCGACCAGCCCGGTGGTTTCTACCTGGGTAACGCCGCCGCAGAATTGCGTTTTGACACCCCAAGCGGCAAGGCCGAGTTTAGCGCAGCGCTTCTGCCAACCAGCCTGTTCCCGCAGTTGGATGGCCGACAGGCGCCCTTCACGCTGCAAACACTGCGTTCGCACGATCAGTACAACACCACTATCTACGGACTGGATGACCGTTACCGCGGCGTCTACGGCCAACGAGAAGTGCTGTTTATACACCCTGAAGATCTGGCGGCGTTGGATATGCAAGACGGTGAGCTGGTAGAGATTGAAACGCTGTGGAATGACGGTATTACACGTAAGGTCAGTGGCTTCAAACTGGTAAGCTACGATATCCCACGCGGTAATCTGGCGGCCTACTACCCAGAGACTAACCCGTTGGTTCCGCTGGCCAGCTTTGGTGACGGCACCGGCACGCCAACGTCGAAGTCGATACCGGTGAAGATCCGCCGTTGTGTGGCGCAACCGACGCTGCGTATTGCCTGAATGGATGCACCCGGTTCACGCCGGGTGCATTAACAGATCGAGCGCCGTCTGCAACTCGTCAGAGAGCTGATGGCTGCGCCACACGAAGTACAAATTGCTAACCCCTTCCGCCCCCATTTCTACCACTTTTAACGCCTGCTCAGGCAAGATCATCGGCAGCAAAGACCCCGGAACACAGGCGACGCCACAACCCGCTTTTACGCAGGCTGCCATCGCCGTGTACGACTCCATCTCCAGCGTCATCCGCGGCTTCAGCTGGCGTGAGGCCAACCAGCGATCGATTTTCAGGCGGAAAGAACACTCGCGGCTGAAAGTATAAAACTCTAACTGTGCCAGGGTTGCGGCGTCCAGCTGCGGCACCGAGGCCGGCATCAACAGCACCAGGCGCTCATCAAACGCCGCGCGACTGGCCAGCAGCGGGTGCTCTATCGGCCCGTCGGTCAACGCCAGATCGATCTCGCTGTCAATCAGCATTCGCTCCAGCACCAGCGAGTCTCGGCTCAGCACGTTGACCTGCATGTGGGGCTGGCTGCGGCGCAAGTGAGCGATGCGTGACGGCAGGTGACTGATCAGAGAAAAATCCAGCGCCCCCAGATTCAGCAGGCCCTGCGGTTGCCGACCGGCGAACAATTGTTGGCTGCGGTCTGCCAGCGTCAGGATGTCGACGGCCTGTTGATAGAACTGTCGGCCTTTCGGCGTGACATAGAGCCGGTTTTTATCGCGAAAAAACAACTCGCCGCCAAGTGAGTCTTCTAACTCTTTGATGCGCAACGTGACGTTGGAGGGGACACAGTGCAATTCCCGCGCGGCGGCGGCAATGGTTTTATACTCCACCACGGCGCAGAAAAATCTAAGCTGACTCAGCTTCATGGTTCATTCACTTTTAGTTAGTGTTTTAGTTAAAAACAATCACTTTAGATTAGCATTTATTTGCCCTAGAGTCGTATCGACAACCTAAGAGGGATCCCTATGCCACTGAATGATTTATTGAACCTGCCGGGCGTAACCGCGCAGCCGGAAACCATCACCGACGCCTACGTGTTCAATCACACCATGATCCGCGTGAAGGACTTAACCCAAGCGCTGGACTTTTATACCCGCGTGCTGGGCTTTACCCCGGTGTATCTGGAAACCTTCAATGAAGCCGCGTTTACCATTTGCTACCTGACCCGCAGCCCGCGCGACCAGATCCCACAGGATGACGATGCCCGTAAACGCTGGGTCCTGAGTCAACCGGGTATTTTGGAGCTCACCCATAACCATGGCACCGAGCAGCAGGCTGATTTTCATTACCACAACGGCAACAGTGAGCCGCGTGGCTTTGGCCACCTCTGTGTGACGGTGCCTGACGTGCACGCTGCCTGCGAGCGTTTTGAGCGCCTTGGCGTGAACTTCCAGAAACGTCTGCATGAAGGTCGCATGAATTACGTGGCCTTTATCAAGGATCCTGACGACTACTGGATTGAAATCCTGCAGCCTACGCCGCTACAGAACTGATTTACCCCCGTTTCCCCCCGGCGTTTCGAGCCGGGGTTTTCTTCCCGCCTTTTGAACGCCCAATATTCCATAAAATCGCGCCCCAACGCGGGAAAACCGTGACGTTTGGCTTGCCCGCAGCGGGTGATTCGCGTAAAACTGTCAGCCGCAAATCTTGCCACTCACAACCCATTCACTGGACGATATGTTTCAAGATAACCCGCTGCTGGCGCAGCTTAAACAGCAACTTCACTCTCAGACCCCGCGCGTTGAAGGCGTAGTAAAAGGGACTGAGAAAGGCTTTGGCTTTCTTGAGGTCGACGGTCAAAAAAGCTATTTCATTCCGCCACCGTACATGAAGAAAGTCATGCACGGGGACCGAGTGACCGCAACCCTGCATACCGAGAAAGAACGTGAAATCGCCGAGCCGGAAACCCTGATCGAGCCCTTCCTGTCGCGCTTTGTCGGCCGTGTGCAAAAGCGTGATGACCGTCTGTCCATCGTACCCGATCATCCGTTGCTGAAAGACGCGATCCCTTGCCGTCCGGTGCGTGAACTGAAACATAACTTCCAGGCCGGTGACTGGGCGGTAGCGGAAATGTGCCGCCACCCGCTGAAAGGCGATCGTGGCTTCAATGCCGACCTGACCCAATTTATTACCGACGGCGAAGATCACCTGGCGCCGTGGTGGGTCACGCTGGCCCGTCACAGCCTGGAAAAAGAAGCACCGGAGATGATCGCGATCGATGAGCCGGATGCTTCCGTGCCGCGTGAAGATCTGACCGCTCTGAATTTTGTCACCATCGACAGCGCCAGCACCGAAGATATGGACGATGCGCTGTTTGTGCAGGACAACGGCGACGGCTCGCTGCAATTGACCATCGCCATTGCCGATCCGACCGCTTACGTCGCGCAAGGCAGCCCGCTGGATGAAATCGCCCGCAAGCGCGCCTTTACCAACTACCTGCCAGGTTTCAACATCCCTATGTTGCCGCGCGATCTGTCAGACAACCTGTGTTCACTGCGCCCGAACCAACGCCGTCCGGTGCTGGCTTGCCGCGTGACCATTGGTGCAGACGGCGCATTGGGGGACGATATTCGCTTCTTCGGCGCCGAGATCGAATCAAAAGCCAAACTGGTTTATGACGAAGTCTCCGACTGGCTGGAAGGCATTGCCGGCTGGCAGCCGCCGAGCGATGAAATCGCACAGCAAATCACCCTGCTCAAGCGCGTGTGCGATGCACGTAACGCCTGGCGCCACCAGCATGCTCTGGTATTCAAAGATCGCCCAGACTACCGCTTTGTGCTGGGTGAAAAAGGCGAAGTGCTGGAGATCATCACCGAGCAGCGCCGCACCGCCAACCGCATCGTCGAAGAGTGCATGATTGCTTCCAACGTCTGCGCCGCCATTGTGCTGCGCGACCGTCTGGGCTTTGGCATTTACAACGTGCACACCGGTTTCGATCCGCTGCTGGTTGAGCAAGCCGTAACCGTACTGCAAGCCAACGGCGTTGAAGCCGAAGCCGAGAAGCTGCTGACGCTGGAAGGTTTCTGCGAACTGCGTCGTCACCTGGATTCGCAACCGACCCAGTTCCTCGACAGCCGTATTCGCCGTTCTCAGACGTATGCCGAAATCAGCACTACGCCGGGGCCGCACTTCGGTCTGGGCCTGGAGGCTTACGCCACCTGGACCTCTCCGATCCGTAAATACGGTGATATGGTCAACCACCGCTTGCTGAAAGCCGTTATCACCGGGCAGTCCGCAGAGAAACCGCTGGACGAAGTGACAATCCAACTGGCCGAACGTCGTCGTCTGAACCGGATGGCGGAACGTGACGTCGGCGATTGGCTCTACGCGCGTTACCTCAAGGATAAAGCAGGCACCGATGAACGCTTCAACGCGGAAATCATCGACGTAACCCGCGGCGGCCTGCGCGTTCGTCTGCTGGACAATGGCGCAGTGGCCTTTATCCCGGCGCCCTTCATTCACGCGGTACGTGATGAAATGGTATGCAGCCAGGATACCGGCACGGTGCAGATCAAAGGCGAAGTCGTTTATCGCCAGGGGGATACCCTGCAGGTCACCATCGCCGAAGTGCGTATGGAAACCCGCAGCGTGATCGCCAGACCGGCGGCTTAACCCGCAACATAAACGTTATGCCAGACAAACACCGGACGGGTCTCCCTCCGGTGTTTTTTTATTCCCAGCAACATCCTCATCACCTTGTTTTTACGCTATTACTCAACCGGCTTCACATTTCTCATCCGACCTGCTTCTCTTCGCCTGCAAAACTCCTACTTTTAATTTGTAGCCATTCTCCCTAAGAACACTTCTTTCTTTTTTCTGCACACCAAGGAGTTGTTGAACATGAAAAACGTCAAGTCCGGGATCATCTGGCTGGTGGTGGCGTTGGTCGGTGCATTCGCCTTCGCCATGCTGGCGCTAAGCCGCGGTGAACACGTCAATGCGGTTTGGCTGGTGGTGGCGGCGGTCGCCTGTTACAGCATCGCTTATCGCTTCTACAGTCTGTTTATCGCCAAAAAAGTCTTTGAGCTCGACGACCGCCGCATGACCCCGGCCGAACGTCGCAACGACGGATTGGACTATGTCCCCACCAACAAGTGGGTGTTGTTTGGCCATCACTTTGCCGCCATCGCCGGGGCCGGGCCGCTGGTTGGCCCTATTCTGGCAGCGCAAATGGGCTTTCTGCCCGGCACTATCTGGATCCTGGTCGGGGTAATGCTGGCCGGCGCCGTGCAGGACTTCCTGATCCTGTTCATCTCTACCCGTCGTGACGGTCGTTCGCTGGGTGAAATGGCCAAGCAGGAACTGGGTGCCTTCGCCGGTGTGATCACCATGCTGGGCGCGCTGGGGGTGATGATTATCATTCTGTCCGCGCTGGCGCTGGTGGTGGTTAAAGCCCTGGCCGACAGCCCCTGGGGCTTGTTCACCATCGCTGCAACCATCCCAATCGCCCTGTTTATGGGCGTGTATATGCGTTTTATCCGGCCGGGTAAAATCGCTGAAATCTCGGTGATCGGTTTTGCGCTGATGCTGCTGGCGATCATCTACGGCGGCAACGTGGCGCAAGACCCCTATTGGGGCCCGTTCTTTACGCTGCACGGCACCACGCTGACCTGGGTGTTGGTAATTTACGGCTTTGTTGCTTCGGTGTTGCCGGTGTGGCTGCTGTTGGCACCGCGTGACTATTTGTCCACCTTTATGAAGATTGGCGTCATTATCGGATTGGCTGTAGGTATCGTCTTCGCCATGCCGGAAATGAAAATGCCGGCGGTATCGCGCTTTATCGACGGCAGCGGCCCGGTGTTCGCCGGCTCGCTGTTCCCGTTCCTGTTTATCACCATCGCCTGTGGTTCGATTTCCGGTTTCCATGCGCTGGTTTCCAGCGGTACCACGCCGAAACTGGTGGAGCGCGAGAGCCATATTCGCTTTATCGGTTATGGCGCCATGCTGATGGAGTCCTTCGTGGCTATCATGGCGTTGATTTGCGCGTCGGTGATCGACCCAGGCGTTTACTTCGCCATGAACTCGCCGGCGGCGCTGATCGGCACCACGGTGGAAAATGCCTCTCAGGTGATTAACAGCTGGGGCTTTATGATCACCCCGGAAACCCTGACGATGATTGCCAAGGACGTCGGGGAGCACTCCATCCTGTCGCGCGCCGGCGGCGCCCCGACCTTCGCCGTGGGCATGGCACATATCATTACCGAGGTGTTTAACAGCCGCGCAATGATGGCCTTCTGGTACCACTTCGCCATTCTGTTCGAGGCGCTGTTTATTCTGACCGCCGTCGATGCCGGGACCCGTGCCTGTCGCTTTATGGTGCAGGATCTGGTCGGTGTAGCGATCCCAAGGTTAGCTAACAACCGTTCTTGGTTCGGTAATCTGGCGGGAACCACCGTGGCCGTCGCCGGCTGGGGCTTCTTTGTCTATCAGGGGGTGGTCGATCCGCTCGGCGGCATCAATACGCTGTGGCCGCTGTTCGGTATCGGCAACCAGATGCTGGCCTCGATGGCCTTGATCCTCGGTACCGTGGTGCTGTTCAAAATGAAAAAACAGCGCTATGCCTGGGTGACCATTTTGCCGACCGTCTGGTTGTTTATTACCTCAATGACCGCCGGCTGGCAGAAAATATTCCACGAGAAACCGAGCATCGGCTTCCTGGCGCAGGCGAAGAAATTCTCTGCCGGTATTGAACAAGGCACGCTGATCGCGCCGGCCAAGACGCTGAAGGATATGGAGACCATCGTTTTCAGTAACCAGATTAACGCCGCACTGTGCGCTTTCTTTATGCTGGTGGCGGTAACCATGCTGGTCTCCGCCTTCTTTGTGATCCGTCGCGCGCTGAATGCTAGCCAGCCTACGGCGCAGGAGTCGCCGATCGTCCTGCGTGAAAATGTTTAAATTCAGTTGGTTATAATCAGGGCGCTGCGGCGCCCTCAGACTGCTGACAAACCTGCGAAAAGGCTAAACCGGTAGGGGTCGAACATGTTCGACCCGATTTAACCCATCGATTGTGCTATTGGGCGCAGCATGCAGCGCCCCTACCATTAAACAACAGAGCACTTTGTCAACGGCCTCCCTTTTCTTTGCTTATGCGGCTCTCAGTTCAGCAGATTAGTGCCGAACGCCCCCTGCCAATCTTGCTCGAATTTCTCTACCGCGGCCTGAACCGCCGGTGCCGCAAGGAACTGCTCAGCCACGTCGACCGGCAGAGTGATGGCCTGACAACCCGCCAGCAAGCATTCCAGCGCCTGACGCGGCGTTTTGAAACTGGCCGCCAGCACCCGGGCTACCGGCGCGTGCAGCGTCAGCAATTGCTGCAGCTCGTGAACCATCTCAATGCCGTCACCGCCCTGCGCGTCCAGGCGATTCACGTAAGGGGCCACATACTCAGCCCCCGCCAGCGCCGCCAGCAGTCCCTGACCCGCACCATAAACCGCCGTCCCCAGCGTAGGAATCGACATCGACTTCAGTTTTTTAATCGCTGCCAAGCCTTCTGCGGTCGCCGGTACCTTAACCACCAGCCCAGGCACTCGCTGATGAAGCAACGCCGCTTCCGCCACCATGCGCTCGGCGTCGTTAGCCATCACCTGAGCAAAGAGTTTGCCGGTGCCCCCCAGCGCATCGCGCAGCGCCGGTAACACTTCCCAAATCGGTTTTCCCTCTTTGGCAACGATGCTCGGATTGGTGGTCACACCGTGCAGAGGCAGGATGCGCGCCAGTCGTTTTACTGCGTTCACATCGGCGGTATCGAGATAAAGCTCCATTACGGACTCCTGAATCTTTTGTGGACGAATTCAAACTCTCATCATAGTAGGAACATGCAACGCATTTATATTTGATCGAAATCAAATCAACTTTCATTCGAAACAACTTTAATGACAAAAGAAAAGCAACCGAATGACAGGTGACTCGTGATCTTCAATCTGCAGCGCTATTCCACCCATGATGGTCCAGGCATCCGCAGCGTAGTGTTCCTGAAGGGCTGCTCGTTGGGCTGTCTCTGGTGCCAGAATCCGGAAAGCCGCTCGCGAAAAGCGGATTTGCTGTTCGATCCGCGTTTATGCCTCAGCGGCTGTACCCTGTGCGCCGAAGGCCATCCTCAGGCGATTCAACGAATAGACGACAACCTGCTGATCCAGCGCGAGTTACTCAGCCACGAAGAGTATGCCGCATTAGCCGCCCGTTGCCCAACCGACGCACTCAGCCTGTGCGGCAGCGCAGTAAATATCGACGATATCATGACCGAGGTGCTGCGCGATCGGCCTTTTTATCTGCGCACCGGTGGCGGCCTGACCCTCTCCGGCGGTGAACCCTTCATGCAGCCTGCCGTGGCGGCAGAACTGCTGAAACGAGGCCGTGAGGCCGGCATTCATACCGCGGTGGAATCTTGCATGCATACGCCCTGGTCGCACATAGCACCTTCGCTGCCTTGGCTCGATCTGATGCTGGCGGATTTGAAACACGTCGATGAAAAACGTTTCAAGCAGTGGACCGGCGGCTCCGCCAAACGGGTAATGGAAAACTTCCGCCGCCTGGCAGCCCACGGTACACAAATGACCGTGCGCGTCCCGCTGATCCCCGACTTTAACGCCGATCGCAGTTCAATTCGCGCGATTGTCGATTTCGCCGCCGATGAGGCCGGCGTTACAGAGATTCATTTCTTGCCGTACCACACGTTGGGTATCAACAAATATAACCTGCTCGGCGAGCCATATCACGCGGCCCGCACCCCACTAGATGCCCCTGAACTGCTGGCCTATGCCGAACAGTACGCCGAGGCCAAAGGGCTGACTGCCATTTTGCGAGGATAACACCATGACTAAGCTGGATCTGACCACCCTGTCCGAACGCACCCAGGCTCACAAGAACGCGCTGATCCATATCGTCAAACCGCCGGTTTGCACCGAACGCGCCCAGCACTACACCGAAGCCTATCAGCAGCATCAGGACAAACCCTTGCCGGTTCGTCGGGCACTGGCATTGGCTAACCATTTGGCTAAGCGAACTTTGCGAATCGATAACGACGAGTTGATTATCGGCAACCAGGCCAGCGAATTACGCGCTGCGCCGATTTTCCCCGAATATACCGTCAGTTGGATCGAAGACGAGATTGACCAACTGGCCGACCGTCCGGGCGCCGGTTTCTCAGTCAGCGAAGAGAACAAGGCCATTTTGCATCGGCTATGCCCGTGGTGGCGCGGCCAGACGGTGCAAGATCGCTGCTACGGCATGTTTACCGACGAACAAAAGGCCCTGCTAGCCACCGGTATCATCAAGGCTGAAGGCAATATGACCTCAGGGGATGCCCATCTCGCGGTGAATTTCCCATTACTGTTGGAAAAAGGCCTCGACGGGCTGCGCGAGAAAGTCGATGAACGTCGCAGTCGTATCCGGCTTACCGACTGGGAAGAGTTGCATCAGGAGCAATTCCTGAAGGCAATCGATCTGACCCTGGAAGCGCTGAGCGCGCATATCTTGCGCTTTGCCCAGTTGGCGCGCGACATGGCGCAGACGGAAAACCGTTTGTGGCGGCGTGAAGAGCTGCTGGCCATCGCGGAAAACTGTGAGCTGATTGCCCATCGGCCACCACAAACCTTCTGGCAGGCCCTGCAACTGTGCTACTTCATTCAACTGACGCTACAGATTGAATCCAACGGCCATTCGGTGTCCTTTGGCCGCCTCGACCAATATCTCTACCCCTGGTACCGTCGTGACGTAGAGTTGGAACAGACGTTGCCACGCGAGCGTGCGATTGAAATGCTGCACAGTTGTTGGTTGAAGCTGTTGGAGATCAACAAGATCCGTTCCGGTTCTCACTCCAAAGCCTCGGCAGGCAGTCCTCTGTATCAGAACGTCACTATTGGCGGACAGCAACTGATCAACGGCAAACCCTGCGATGCGGTTAACCCCTTGTCCTATGCCATTCTGGAGTCCTGCGGGCGCTTACGCTCCACCCAGCCTAATCTCAGCGTGCGTTACCATGCAGGAATGAGTAACGACTTCCTCGACGCCTGCGTGCAGGTGATCCGCTGTGGGTTTGGCATGCCAGCCTTTAACAACGATGAAATCGTTATCCCTGAGTTTATCAAACTGGGCGTGGAGCCGCAGGATGCCTATGACTACGCGGCGATCGGCTGTATCGAAACCGCCGTGGGCGGGAAATGGGGTTACCGCTGCACCGGCATGAGCTTTATCAACTTCGCTCGCGTCATGCTGGCGGCACTGGAACAAGGGCGCGATGCGACCTCCGGCAAAATTTTCCTGCCACAAGCAGAGGCGCTCTCGAAGGAAAACTTCGCCGACTTTGAGCAGGTGCTGGGCGCTTGGGACAGCCAGATCCGCTATTACACGCGCAAGTCGATTGAAATTGAATGCGTGGTCGATACCGTATTAGAAGAAAACGCTCACGATATCCTCTGCTCAGCGCTGGTGGATGACTGCATCGAACGCGGCAAAAGTATCAAGCAAGGTGGCGCAAAATACGATTGGGTTTCTGGTCTGCAGGTCGGCATAGCCAACCTGGGCAACAGCCTGGCGGCGGTGCGCAAGCTGGTCTTCGAACAAGGGGTTATTGGCCAACGGCAATTGGCGGCAGCGCTGGAAAATGACTTCGACGGATTGAGCGGCGAACAGTTACGCCAGCGTCTGCTCAACGCCGCTCCAAAATACGGTAACGACGAGGATGAGGTCGATCAACTGCTGGTGCGTGCTTATCAGACTTATATCGACGAACTGAAGCAGTACCACAACACCCGCTTTGGTCGTGGCCCGATAGGCGGCACCTACTACGCCGGAACCTCGTCGATTTCAGCTAACGTGCCCTTTGGCGCGGCTACCCTGGCCACGCCAGACGGCCGTAAAGCGCATACGCCGTTGGCGGAAGGTGCCAGCCCGGCCTCCGGTACCGATCATCTGGGACCGACCGCCGTGTTCAATTCGCTGTCCAAACTGCCCACCGCGTCGATCCTCGGCGGCGTGTTGCTGAATCAGAAACTGAACCCGGCGACGTTGGAGGATCCGCGGGACCGAGAAAAACTGATGTTGATGCTGCGCACCTTCTTTGAGGACTACCAGGGTTGGCACGTGCAATACAACATCGTGTCGCGGGAAACGCTGCTGAAAGCGAAGCAACATCCTGACCAATATCGTGATTTAGTGGTCCGCGTTGCTGGATATTCCGCTTTCTTTACCGCATTATCCCCTGACGCGCAGGATGATATTATTGCGCGAACAGAACATACTATTTAAACAATAAATATTAGCGGCCGCACATTGGTGGCCGCACATCAGGTTGATATGAATTCAAGACAACAGACAATACTTCAATTGGTAAACGATCGCCGGCGTATCAGCGTCAGCGATTTGGCCGCGGCCACCGGCGTTTCAGAAGTGACGATCCGCCAGGATTTGAACCTGCTGGAGAAACGCAGCTACCTGAAACGGGTGCACGGTTCCGCGCTGGCATTAGAAAGCGACGACGTCGATGCGCGCATGATGTCCAACTTCACCCTCAAGCAAAAGCTGGCGCAGTATGCCGCCTCGCTGGTTAACGACGATGAGACCATTTTTATCGAAAGCGGCAGCGCCAACGCGCTGCTGGCGCGTTATATCGCCGAGCGCAAACGCATCACGCTGATCACCGTCAGCCACTATATCGCCAATCTGCTAAAAGAGACGGATTGCGAAGTGATCGTGCTGGGCGGCATGTACCAGAAAAAGAGCGAGACCGTGGTCGGGCCATTAACCCGCCAATGCATTCAGCAAGTGCATTTCAGCAAGGCGTTTATTGGCATCGATGGCTATCATGCGGATACTGGCTTCACCGGCCGCGATATGATGCGCGCCGATGTGGTCAACGCCGTGCTGGCGAAGGGCGTAGAAAATATTGTCCTGACCGACTCGTCAAAATTCGGTCAAATTCAGCCTAATCCGCTGGCCCAGCAGGGCAAGGTTCAGAGGGTAATCACCGATTCGCGGCTGTCGTTGGAGTATCAACACCTGTTGAAGCGCCAGGGAATACAGTTGGATATGGTGAACGACTAGCCTTCAGACGAAACAACGGGAGAGCCGCCGACAGGCGGACCTCCTGATGCTCACTGGCCGTAGTAGGCGTTTTTACCGTGCTTGCGCAGGTAATGTTTGTCCAGCAGGGTTTGCTGCATATTCGCCAGGCCCGGCGACAATTGGCGCGAAAAAATCCCCATATAGGCAATTTCTTCCAACACTACCGCATTATGAACCGCGGTTTCTGCGTTTTCCCCCCAGGTAAAGGGGCCATGAGAATGCACCAGCACGCCCGGCACCGCCGCCGGATTTAACCGGCGCTGGCCAAAGGTTTCGACAATCACTCTGCCGGTCTCCCATTCATAGCGGCCATTAATTTCCTCATCCTGCATCCGTCGGGTACAGGGAATGTCGCCGTAGAAATAGTCGGCGTGCGTTGTGCCCCAGGCCGGAATATCCAACCCGGCCTGCGCCCAAATGGTGGCATGCCGCGAATGGGTGTGCACTATGCCCCCGGCATCGCCAAATTCCAGGTACAGCACGCGGTGGGTATCGCTGTCTGAAGAGGGCTTTTTGTCCCCCTCCACCACCTTGCCGCTTTCCAGTTCCAGCACCACCATATCGTCACGGGTCATCACCCCGTATTCCACCCCCGAGGGTTTGATCACCATCAATCCCTCACGCCGATCGACAGCGCTGACATTCCCCCAGGTGAAGGTCACCAGATGATGGCGTGGCAGCGCCAGATTGGCCTCCAATACCTGCTGCTTGAGATCGTTAAGCATGTTTCTTTCCCGGTTAACCCTGTTGGGAATATTGTCGGCAGGCAGGCTTGGGGGCGGTATGGCGTAAATCGCTAAAGACCGCGTAGTCTTCTGCTGGAAACGGCAATTTGCGCGTTGGGGATTAAATAGCGCGCAATGGACTTTAAGACTATTTACCTGTTTATCGTTCAGCAGAAGCTTATAGTGAATATTGGCGGAGGGAGCGCTCTGGGTGTTTCAATTATTCTGCCTTTAACAAAAAATGCCATTTTTTATAGCGATACTTACTGGGAGCCACTAGCAGGCCGAAATTCGGGTTCATGCCTATACTTAATAGGCACTCCCAGATAGCCAATGCTAAGGAGAAGTCATTATGATGATTATCAATAAACGTTTTGCCACCGCCGCTCTGGCGCTTACTCTGGCGTTTTCACTCAGCGCTTGTTCAAACATGTCCAAACGTGACCGTAACACCGCCATTGGTGCCGGTGCGGGGGCCGTAGGCGGCGCGGTGCTGACCGATGGTAGCGCACTGGGTACGCTCGGCGGGGCTGCGGTGGGGGGCATCATTGGTCATCAGGTAGGTAAATAACCTGTTCGGCCAGTATTCAGATACCTCTGCCGACAGGCTGGCAAAAGCGATATCGCTTTGACGTATTACGCATAATAAAGATTATTTCAGGTCTGTTTTACCTTTCATCGATGGCGGGTTGCCATCAACGGGTTAACGCCCGGCAGCAGTATCCCAGCCATGCCGCAGTATTGCACCGCGGCATGGCCATTCGCTCAGGCGATTCGATTAGCCACCCGCCAGCTTGACCTTCATCCCTTTGGCTTCCAACAGCTGTTTAAGCAGATCCCGCTTATCGCCCTGGATCTCGATCACGCCCTCTTTCACCGAACCGCCGCAGCCGCATTTTTTCTTGAGCTCTGCCGCCAGCTTGTCCAATGCGGCATCATCCAGCTCAACGCCGGTGATCAGGCAAACGCCCTTTCCCTTGCGCCCGCTGGTCTGGCGCTGAATACGCACGATACCGTCGCCCTTTTCACGCGGCGGTTTGACGTCTTCCTGCTTGATACGCCCGCTATCGGTGGAATACACCAGCCGGCTGTTATCGTTGTTCATTGTCGTCTCCTTAAGCCAGAGAAGCGCGGATCGCACTTAGCGTAGCAGCGGGATCGGCGGATTGGGTGATCGGGCGCCCAATCACCATATAATCAACGCCAGCCGCTTGCGCCTGTACCGGCGTCATGATGCGTCGCTGATCGCCGGCGTCGCTGCCTTCAGGACGGATACCCGGCGTCACCAATTGGAATTGTTGACCACAGGCAGTTTTGAGACGCTCGGCTTCGTGCGCTGAACAAACTACGCCATCCAACCCACAATCGCGGGTCAGACGTGCCAAGCGCTCTGCATGCTCGGCCGGAGAAAGCTCGATACCGATGCCACGCAGATCTTCTGCTTCCATGCTGGTCAGCACGGTGACGGCGATCAGCAACGGGGCCTGAGCGCCATAGGGTAGCAATGCTTCTTTCGCTGCGGTCATCATGCGTGCACCACCGCTGGCATGCACGTTCACCATCCATACACCCAACTCGGCCGCCGCAGCAACGGCACGGGCGGTGGTGTTGGGAATGTCATGGAATTTCAAATCCAGGAACACGTCGAAACCACGCGAGTGTAAATCGCGCACCAGTTGCGGCCCAAACAGGGTGAACATTTCCTTGCCCACTTTTAACCGGCAGTCCTGCGGATCAATACGATCGGCAAATGCCAGTGCCGCGCCAATATCTGCGTAATCCAGCGCAACGATGATCGGAGATGATTTTAAGTCATTGTTATTGATGTTATTTTCAGACTTCATTTCTTCTACCTTCTGTAAAATGGACATAAATAGGTAATAACCCGCCAAACTGACCGCCGCATTCTACATGCCGGCCGACAGAAATCCCAGCCGCAGCGCGCTCTGCGCTTAAGTAATGTTATCCCCTCGTACGTCATCAAGCGTCAATAACCCCTGACCGCCCTTAACCCAGCCTGCGTAAACCGCCGTAAAGATGCGTAAATTATAAATCAAATAATTTGAACAACATACTCAGCATTATCAGATTTTAAATCCCTACGGATGCTTTATTATTCAACACATCGGAAGCATACGCCTTCCAACCTAAACAAACAGACTGGAGTCTCTCATGAAAAGCATCAAATATTTTGCAGCAGCAGCCGTTATCGCCATGACCTCTTTCGCTACCTTCGCCGCTGAACCGGTGGATCAGCAACAGGCCAGCAGCCTGACCGCTTCAGGCGTCGTTTCCGCCGGTCATGCCACTACCCTGAGTGGCCTGGAAGCCAAACTGGCCGCTAAAGCCGACGCCCAAGGCGCCAGCAGCTACCGCATCATTTCTGCCGGTGGTAACAACATGCTGAGTGGTACCGCAGTTATCTACAAATAAGCTATTAGGTATAGGGCCCGGCACGCCGGGCTTTACTTTATTTCCCCCGCCAGATCGTTCGCTATTCCCGCACTGCAATGTTACAAAAATATTAAATTTTTATTACACACTAGACTCTCTCCCCATAGTGGCTTAGCTTGAAGGCAATCCTCCCGCAGAAAGGCTTCAAAATGAGCGAGATATCTACATTAACCATTAAAATTCCTCTGGAACTCAAAGAAAAAATTCGTGCCATTGCTGCCGATAATCAACTCTCTCTGAGTGCCGAGGTTTGCCAGCGTCTAGAAAGCAGCTTCGATCTTCCGACCAAAGCGGAAAAACCGGCTAAAAAAGCAGCCGAGTTGCATCATGGCGAAATCGATAATCAGGGGATTGAAGAAGAAGTTGAGCAACCGCTGAATCAGAAAGAGTTGAAGAAGCTGCGTCAGCTGTTGAAAGGTAGCGCGAAGACCGGCAAGAAAAAATAAGTCGGTTTAGTGATCATAAGAAAACGGGGCCTGATTAGGCCCCGTTTTTTATTGTCGCTATTGTCCGTCCAACCCGCGGATCGGCTTAACCGATGACCAGGCCCGACATGACGGGCAATGCCAATACAGCGAGTGAGCGGTAAAACCGCATTTATGACAGCGGTAGCGCGGTTTGGTACGAATTTGCTCGCCGACCATATCGCGCAGCAGTAACAGACTCTCTTTGGCACGACCATCTTCCGCATCCGCCAGGTGATAATCCATCAGGCGGTAAAATACTCGCATGGTCGGGTGGCGCTGTAGCTGCCGGTTGATATACACCTGCACCACGTCACGCCCTTCATGCTGCTCAATTATTTCCGCCAGCATCAGTTCTGCAGTAGCGCCGGTATTCTCTTCCACGCAGCGCTTGAGAAAGTCCGCCCAACCCTGCTGCTGTTCCAGATGCTGGTAACACTCTTGCAGCATCGGGAGGGTTTCGCTCACCAGTTCTTTATCCTGATTCAGCACGCGCTGTAGCGACTCAACCGCCTTGGCGTACTCACCCTGGGCCATATAAATACGTCCCACCATGATAGATACACGCGCACACTGATTGTCGGCGGAAGCCGCGCGTTTCAACAATCCCATCGCTTTATCGAGATCGTCGCTGCCCATCGCCTGCAAGGCCAGTTCGCAATAGAAATGTGCGATCTCGACGCGCTGTTTGTCTTTGCCTAATTTGACCAGTTTTTCCGCCACGTCGATGGCTTTCAACCAGTCGCTGGTGGCCTGATGGATAGCCAACAGCTGCTGTAGCGCAGAAAGACGGAAATCCTCTTCGCCAACCAGTTGGCCAAACATGTCTTCGGCACGATCGTACATGCCAGCGGCCATGTAGTCGCGGCCCAGCTGTTGCACGGCCAGCAAACGTTGTTCGAAGGTCAGGGAAGCGCTTTCCATCAGCGCCTGGTGGATGCGTATAGCGCGGTCGACTTCACCACGCGAACGGAACAGGTTACCCAGCGTCAGGTGGGCTTCAACGGTGTTGCTGTCCTCTTTCAACATATCAAGGAACAGATCGACCGCTTTATCCTGCTGGTTGGAGAGCAGGAAGTTAACCCCGGCCACGTACTCGCGCGACAGACGGTTGGCTTCCTGTTGTTTATCCTGTTGAGCACTTCTGCGCCCCATGTACCATCCGTACGCGGCAGCCACGGGCAGCAACAGAAACAGCAGCTCTAACATAGAAGATTATTCCTTGCTGACAACGGACTGAGCTGCCGGCTCAGCAGGTTGTTCAAGCTGCAGTTCCAGCCTTTTGATTTTGCGTTCGGCACGCCCCAGCGCAATGCGGGTACGCAGATAAAACAGGCCGCAAATGACCCAACCGAGAACAAAACCGGCGCCAAACAACGCCGCCAACAGAGTCGATACGCGATAGTCGCCCTGCGCAACCAGATAGTTAAAACTCACCACCTGATCGTTATGCGCGCCCAACGTGACAGAAATCACGAAGATCACCAGAACCAACAAAAAAATCAGCAAATATTTCACATTCTTTCCCGCGATGCCGAGTTAATCGGATGAACTATGCCAATACGTGGCGTCCCTAACTAATAAGTTAGCATTTCCCGTCGTAGCAGGGAAACCCTGCGGCACGATAAAACCATATATGCTGGCATATTCGACAGTAAACGGCACTCCCGAACAAATTAATGAGAAAGCTTCTCAAAATAATGGATTAATAAAGATATGGGGGCGTTAATGCGAATTGCAATGAAGTGCTATGTAAGTGGTTAATACGGCGCCATCCTGACGCCGCAAAAGTGACATGGTCACCTAGTTTTTGTCAGACAGAGTTCTTTCTGCGATTTCCTGTTGCTCTTGCGGTGGTGGCGTCAACGGCCCGAACCAGCGTTGCACCAGCCAACAGGCCAGGGTGACCAGCAACCAGCTAATCAAGGTCGCCACCGCCAGATCACGTGGCCAATGCATCCCCAGCAACAAACGGCTCCCCATCACCCCTACTGCCCAAACCATCAGTATCGCCACGGTCTTGTAGTGCCTACGCGGCCACAGCAACCCCACGCCCAGCAGCGCCCAACTGGCGGCAAACATGGTATGGCCCGAAGGAAACGCAAAACCGGTCTCAAACTGCCAATGTTCGCGCAACCATACAGGCACCAGCGGTTGGTCCTGCAGTTGCTCTTTGACCAACGCCCCCCGCTCTTTGCGCTTGAGTGAGTAAAAGTACTTTTCATCAATCTGATGGGCTGATTCCAGCCACAGCACGAAAGGCCGTGGCTCTTGTACCCGGTCCTTGATAAAGGACTTCACGCCCTGGCCAATCATTATCGACGCGCTGAGCAGCACCAGCAGGCCAATGGCCGGCTTGATGCGAAAACGCAGGCACCACAGGAACCAGGCGCAAAGAATGATATTGGTGATAATGCCCCAGGGGGAAGTGACCGTTTCGGTCAGCCAGTACAGACCTTTCAGAAGGCGTCCGTCGCCCCCCGGTTGCCATTGCCAGCCGGAAAGCCACACCGCCAAAGGCATCAGCAGCAGAACTATGGCACCTGCCGCCGTGCGTTTTGCTATCTCAAACATTCCTATCGTCCTTTGCTTAAGCCAATTTGCAGTGTAACAATCTTGTAATATCGATAACACTCTAAAAATTAAACAGATAAAAAACCTATCGCAATAATAGTTGGCTGAAAACGCCGGATGCTGGTTTGCTGAGCACCGCAGGGCAAGAAGTTATGGCAAAATAGCCGATAATTAACGAAATGCCGATCGTCGTTGCGCATTTTAATACTGGTCAGTTCACCGTACCGGAAGTAGGATGCGCAACCATGATTGAATCGGATGTATTTGTGGAGAGCAACATGCAGCTTAAACGGGTGGCAGAGGCCAAATTGCCAACACCTTGGGGCGATTTCCTGATGGTAGGATTCGAAGAACTGGCTACCGGACACGACCATTTGGCGCTGGTGTTCGGTGATATTTCTGGCGCGACGCCGGTACTCTCACGCGTACATTCTGAGTGTCTGACCGGTGATGCATTATTCAGCCTGCGCTGCGACTGCGGTTTTCAGTTGGAAGCTGCGCTGGAGCATATCGCAGAGGAAGGTCGCGGTATCCTGCTCTACCATCGTCAGGAAGGTCGCAATATCGGTTTGCTGAATAAAATCCGCGCTTATGCATTGCAGGACAAAGGCGCGGATACGGTAGAGGCCAATCATCAGTTGGGCTTTGCCGCCGATGAGCGCGACTTCACCCTGTGCGCCGACATGTTCAAGCTGTTGGGCGTGGATGCGGTACGCTTGCTGACCAACAACCCGAAAAAGGTTGAGATCCTGACGGAAGCCGGCATCAACATCACCGAGCGCGTGCCGCTGATCGTTGGCCGCAACCCGAAAAACGAGCGTTACCTGGCCACCAAGGCAGCCAAAATGGGCCATTTGCTGGACCAGAAGTAATTTCCCTGCGGGAAAAAATCAGGGCGCCGAATAAGGCGCCCTTTTTTATTACAGCATTTTCCTGATCACATAGTGCAGGATACCGTCGTTTTCATAGTAAGTGAGCTCGTTGCCAGTATCGATACGACAACGGGTATTCACCACTTCCTTGCGCCCGTCGGCATAGATGATATGTACCGGCACCGTCTGCCCCGGCTGCAGCGTTTGCAGCCCACTGACGCTGATCTGCTCGTCACCGCTCAACCCCAGCGTTTTGCGCGTCACGCCTGCCGGGAATTCCAGCGGCAGAATGCCCATCCCAATCAGGTTAGAACGGTGAATACGCTCAAAGGACTCGGCAATCACCACCCGAACACCCAGCAACCGCGGCCCCTTCGCCGCCCAGTCACGGCTGGAGCCTGAACCGTATTCTTTACCGGCAATCACCGCCAACGGCACGCCTTCTTGTTGATACTGCATGGCGGCGTCATAGATCGACAGCTGATTCTGCGACGGAATATGGCGCGTGTAGCCCCCCTCAACACCCGGCACCATTTCGTTACGAATACGGATATTGGCAAAGGTGCCGCGCATCATCACTTCATGGTTACCACGGCGAGAGCCGTAGGAGTTAAAGTCCTGCGCCGCAACACCATGATCGCTCAGATAACGTCCCGCTGGACTGTCACGCTTGATATTCCCCGCTGGAGAGATATGGTCGGTGGTCACCGAGTCGGCCAGGATCGCCAGAATACGCGCATCTTTGATGTCCCGTACCGGGTCCGGCTTCACCTTCATGGTGCTGAAGAATGGCGGATGACGGATATAGGTGGAATCCGCCTGCCATTGATAAGTGGCCGAGCCGGTAACCTGAATCGACTGCCAGTTGGCGTCACCGTCAAATACCGCGCCGTATTCCTTATGGAACATCTCAGTGCGAACTTCTTCCACCGCCTGGGCAATATCTTTGCTGCTCGGCCAGATATCCTTCAGATAGACCGGCTGCCCGTCGTGACCTTCGCCCAGAGGCTCTTTGGTCAGATCAATCTTCATGCTGCCGGCCAGCGCATAAGCGACCACCAGCGGCGGTGAAGCCAACCAGTTGGTTTTGACCAGCGGATGGATACGGCCTTCAAAGTTACGGTTGCCGGATAGCACCGCCCCTACGGTCAAATCACCCTCTTTAATCGCCTGCTCAATCGGATCAGGCAATGGCCCGGAGTTACCGATACAGGTGGTACAGCCGTAACCGACCAGATTAAAACCGAGTTCCTCCAGGTAGGCGGTCAGTTTGGCGCTGTCAAAATAGTCAGTCACCACTTTGGACCCCGGTGCCAACGAGGTTTTCACCCAAGGCTTGGTTCGCAAACCTTTGTTAACCGCGTTCTTCGCCAATAGGCCGGCTGCCATCATTACGCTGGGGTTCGAGGTATTGGTGCAAGAAGTAATGGCCGCGATAACCACCGCGCCGTTATGCAGCTCATGCTGCTGTTGGTTCAAAGTGAAGGTTTTGAATTCGGACTTGCGATGCTGATTGCCGATCTCGAGCTCGGTCGCGGCGTTGAACGCCTTAGGCACGTCCGGCAGCGCGACGCGATCCTGAGGGCGCTTCGGCCCTGCCAGGCTGGCGACCACCGTCGACATATCCAACGCCAGCGTGCTGGTAAAGACCGGTTCATCGCCCGGGTTACGCCACATGCCTTGCGCTTTGGCATAGGCTTCTACCAGTGCGATTTGCTCGTCGCTACGGCCACTGAGCTTCATGTAACCCAGCGTCACTTCGTCCACCGGGAAGAAGCCGCAGGTCGCGCCAAACTCTGGCGACATGTTGGCAATGGTTGCCCGGTCGGCCAACGGTAGGTCTGCCAGGCCGTCACCATAAAACTCGACAAATTTCCCCACCACGCCGTGTTTGCGCAGCATTTGGGTCACGGTCAACACCAGATCGGTGGCGGTAATGCCTTCGCTCAGCTTACCGGTCAGTTTAAAGCCCACCACGTCAGGGATCAGCATAGACACCGGTTGACCCAACATCGCCGCTTCGGCTTCAATACCGCCCACACCCCAGCCCAGAATGCCCAGACCGTTGATCATGGTGGTGTGAGAATCGGTACCGACCAGGGTATCCGGGTAAGCGATACGCTGCCCGCTCTCGTCCGTATGCCATACGGTTTGGCCGAGATACTCCAGGTTGACCTGGTGGCAGATACCGGTGCCCGGCGGCACAACGCGGAAGCGGTTAAAAGCTTTTTGCCCCCAACGCAGGAAGGTGTAACGCTCGTGGTTGCGCTCCATTTCAATGCGCACGTTTTCTTCAAAAGCGTCGTCATCGCCGAACTCATCAACGGTGACCGAGTGGTCAATCACCAAATCGACCGGTGACAGCGGGTTGACCTGGTCAACGTTCCCGCCTAACCGCTGCACCGCTTCACGCATCGCAGCCAAATCTACGACCGCTGGCACACCGGTAAAATCCTGCATCAGCACGCGGGCCGGACGGTAGGCAATCTCACGATCGGCATGGCCCGTTTGCAACCAGCCAACAATAGCTTTCAGATCGTCAACCTGCACGGTGTCGCCATCCACATGGCGCAGCAAGTTTTCCAACAGTACTTTCATTGATTTTGGCAGTCGGTCGATGTTGCCCAACTGTTTTGCCGCCAATGGCAGGCTGTAATAGCCGTACTCAGTATTGAGTGCCACCAGCTTATCCATACTCGTTTCACGAAGATCGGACGACATAGCTCCTCCATTTCTTATTATGTCTAAAACAGGGTAATCACTGAGGTCTTATTTAAAGATAACACAAAGATGACGTAACGTTTTGATAACAACACGTTTTGATCATAACGATAGGCAATAACAATCAATGAAGGTAAGTGCTTGTTAGGTCTGCGGATTAGTCTAAGAATGGCAGCTAACTGGTCGGACATGCGTCGATGGCAGTGCAAAAGCAAAGGTTTCATCATCACACTAGTGGGAACATAGCGCGCAATGCCAGTATAGTATCGTTCGACAATGCCCCCGCGTCCCGACCTCCGTTGGCGCGGCGACGGATGGCTAACAACTTGAGCTTAAGGAGCGCGCAGTGGCATTTTTGGGGTTCGTCAGTGAACGGCAGTGTCGTGGCTGGCAAGATGCTTCGGCTTATCTTCCCGCGTTCAGTTTTTACGAAAGACATCAGTCAGAGGCTATTGATGCTGCACCCGAAGCCATTATTCAAGCGGTGTTATCACTGGATATGGCGGAAGACCCGATCATCCGCAGGCTGCTGATGCTACGCCAACTGCCGGGCACGGTGCGCCAACGGCTCTTCAAAACCGAGCTTACTACGCCGCCAGCGGCCTTTGGCTTCGACACCTTTACCCTGCTCCATCAGGACAGCCATGAAGTCTCGCTGGGGCTGGCCGGGCGTTTTTGGCGGCCTATGTTGGGCGTCAATAAACTGGCAACTGCAGAGGATTTTCACCAATTTAACGACCAGAAAGCCGCAAAACTGGTGCTGCGTTTTAAGGTTATCCCGGAGGCTTCCGGGCTCGCTATGCTGCGTACCGAAACCTTTATCTGGTGCCCGACATCGCAGGTTAAAGCGCGGCTTGCCGGCTATTGGGCGATGATCCGTCCCGCCAGCGGGTGGATTCGACGGCGCACCCTGCTTTCAGTACAGCGTAAACTGGCAAAAGGCGGTTAACAGAGGAACTAAAGCCTGAATGAAGGAAGTCAGTAAGAGGTGAAAGCAGGAGAGAACGTGCCTCTCCTGCTGAATAAATCTTTTTACTAGTCGTTAGATTACCGGCTTATTTTTCCGGCAGCTTGATGTCCTTGAACATCGCTTCGATTTCTTCGTTGGAACGCAGTGCAACCGCGTTGTCGACCACGTCACGCGTCAGGTGTGGCGCAAAACGCTGGATAAAATCGTACATATAGCTGCGCAGGAAGGTACTGCGACGGAAGCCGATTTTGGTGGTGCTGTAGGTGAAGATATCACGAGCATCCACCGTCACCAGATCCGGATCTTGTATCGGGTCCACCGCCATGCTGGCGATCACACCCACCCCAAGGCCCAGACGCACGTATGTTTTAATCACGTCGGCATCGGTAGCCGTAAATACGATGCGCGGTGTCAGTCCGGCACGGTTGAATGCCGTATCCAACTCAGAGCGGCCGGTGAAGCCGAAGGTATAGGTCACGATAGGATAAGCCGCCAGTTCTTCGATGGTAATGTGGCTTTTACCGGCTAAAGGATGATCGGGCTTCACCACTACCGCGCGGTTCCAGTGATAGCACGGCAGCATGATTAAATCGTCGTAGAGGTGCAGCGCTTCAGTGGCAATGGCGAAATCTGCCGTGCCTTTAGAGACGGCTTCCGCAATTTGCGTCGGCGATCCCTGATGCATGTGCAGAGAGACTCGCGGATAGCGCTCAATAAAGCCTTTAATGACGTTAGGCAGCGCGTAGCGCGCCTGGGTGTGGGTGGTCGCTACGTACAACGAGCCTTTGTCCGGGTAGGTATGCTCGCCGGCGACGGCTTTGATAGCATCCACTTTGGACAAAACTTCACGCGCAATACGGATGATTTCCAATCCTGCCGGCGTGACCTGAGTCAGGTGCTTGCCACTGCGGGCGAAAATCTGGATACCCAGCTCATCTTCCAGCATCCGTACCTGCTTACTGATGCCGGGCTGCGAGGTGTAAAGCCCTTCTGCCGTCGAGGAGACATTCAGGTTGTGGTTAACCACTTCCACGATGTAACGAAGCTGCTGCAATTTCATATCTTATACCATCCTAGGTTAAACACTGCGTTGAGCCGCAGCCAGGTATATCGGTGTCGCCCCGGTATGCTGAAAACGAATAAGCCATGAACACAGTGTTTCACTCAGAGGCTGAAGAAACCGCCGTTGCTAATAAGCTTTAATCATAAAAAAACTTTTTATATAACCACTATATCACGCTACAGCTTCAAGTATAGATCCGCGTCACACTATGGTAACGATTATTTTGCATTGCGATCAACGTGAAACCCGGGGGCCAGGATGGAAAAAGGAGCAAAGAATAGATCTGTTCGCCAGCTTTAGCCAATAAAAAACCAGCCACGGGGGCTGGTTTTTTTATGTTGCATTCAGGCTGCAAATTTACTTTTTGCCTTCAACCCATTTGCCATCGATGTAGAAAGCGGACCAGCCGGTGGCTTTGCCGTCTTTCTCCGAAGAGACATACTGCTGTTTGGTTTTACGGCTGAAACGCACCATGGTTTTGTTGCCTTCCGCATCCGTTACCGGCGCATCTGCCAGATAACGCAGCTTTTCAGGCAGGCGATCCTTGAAGCGAGCCAGTTCTTCCACCAATGGCGCACGGGTTTCGCGCGATTTAGGGAAGGTATTGGCCGCCAGGAACACCCCGGCTGCGCCGTCACGCAGAACAAAGTAAGCATCCGACTTTTCGCACGGCAGTTCCGGCAATGGAACCGGATCTTCCTTCGGCGGTGCAACATCACCGTTACGCAGGATCTTGCGGGTGTTTTTACAGTTCTCGTTGGTGCATCCCATGTACTTGCCGAAGCGCCCCATTTTCAGGTGCATTTCGGAACCACATTTATCGCACTCAACCACCGGGCCGTCATAGCCTTTCAGGCGGAATTCGCCCTCTTCGATCTCGTAGCCGTCACACGCTGGGTTATTACCGCACACGTGCAGCTTGCGCTGGTTATCGATCAGGTAGCTGTCCATCGCCGTGCCGCATTTCTGGCAACGACGGCGTGCACGCAATGCGTTGGTTTCCGCATCATCCCCTTCGAGAACGTTCAGCACTTCCGTTTCCGGCACCAGGTTAATGGTGGTTTTGCAGCGTTCTTTCGGCGTCAGCGCATAGCCGGAACAGCCAAGGAAGACGCCGGTGCTGGCGGTACGAATGCCCATCTTGCGACCGCAGGTCGGGCAGTCAATGCTGGTCATCACCATCTGATTCGGGCGCATACCGCCTTCTTCAGGATCTTTTTCCGCCGTTTCCAGCTGTTCGCTGAATTCGGCAAAGAATTCATCCAGCACCGCTTTCCACTCGGCGTGGTTGTTCGCTACCTGGTCCAGACCATCTTCCATGCGGGCGGTGAAGTCATAGTTCATCAGCTCGCGGAAGTTTTCTTCCAGACGGTCAGTAACGATCTCGCCCATTTTTTCGGCGTAGAAACGGCGGCTTTCGACCCGCACATAGCCACGATCCTGAATGGTTGAGATAATCGAAGCGTAGGTAGATGGGCGGCCGATACCGCGTTTTTCCAGCTCTTTGACCAACGAGGCTTCACTGTAACGTGCAGGCGGTTTGGTAAAGTGCTGGCTTGGGATCAGCTTTTGCAGTTCCAGCTCGCTGCCCACTTCTACATACGGCAAGGTGCGGTCTTCATCGCCCTTGCGCAGCGCAGGCATCACTTTGGTCCAGCCATCGAAACGCAGCGTACGGCCTTTGGCGCGCAACAGGTAATCAGCGGCTTTAACCGACAGCGTGGTGGAGTCGTACTGCGCCGGCGTCATCTGGCAGGCGACGAACTGGCGCCAAATCAGCTGATACAGTTTCTGCGCATCCGCTTCCATGTCTTTCAACTGTTCGGCCAGCACGTTCACATCCGAAGGTCGGATAGCTTCATGCGCTTCCTGCGAGTTTTCTTTGCTGCTGTACTGGTTCGGCGCTTTCGGCAGGTACTTATCACCGAAGTTTTCGCCGATGTAACCACGCACCATGTTGAGCGCATCCTGGCTCAGGTTGGTGGAGTCGGTACGCATATAGGTAATGTGACCGGCTTCATACAGGCGCTGGGCCATCATCATGGTTTTCTTCACGCCAAAGCTCAGACGGGTACTGGCTGCCTGCTGCAACGTAGAAGTAATGTAAGGCGCACCCGGCTTGCTACTGGTCGGTTTGTCTTCGCGATCCAGTACCGTATAGCGGGCTTTTTCCAGCAGTTTAAGCGCGGCGTGAGTCTGCTCGCGGTTAACCGGCTTGAAAGGTTTGTCGTGGGCATGCGTAACTTCCATTTGCAGCGCGGTATCGCCCTTCGCTAACAAATCGGCGTGCAATTCCCAATATTCTTCCGGCACGAAGGCTTTGATATCGCGTTCACGCTCTACCACCAGCCGTACCGCAACGGATTGCACACGCCCAGCCGACAGGCCACGGGCAATTTTCTTCCACAGCAGTGGCGAAACCATGTAACCCACAACGCGGTCCATAAAACGACGCGCCTGCTGTGCGTTAACACGATCGATATTCAGCTCACCCGGCTGTTTGAACGCATTTTGGATCGCGTTCTTGGTAATTTCGTTAAACACCACGCGGCTAAAGCGTTTGTCGTCACCCCCAATCACTTCCCGCAGGTGCCAGGCAATGGCTTCCCCTTCGCGGTCAAGGTCGGTTGCGAGATAAATGTGGTCAGCGTTTTCCGCTAACGACTTTAACTCGGCGACAACTTTTTCTTTACCCGGCAGAATTTCATATTGCGCTTCCCAGCCATGGTAAGGATCGACGCCCATCCGATTTACCAGCGCCGTCTTCTCATCTTTTTTAACTTTCTTCTTGGCTTTGTTTTCGGTTGAGTCAGCGCTCTTTTTGCTGGCTGAGCCACTGGTCGGCAAATCACGGATATGACCGACGCTGGACTTCACCACGTAGTCATTACCTAAGTATTTATTAATAGTTTTGGCTTTTGCCGGGGACTCAACTATTACGAGAGCTTTACCCATATTTACCTTTACCTAATTTTATTTCTTCTAAAAAGAAGTCTTTTATCTCGCCGTGCCGCAGCGATTCATATCTCTTTTTTATATTGCGGCAGTCTGGCAAGAGATCAACATGTTTTTTTCTGTTGGCTGCTTAACTGCTCAACCTGAACGCAAGTTGTTGATCCTGCCTGCTATTCACCCATGCCCCAGAAGTATGGCTGTGTGAGACTCATTTATGGCGTAAACAAAACCTTCCACCCGACGCCGCAAAATCCCACACTGTACCTGATAAAAAGCGTCACGCAACCTAATTAGCACGGAAAGGCAGATTTCGCCAATCGGCAGATACCGCTAGCCATCCAGACGGCAAATAAACCTTAGTCTGTTTGCGGATAAATGCGAACTGACGTTAGAATATGAGCAGAATTTATGTTTGGAGTGTAATAAATGCGCGCTAATACCTTACCCATTGATCGTGAAACCTTACTGCAAGAAGCAAATAACCTGATTCGCCAGCACGATGATTATCTGCATGGCATGGTTGCTACCGATGTTGAACAAAAAGGCAGCGTTTTAGTTTTTCGCGGAGAATTCTTTTTAGATCCTGATGGATTGCCAACGGCAAAAACTACCGCAGTATTTAATATGTTTAAACACCTGGCTCACGTGTTTTCTGAGAAATACCATTTGGTCGATTAAGCATAAAAAAAAGGGGGGTTCAGCCCCCCTGCTATTTAATCGCTACGCTTAAAGCAGCGGTTTTTCCCCGCGCTGCCACCAACGTAACAGCAGACGATCGACACTTTCGGCCGCGCTGCCGGTAAAACGATCCATCAGGCGTTTACGACGTGCATAGCGCACCCCCACCACCTCGTGATTTTCCATTTCAGCAATCAGCAGATCGTCACTGGTGCCAATTGCATCAACCAACCCTTTTTCTTTCGCCTGGGTCCCGAACCAGTGTTCACCGGTCGCCACGCTGTCGATATCCAGCGATGGGCGCTGCTGATGCACAAACTCTTTAAACAGTTCGTGGGTTTCATTCAGATCTTCACGGAACTTCTCACGCCCCTGCTCGGTGTTTTCACCAAACAGCGTCAATGTGCGTTTGAACTCGCCGGCGGTGTGCAACTCCACATCAATATCATTCTTTTTCAGCAAGCGGTGGAAGTTCGGGATTTGCGCCACGACGCCGATCGAACCAATGATGGCAAAGGGCGCGGCCACAATGCGATCCGCCACGCAGGCCATCATGTAACCGCCGCTGGCGGCGACTTTGTCTACCGCGACCGTCAGGCGAATGCCGCCGGCACGCAAACGGGCCAACTGCGATGAAGCCAGCCCGTAGCCATGAACCACCCCGCCCGGGCTTTCCAACCGCAGCAGAACTTCATCTTGCGGCGTCGCCACGGCCAGCACCGCGGAAACTTCCTCGCGCAGTGAAGTCACTTCATGGGCATCCATGCTGCCTTTGAAATCCAGCACGTAAAGACAAGGTTTGGTGGCTTCCACCGCCCCGGCTTTGGCACGCTGCTTCTTCAGTTTATCGTCGGCTTTGGTCTGCTTTTTAAACTGCTTGCTCCAGGCCTTTTGTTCCGCCTCGCCCATCCGCGCCAAACGCATATCGCGCTGCATGTCCCGGTATTGTTCTCCGAGGTCGGTAAGCTGCAGTTCCCCTTTGTGTCGGGCTTTGCGTTGCCCAAGGCTGACCGCCAGCAACGCCAGCGCGGCGATGGCAATCACAACCGTCGCGACTTTGGCCAGAAACAGGCCGTAAACAGATATAAACTCCACAGATTCCGCCTTTATTAACAGGTTGTTAGTACTATCTCATTCATTCTAGCCAACCGAAGCGGTGGCTGTCGCGACTAAATAAAAATTCCTTGTGCGGCCTCTTTACTATGTGGGCGGGTTTTGGCTTAACCAAGCCAGCCCCCTGCCATTTTTGTTACAAAAGAATGCCGTTTCTGCCGCCTAATCATTGAAAATACGATCCATTTAAGGCATATAACACGGATTATTCATCAAGATGATGATCCAAATTCGCTGCGGGCCCGCATGCGGTCGAGCCTTTGCTCCTGTCATGGCCCCTCAATCCACCCCCTCCCCGATGCAAGCGGGAGACCAGCCACCAAGGCGCGAGGAATTATTGTGCATTACCAACCCAAGCAGGATCTGTTGCAACAACGTATTATTCTGGTCACCGGCGCCGGTGACGGCATCGGCCGCGAAGCCGCCCTCACTTATGCCAAATTTGGCGCGCAATTGGTGTTGCTGGGCCGTACCGAAAGCAAACTAAAGGCGGTACAGGCCGAAATCGCCAAACTCAGTGACACCCCCACTTACACCATCACGCTGGACCTGCTGCATACTACGCAAGAGCAGTGCCAACAGGTGGCGAATGAGCTGGCAACCCGCGTCCCGCGTCTCGACGGCGTGTTGCACAATGCCGGCCTGCTGGGTGACATCGCCCCGATGGCCGAGCTGTCAATGACGATGTGGAACGAGGTGATGCAAGTGAACGTCAATGCGACCTTTATGCTCACCCAGGCGCTGCTGCCTCTGCTGTTGAAATCCCCCGCCGGATCGCTGGTGTTTACCAGTTCCAGCGTTGGCCGCACCGGGCGTGCCAACTGGGGCGCCTACGCCGTGTCAAAATTCGCCACCGAAGGCATGATGCAGGTGCTGGCCGATGAATACAAAAATCGCAATCTGCGGGTAAATTGCATCAATCCGGGCGGAACTCGCACCCAAATGCGCGCATCTGCGTTTCCTGACGAAGACAAAAGCAAGCTGAAAACCCCGGCTGACATCATGCCGCTTTACCTCTATTTGATGGGGGATGACAGCCGCCGTAAAACCGGTATGAGTTTCGACGCTCAACCTAACCGTAAACCCGGCGCGGCCGAATAAAAGGGGCTTTATCATGGCTGAAGATCGCCACCAACAACGTCAACAACGCCTTAAAGAGCAGGTGGATGCGCGCATTGCTGCTGCTCAGGAAGCGCGGGGGCTGCTGCTGGTATTCACCGGCAACGGTAAAGGTAAAACCACTGCGGCGTTTGGCACCGTGACCCGGGCCGTTGGCCACGGGATGAAAGCTGGCGTCATTCAGTTCATCAAGGGTGAATGGCCGAACGGTGAGAAAAATCTGCTGCAACAGCACGGCGTCGAGTTTCAGGTGATGGCGACCGGCTTTACCTGGGAAACACAGGATAAGGCCAGCGATACCGCCGCCTGTCAGGCCGTATGGCAACACGGCAAACGTATGCTGGCAGACAGCAGCCTGGATCTGGTGCTGCTGGACGAACTGACCTATATGGTCAGCTACGGCTACCTTGAACTGGATGAGCTACTGGAAGCGCTACGACAACGTCCTGCGCACCAGACGGTGATCATCACCGGGCGTGGCTGCCATCGTGATTTGTTGGAGCTGGCGGATACGGTGACCGAGATGCGGCCGGTGAAGCACGCGTTTGACGCGGGTATCAAGGCACAACAGGGGATTGACTGGTAACGAAAAGAAAAACGCCGCAGCCCGAATGGGCTACGGCGTGATAATCAGCTGCGTTTGCTTGGTTTGCCCGGCTTGCTGCCCGCAGCACTGCGGCGACCGCTTCCAGCCACCTGGGTGTGACGCTTAACGGCACGACGGATCTGGTTAGCCTTCACACGGCGACGCTCGCGCTCAACAGGCATCTTGCTGACGGTTTCAGGCTTGAGGTCAACCAGTTCGCGCAGGTAGTTGATCGCCGGCAATTCCAGTTCGGTCCAACCGCCACGAGGAATGCCTTTTGGCAGGTCGATATCGCCGTAACGCACACGGATCAGGCGGCTAACCTGAACGCCAACGGCTTCCCACAGACGACGAACCTCGCGGTTACGCCCTTCGGTCAGGGTTACGTTGTACCACTGGTTTATGCCTTCGCCACCCTGGAAAGTGATGGTGCGGAAAGCCGCCGGGCCATCTTCCAGTTGAACGCCTTTGCTCAGTTGCTTCACTTTTTCGTCGTCAATCTGGCCAAATACGCGCACGGCATATTCACGCTCAACTTCACGACTTGGGTGCATCAGGCGGTTAGCCAGTTCACCGTCGGTGGTGAACAACAGCAGGCCTGAGGTATTGACGTCCAAGCGCCCTACCGCTACCCAGCGCGAACCACGCAGCTTGGGCAAGCGATCGAAGACCGTCGGGCGACCTTCTGGGTCGCTGCGAGTACACAATTCGCCTTCCGGCTTGTAATAAGCCAGCACGCGGCAAACCGCTTCTTCAGATTCTTTAACCGAAACGACGTGACCATCCAGACGGATTTTCATTGAAGGGGTTACTTCAACGCGATCACCCAGTTTGGCAATTTTACCGTCGACGCTGACGCGCCCGGCTTCAATAATGGTTTCGATTTCACGACGCGAGCCATGACCGGCGCGCGCTAAAACTTTCTGTAACTTTTCGCTCATTGAGCAACCTCTAGTGTCGCCTTCACAGGCGTCGGGGGGATGACCACCGCGGCGCCAGGCGCCACAACGGTAACAATACGTTTACTTGGATCGAACCGCGCATTATACAGGCTTTCAATAGGGTTGAAACCCACTTTGTTGTCTGGTCGATTATCGAAAGCTATCGATTGCGTGAGAACTCGCTGAAAAGCGGGTCTGCCCCCGCTTTATAACCTACTCGGAAAAGGGATTAATCATCGAGGAAATCGGCTACCGCCCGATACACTGCCGCTGGCTGCTCAAGAATACCAAGGTGAGTACGGGCATTCTCCAGCCGCACGACCGAGAAAAATGGATGGTTGGCAGCAAAGCTCTGCTGTTGCCGCAAATAGTCTTCGCCACGATCCAGTGAGTAAATATGCCGGCAAGCAGGCGGTGAGGTTAATTCCCCCAGCCGGTTTAGTGGCGAACCGTATTGCCAGTAGGCTTGCTCAATCGCCACGCCGGCGGCCTGCCAAACGCGATAATCCTCCTGCGCCATTTCAACGGTCAAATGCTGTTTTACCTGTGGGTGTTCAATACCGCCCTGCCAGAATGTGAATAAATCATCCCGCGCCGCCAGCCAGTGTTCAGGCCGCTGCATTTGCTGAACGGAATCGAAAAATGCAGGCTCAGGCTGGGTCATGATCCAATCGAGAAACACCATTCCCTGCATCTGCTGCGGCATGTTCTCGGCCAACGCCACCGCTATCCAACTGGCGTGCGCTACCGACAGCGTCACAAACCGCTCCACTTGCAACTCAAGCAGCAATTGCTGGAGATCTGCCAGCAGATCCTGTGCGCCAAGGAAGAGTCCAGCATCGCGATCAGACAGAGCGTGCCCCCGCCAGTCAAGGCTGATCACCCGATACTTTTGCGACGCCAGTGCGGTAAAGGGGGCAAATACGGTTTTTGGTTCACACCAACCGGGCAGCAGGACCAACGTCAGCGGGCCTGAACCGGAATCATGATAATCGAGAGAAAGGGTGCCATGGCGAAACGCTGTCATTTTGTCTCCTAAACGTCATATCCCCCACGATAAGGGGATTTGTGCATTAGCAGTAAAATGACAGCCTTCGTCAGTTTCATCTATTGGAATAGATGCTAAATAAGGGGCTTCGCACCGAATGAAAAAATACGCACTAAATAAACGCGATTAATGCCGTTCACAGGGATAAGCGGCGGTTAATGCCAGCATAATCACCGAAGGCGCGGAATAGTGAAGCTGTTCCGGGTGTTCATTTAAATACTGCATCACCGCGTCCGCCGCCATCCCCACGCTCATCCCGGCATCCGGACAAATGCTACGATTGCCCTGCATTGAGAAGGTATCGAATACGCCGGCCACATAGCCCATAAACATCCCGCCATCGAGCGCTTCGGCGACGGTAGCCGCTCCGTTCTTATTTTTCACATAGCCGCTGGTTTCCGACAGCAAGGCGCTGCCGGAATAAAACCCCGCGCTGGCCGCAGAGGAAAACAATATGGCCACCAAAAGAGAAATCCGCTTAATCATTGCTACGCATCCTGCCTATTATCAGTTTTTGATATTGTAGAATAGCGGCTTTACCGGCAAATGACGCCGTTACAGCCACTTTTCAGAAAATGAGCAAAAGCGGCAGCGTAATTATGCATCAACGGAAAGGCGTTGCGTCGCCTGCCCCTTCACGCACCACTTCCGGCGCGGACTCGGTCAGATCAATCACCGTGGTCGGTTGCTGGCCCAGGAAGCCGCCGTGGATCACCAGATCCACCTGCTTGCCCAGATGATCGTTGATCTCTTCCGGATCGGATTCGGCAAAATCATTGCCTGGCAGCATCAACGTGGTCGACATCATCGGCTCATTCAGCACTTCCAGCAGCGCCAACGCAATCGGGTTAGACGGCACGCGCAGACCGATGGTTTTACGCTTGTCGTTCATCAGGCGACGCGGGACTTCTTTGGTCGCTTTCAGAATGAACGTGTAGTTGCCGGGGGTGTTGTTCTTGATCAGTCGAAACGCGGTATTGTCGACATAAGCGTAAGTAGACAGCTCGGACAGATCGCGGCACACCAAGGTAAAATTATGATTGCTGTCCAATTGACGGATACGGCAGATGCGTTCCATGGCCGTCTTGTCTTCCAGCTTGCAACCCAACGCGTAGCCGGAATCGGTAGGATAGACGATCACCCCACCTTTACGCAGCACATCCACCGCCTGGTTGATCAGGCGCGGTTGCGGGTTATCTGGATGGATATAAAAAAGCTGACTCATGACTTGCTCCTAAAAATGATGCACGCGGGCGGCATCGCCCACGTTAAATCAACTGACCTTGCCCTGCTGCGGTTGTGGCCAGTCACGCCACACGGGTTCAACCCCTCCGGGTAACCACAGTTTGCGGCCCAGTTCGATCCACGAGCAGGGCTGATGAAAATCAGAGCCCTGCGACGCCAATAATTGATATTCCTGCGCATACTTTGCCAGTTGCGAACGCTCATGCGGTGCCTGCTGACACTGGGCAACCTCCATGGCATCCCCCCCTTGTTCGGCAAAGTGCGCCAACAACCGTTTCAGCCATTTGGCCGTCAGGTCGTAACGGCCCGGGTGCGCTATCACCGCCTGACCGCCGGATTGATGAATCACATCAATGGCTTGTTTTATTGTACACCACTGTGGCGGAACGTAGCCGGTTTTGCCTTTGGCCAGGTATTTCTTGAACACCTGAGCCATATTGTCAGCGATGCCAATCTGCACCAGATAACGGGCGAAGTGACCACGCGTCACCGCCCCACCGTCCGCCAACTTTTGCGCGCCTTCAAATGCACCGTCAATACGCGCTTTCGCCAGCCGGACGCCAATTTCCTGTGCGCGCAGGTTGCGGCGCTCAGTCTGCTCGGCCAACAATTGCACCATCGCCGGATGTGCAGTTTCAATTCCCAGACCCACGATATGAATCTCATGATTTTCCCACAGCGTGGAGATCTCCACCCCGTTCACCAACTGCAGCGGTAACGACAGCTCGGCAATGGTTGCGGCTGCGGCGGCTAAACCTTCGGTGGTGTCGTGGTCGGTAATCGCCAATACGCCTACCCGCATCTCGACGGCCCGCTGCACCAACTGCGCCGGCGTCAAATAGCCGTCAGAGGCGGTGGTATGGCTGTGGAGATCGTACAGGGTAAAGGCGGAAGGCTGGGGGCTGCTGTCTGTCAAAAGAAATATCCGTCAAAGGTTTGGCCTTCTATCATACCCGCGTTCGCCCGCAGGACGGAAATCTATTCTGGCCGACGGCCTCTTCCTCTCGATGAAAATTATTCACGCTTGCGGCTAAAACATTGTGTGAAAAGAGGGTTGACTTTATTCTCGCGAACCAGTTAACTAGTACACAAGTTCAGGGCGATACCCTGGTTGGATGATAAACAAGAGAGCACAGAAATGAATAAGCAAACTTCTCTTCTTCGTTGGTGGCGTACCTCCCTTTCGCGGGCGGTGTAATCACGCATACCTGTCATCTGACACTGCAGATTCCCTAAGCCCGCTGGTAACGCGGGCTTTTTTATGGACAAATTTTAACTGGAAGACTCAAGATGAACATCAAACCACAGCTTAAATTACTGAAGGCGGAGGCCAGTTACCGGGGCGATCCGACCACCATTTTCCACCAGTTGTGTGGCGCGCGTCCGGCGACCCTGCTGTTGGAATCCGCTGAAATCAACAGCAAGCAAAACCTGCAAAGCCTGCTGGTGATCGACAGTGCCCTGCGGATCACCGCACTGGGTCGTATCGTCACCCTGCAGGCGCTGACCGCCAACGGTGCGGCAATGCTGCCGCTGCTGGATGAGGCGCTGCCGCCTGAAGTACAGATTCAGGTGCGCCCTAACGGCCGGGAACTGACTTTCCCGCCGATTGACGCTATCCAGGATGAAGACGCTCGCCTGCGGTCGCTGTCGGTATTTGATGCGCTGCGCACCCTGCTAACATTGGTGGATTCTCCCGCCGACGAACGTGAAGCCGTCATGCTTGGTGGCCTGTTTGCTTACGACTTGGTCGCCGGCTTCGAAGACCTGCCGGCACTGCGTCAGGATCAGCGCTGCCCGGACTTCTGCTTCTATTTGGCGGAAACCCTGTTGGTGCTGGATCACCAACGCGGCGTCGCCCGTCTGCAGGCCAGCGTATTCACGGCCGACCCGACCGAGGAGCAACGCTTGCAACTGCGCCTGGAACAGCTGCAGGTTCAATTGAAACTGACGCCGCAGCCCATCCCTCACCAGAAGCTGGAAAACATGCAGCTGAGCTGCAACCAGACCGATGAAGAATACGGTGCCGTGGTCAGCGAGCTGCAACAAGCCATTCGTCAGGGTGAAATTTTCCAGGTGGTGCCGTCGCGTCGTTTCTCGCTGCCCTGCCCGGCCCCGCTGGCCGCGTATCAGACGCTGAAAGACAACAACCCAAGCCCCTATATGTTCTTTATGCAGGATGACGAGTTCACCCTGTTCGGCGCGTCGCCGGAAAGTGCCTTGAAATACGACGCCAACAACCGCCAGATTGAAATCTACCCGATTGCCGGTACCCGCCCACGCGGTCGTCGTGCCGACGGTTCATTGGACCTGGATCTTGACAGCCGTATCGAGCTGGAAATGCGTACTGACCATAAAGAGCTGGCTGAGCACCTGATGCTGGTCGATCTGGCGCGAAACGATCTGGCGCGCATCTGCCAGGCCGGCAGCCGCTACGTAGCCGATCTGACCAAAGTGGACCGCTACTCTTTCGTGATGCACCTGGTTTCCCGAGTGATCGGCACCTTGCGCGCCGACCTTGACGTGCTGCACGCCTATCAGGCCTGTATGAACATGGGCACGTTGAGCGGAGCACCTAAAGTGCGCGCCATGCAGCTGATCGCCGCTTCCGAAGGCACCCGTCGTGGCAGCTACGGCGGCGCAGTGGGTTACTTCACCGCCACCGGTGATTTGGATACCTGTATTGTCATCCGTTCCGCGTATGTTGAAGACGGCATTGCCACCGTGCAAGCCGGTGCCGGCGTAGTGCTGGATTCTGTACCACAGGCGGAAGCCGATGAAACCCGTAATAAGGCACGTGCCGTGCTGCGCGCCATTGCCAGTGCGCACCAGGCCAAGGAGGTGTTCTGATGGCCGATATCTTACTGCTCGATAACGTTGATTCCTTTACCTACAACCTGGTCGATCAGCTGCGCGCCAGCGGCCACCAGGTGGTGATTTATCGCAACCAAATTTCTGCCGAGGTGATTATCGAGCGCCTTCAGCAACTGACCCAGCCGGTGCTGATGCTGTCTCCTGGCCCGGGTACACCGGCCGAAGCCGGCTGCATGCCGGAGCTGTTGCAGCGCCTGCGCGGCCAGTTACCCATTATCGGCATCTGTCTCGGCCATCAGGCAATCGTCGAAGCCTATGGCGGGCACGTCGGCCAGGCCGGGGAAATCCTGCATGGCAAGGCGTCGGCCATCAGCCACGATGGCGAAGGGATGTTTGCCGGTATGGTGAACCCACTGCCGGTAGCCCGTTATCATTCCCTGGTCGGCAGCAATATCCCGGCCGAACTCACCGTTAACGCCCACTTCGGCGACATGGTGATGGCAGTTCGTCATGACAAGCATCGCGTATGCGGTTTCCAGTTCCATCCGGAATCTATCCTGACCACTCACGGCGCGCGTTTGCTTGAGCAAACTCTGGCCTGGGCGCTGGCGAAATAACGAGAGGAAACGACGATGCAAACTATTCTTGAAAAACTGTACCGCTCAGAGTCGATGAATCAGCAGGAAAGCCAGCAGTTGTTTAGCGCCATTGTTCGCGGTGAGCTGGAGCCAAGCCAGTTGGCCGCGGCGCTGATCAGCATGAAAATTCGCGGCGAACGTCCGGAAGAGATCGCCGGCGCGGCTAAAGCGCTGCTGGCCGATGCCCTGCCGTTCCCGCGCCCGGACTACCCGTTTGCCGATATCGTCGGCACCGGCGGTGACGGCACCAACAGCATTAATATTTCCACCGCCAGCGCCTTTGTGGCGGCCGCGTGCGGCGCCAAAGTGGCAAAACACGGTAACCGCAGCGTTTCCAGCCGGTCAGGATCATCCGATCTGCTGGCGGCGTTCGGCATTCGTCTGGATCTGCCAGCGGAACAGGCGCGCCAAGCGCTGGATGACCTGGGCGTATGCTTCCTGTTTGCGCCGCAGTATCACACCGGTTTCCGCCATGCGATGCCGGTACGTCAGCAGTTGAAAACCCGTACGGTATTCAACGTACTTGGCCCATTGATCAACCCGGCGCGTCCGCCGCTGGCGCTGATCGGCGTTTATAGCCCGGAATTGGTGCTGCCGATTGCCGAAACCCTGCGCGTGCTGGGTTACCAACGAGCCGCTGTTGTGCACGGCGGTGGCATGGATGAAGTGGCGATCCACACCGCGACCCACGTGGCCGAGCTGAACAACGGCGAAATTGAAAGCTATCAGCTGACGCCAGAATCCTTCGGGCTGCAACGCTACCCGCTGGAGGCCCTGCTGGGCGGTTCGCCGGAAGAAAATCGTGACATTCTGGCAAGGTTGTTACAAGGTAAAGGTGACCCGGCGCACGCCGCTGCGGTGGCCGCTAACGTGGCGCTGCTGCTGAAGTTATTCGGGCATGAAGACCTGCGCCAAAACGCGCAGCAGGCACTGGACATGATTCACAGCGGGAAAGCTTACGAGCGCGTAACCGCACTGGCAGCAAGAGGATAAATGATGCAGGAAACCGTGCTCAACAAGATTGTTCGTGATAAAGCGCAATGGGTCGCAGCACGACAGCAACAACAGCCACTGGCCAGTTTTCAAAATGAAATCGTCCCCAGCGAGCGTGGCTTTTATCACGCGCTGCAGGGTGCCAGAACGGCGTTTATTCTTGAATGTAAAAAGGCATCCCCTTCCAAAGGATTAATCCGCGAGAATTTCGATCCCGTGGAAATTGCTTCGGTCTACAAAGATTTCGCCTCGGCGATCTCGGTGTTGACCGATGAAAAATACTTCCAGGGCAGCTTCGACTTCCTGCCGCTGGTCAGCAAGACGGTGACACAGCCGGTGCTGTGCAAAGACTTTATTATCGACCCGTATCAGATCTATCTGGCGCGCTTCTATCAGGCCGACGCCATTCTGCTGATGCTGTCCGTGCTGAACGACGATCAGTACCGTCAATTGGCTGCGGTTGCGCACAGCCTGAACATGGGCGTGCTGACCGAAGTGATCAGCGAAGAAGAGCTGCAACGGGCCATTGCTTTGGAAGCGCGCGTGGTCGGTATCAATAACCGCGATCTGCGTGACCTGAGTATCGATCTGGATCGCACTCGCCAGTTGGCGCCTCGCGTCCCACACGGGGTGACGGTGATCAGCGAATCCGGCATCAACAATTACGGTCAGATCCGCGAACTGAGCCACTTTGCCAACGGTTTCCTGATTGGCAGCGCATTAATGTCGGAAACCGATCTCCGTGCCGCCGTTCGCCGGGTGATCCTGGGCGACAACAAAGTCTGCGGGCTGACCCGTCCGCAGGATGCCAGCGCGGCCTATCAGGCAGGTGCGGTGTATGGCGGACTGATTTTCGTCGGGCGTTCACCGCGCTATGTTGATATCAACCGCGCCCGTGAAGTTATCTCGGGTGCCCCCCTGAAATATGTCGGCGTATTCTGCGACGCGCAGGTAGAGACCCTGGTTAAAACCGTCGAACGCCTGGGGCTGAAAGCGGTGCAACTGCACGGTTCGGAAGATCAGGCCTATATCAGCGCCCTGCGCGCCGAACTGCCTGCCGAGTGCCAGATTTGGAAAGCCTTGAGCGTAAAAGACCATTTACCGCAGCGCGATTTGCAGCACGTTGACCGTTATCTGCTGGATAACGGCGCGGGTGGCACCGGGCAGCGTTTCGACTGGTCGGTACTGCACGGCGAAAACCTGGAAAACGTGATGCTGGCCGGTGGCCTGAGCGCAGACAACTGCGTTGACGCAGCCAAACTCGGCTGTGCCGGGTTGGACTTTAACTCCGGCGTAGAGAGCCAGCCCGGCATTAAGGATCCTGCCCGCCTGGCGGCGGTGTTCCAGACCCTGCGCGCTTACTAATTATGATTAACGGATAATAACGGGAACTAAAATGACGCTGCTTAACCCCTACTTCGGCGAATTTGGTGGCCAATATGTGCCGCAGATTCTGATGCCGGCCTTAAAACAACTGGAAGAAGCCTTTGTCAGCGCCCAGCGCGATCCAGAATTCCAGGCTGAATTTATCGACCTGTTGAAAAACTACGCCGGTCGCCCGACGGCTTTGACGCTGTGCAAAAACCTCACTGCCGGTACCAAAACCAAGCTATATCTGAAGCGTGAAGATCTGCTGCACGGTGGCGCGCACAAAACTAACCAGGTATTGGGTCAGGCGCTGTTGGCCAAGCGCATGGGCAAAACCGAAATCATCGCCGAGACCGGTGCCGGTCAACACGGCGTTGCCTCCGCACTGGCCTGTGCTCTGCTCGGCCTGAAGTGCCGCATTTATATGGGCGCCAAAGATATCGAGCGCCAGTCACCCAACGTCTTCCGCATGCGCCTGATGGGAGCAGAAGTGATCCCGGTGCACAGCGGTTCCTCCACGCTGAAAGATGCCTGTAACGAAGCGCTGCGCGACTGGTCCGGCAGCTACAAAACCGCCCACTATATGCTGGGTACCGCTGCAGGTCCGCACCCGTATCCGACGATTGTGCGTGAATTCCAGCGCATGATCGGCGAAGAAACCAAAGCACAAATGCTGGAACGTGAAGGCCGTCTGCCGGATGCCGTACTGGCCTGCGTTGGCGGTGGCTCGAACGCCATCGGTATGTTTGCCGACTTTATCGACGATACCAGCGTTGGGTTGATCGGCGTTGAACCTGCAGGTTTAGGGATTGAAACCGGCCAGCACGGCGCACCGCTCAAACACGGTCACGTGGGCATCTATTTCGGCATGAAGGCGCCGATGATGCAGACTTCCGAAGGCCAGATCGAAGAGTCCTACTCGATTTCCGCCGGCTTGGACTTCCCTTCAGTCGGGCCGCAACACGCCTATCTGAACAGCATCGGTCGGGCTGAATACGTGTCTATTACCGATGACGAAGCGCTGGACGCTTTCAAAGCGCTGTCGCGTAGCGAAGGGATTATCCCGGCGCTGGAGTCTTCCCATGCTCTGGCGCACGCACTGAAAATGATCCGTGAAACGCCGCAAAAAGAACAGATTCTGGTGGTTAACCTGTCCGGCCGCGGCGACAAAGACATATTTACCGTTCACGACATTCTGAAAGCTCGGGGAGAAATCTGATGGAACGTTACCAACAACTGTTCAACCGTCTGGCAGATAAGAAAGAAGGCGCGTTCGTCCCGTTCGTTACCCTCGGCGATCCGAACCCGGCGCTTTCGTTGCAGATCGTCGATACCCTGGTGGAAGCCGGTGCCGACGCGCTGGAACTGGGCATTCCGTTCTCCGATCCGCTGGCCGATGGCCCAACGATTCAAAGTGCTGCGCTGCGCGCCTTCGCCTCAGGCGTGACGCCAACCCAGTGCTTCGAAATGCTGGCGGCGATCCGCCAGAAACACCCGAGCATTCCTATCGGTCTGCTGATGTACGCCAACCTGGTGTTCCATAAAGGCATCGATGCGTTTTACCAACGCTGTGCCGAAGTCGGCGTTGATTCGGTACTGATTGCCGACGTGCCATATGAAGAGTCCGCGCCATTCCGTGCTGCAGCAACGCGCCATGGCATTGCACCTATCTTTATCTGCCCACCCAATGCAGACGACGATTTACTGCGTGAAATATCCTCACACGGCCGTGGCTACACCTACCTGTTGTCTCGTGCGGGCGTCACCGGCACCGAAAGTCGCGCTGAATTGCCACTTCATCACCTGGTGAATAAATTGCGCGAATATCATGCGGCACCGCCGCTGCAAGGGTTTGGCATTTCCGAACCGGCGCAGGTACGCGATGCGCTGCAGGCCGGTGCTGCCGGGGCGATATCCGGTTCGGCTATCGTTAAAATTATCGAGCAGAATCAAGCTAATCCGACAGAAATGCTGACGAAACTGGCGAGTTTTACGCGTGAAATGAAAGCGGCTACCCGGGCATAAGGCTTCAACGGCGGGTGCAGAAGATTGCGCCTGCCGATAACATCTTGTTTACCCTCAAAGTTGTGCGATTTTTTTTACATCTAAAGTTTGAACAAACCCAATTCTTGTCTCACACTTAGCGTTGCGCGTCGGGCATTTCTTTATTTTTAGGGGTGCACTACGTCTTCAGGTGAAAACCCGAATGTAGTTTCAACAATAACATTGCATGGAGAGTAATTTATGAAGCTATTTAAAACCCTTTCAGTCTTATGCATGGCTGCCGTTGTGGCATTCGCAGTGAGTGCCTGCGCGCCAACAGCGAAATCTGAAGGGACTGGCGGTTATATTGATGACACGGTAGTGACGACCAAGGTGAAGTCAGCGCTGCTGGCGGATAAAACCATCAAATCTACCGAAATCAGCGTCGAGACCTTTAAAGGTCGTGTGCAATTGAGTGGCTTTGTCACTTCGAGCGCCGATGCCAACCGTGCGGTGCAGGTAACTCGTGGCGTAGCGGGTGTGAAATCCGTCGAGAACGTCATGCAGATCAAGTAAAAATAAAACGGAGGCGCTGTATGCGCCTCCCTGTTCCACCGCTATCAGAAACGATAACCTGCCCCGAACATAAATACCCACGGATCCAAACGCGTATCTATGCTGTGATGATTACCGGCCGCATCGTCAAAGCGTGTTTTGGTTTCGATGTTCATCCACCAGACTGACATGTTCAGCATCCAGTGCTCATCCAGGTTGTAATCCAGGCCCGCCTGCGCGGCCACACCCCAGGAGTCTTTCAAACTCAGGTTGCTCAACCCGGCATCTTTGCCGTTGTCGTTGAATTTTTCATCGAAGAAGGTGGTGTAGTTCACGCCCACGCCCAGATACGGACGCAGTTTGTCCTGCTTGTCGCCAAAGTAATACTGCGCCATCAGGCTCGGCGGCAAGTCGTGCACCGTAGCGATATCACCGTTCACGGCGGAACCGTTCAAGCCCACCTTGTGGCGAAACGGCGTTGCGGCCAGCAGTTCGACACCAATATTGTCCGTAACCATATAGCCGAAGGTCAGGCCAAGCTGGGTGTTATTATTGGCGCTGAATGAGCCCTGCCCAAGTACATCATCCGATCCGGCATTTGGTCGTACGGTCGCAGAACCTGCACGGAAAAGAAAATCGCCTGCCTGATGCGCACTTGCCAACATAGGGGCCATCATCGCCGCCAATACCACCAGAGTTGTCTTTTTCATTATCCATTCCATTTGTGTGGTTATCATCCAAGGGGAATATACCTACTTACGGGTATTTATGATCCCATCGAGATCACATCTTATGTGTAAAAATTTTAATTCCTACTAAAAACAAGGTTACCTAAGAGACTAATAAATCGAGAATTGATCTGAATCAAAAAACGCTTTTTGTTGCAAATTATTTACATGTTCAAATATCAGTTGCTAAAAAAAACGCCGCTGCGTAATTTCATCTTCCGTGTTGGTTTTGGTTGGTGTCGTAAGGAGTCGGCGGGCAATCAAGATGAGCGAAATTCAAAATCCCTGTGTCAGTTGCGGCGCATGCTGCGGCTATTTTCGAGTGTCATTCTATTGGGCCGAAGCGGAAGATGGCGGCGGCGTGGTTCCTTTATCCCTAACAGAGCCGTTAACCCCCTTCCTGCGCTGTATGCAGGGGACCAACAGCAAGTCCCCACGCTGCACCGCACTCGACGGCGAAATCGGCAAAGCGGTTTCCTGTTCTATTTATCTTAATCGCCCCAGCCCCTGCCGTGAGTTCGATCAGTCGGGAGAGAATGGCCTGCGTAACGAAGCGTGCGACCGCGCTCGCGAACGTTATGGCCTGCCGCCATTGCCGGTTCCGTTGCCACTTTCTTTACCGATCGCCAAGATCGACGAAGAAATAGCCGTAGTGCAATTCGCGGGGTGCCACAGCGACGTGGAACAGGGTACAATCGCCCACTGATTTTGATTTATCTCTGTTTCTCGATGCCAAGGAGTCTGCATGCCTATCACGGCCAACACGTTGTACCGTGACAGTTTTAATTTTTTCCGTAACCAACTGGCCAGTATTCTGATACTGGCGCTGTTGACTGCGTTCATCTCTGTGATGCTCAATCAGGTTTTCAGCCCTGACATCGAGCAGTTGAAGATTCTGAGCGAAACGGAAGGTGACTTTGCTGCGTCCGCCGGTATGGGGATCCAGGAAATCATTCAACAAATGACGCCTGAACAGCAGATGGTGTTATTGAAGGTCTCAGCCGCCGCCACTTTCTCTGCGTTAGTGGGTAACGTGCTGCTGGTAGGCGGGATGTTGACGCTGGTTCGCCTGGTTTCTCAGGGGCAACGCCTGAGCGCCCTGCGCGCTATCGGGGCTTCCGCGCCGGAACTGCCGCGCTTGCTGCTGCTGCTGTTTATTTGCACGCTGCTGATCCAACTGGGGCTGACGCTGTTTGTCGTGCCGGGTGTGATTATGGCGATCGCCTTCTCGCTGGCCCCGGTAATCACCACCGCCGACAAGAAAGGCGTGTTCGCGTCGATCAAACTGAGCTGCAAACTGGCTTTCGCCAATGCGCGCGTGATTGTTCCGGCAATGATGCTGTGGCTGGCAGCCAAGCTGCTGGTGCTGTTTATGGTGAGCCACCTGTCGGTGCTGACCCCGAACGTCGCCAGCGTGGTTCTGACGGCTCTGAGCAACCTGGTTTCCGCCCTGTTGCTGATTTACCTGTTCCGCCTGTATATGCTGCTGCGCAGCTGATCTTGCGACAGGATGCAAAAAAGGCACGCTTCTGCGTGCCTTTTTGCTTATGAGGCCGCGGCTGGTTCCGCCTGCTCCTTGCTTTGAATCAGCTTCAGTGCCAGGTACAAATCCGGTACCAGTATTAATTCCCGATCGCGTCCTACCCGGTTGATGCGGAACCAGCGCGTCAATTCGGTGCGTCGCCCTGCCAACACCAATTTAACGTTACGCTGTAACAAATCACGTTTCAACTCATCAATTGCCGCCAGGACGCTGATATCGGCATGGGTAAAGCTGGTCACGGCGTCCACCACCACCCAGCGCGGTTGAAACGGCGTGCTATCCACCAGGTTCAGGATCCGTCGTTTGAAATACGCCACGTTGAAATAGGTCAACGGCGAGTTGAAGCGATACATCATCACCCCAGGCACCGGCTTAATGCCGTTATTGTTGCCCATCGAGTGGATCATGCCTTCGTCATTGACGCCCAACAGCTGCTCCGTCGGGCGGAATATCGTGCGCAAGAACTGCATCAACCCCAGTAATACCGCCAGGCCAATACCGCTGATTACCCCCACCAGCAGTACACAAAGGAAGGTAAACATCGCCAACCTGAAGGCCTGCGCATTGCGGCGCCGCATGATCCAGATACCGCGAATATCCAACAGCGACCAGGCGGCATACATCAGTACCACCCCCAGACCTGCCACCGGAATAAACTGCAATGGAGCCATCAGAAACAGCAACACGAAGGCAATCACCCCTGCCGCAATGATCGACACCAGTTGGCTCTTGCCACCGTTGGCGTCATTGACAGCCGTGCGCGAATCCGCCCCGCTGATGGCGAAACCCTGCGATAACGCCGAGACGATGTTCACCAGCCCCAGTGCGCGAAACTCCGCGTCCGCATTAACCTCATAGCCGTTCTTGGCCGCAAAGCTGCGGGCGGTCAGCATCATGCTGACGAAGCTCACGACCGCCAGGTTAAGCGCCGGGATCACCATATCGCGCAGCAAGCCTGGCTGAAAATCCGGCCACTGCACGATCGGCAATACGTCGCTAAAACCGCCAACCGTCACTACGCCGTGCTGCTGCAGCCCACCGGCCCAGGTAACAAAGGCCGCCAAAACGATGGCAAACAGCGGAGCTGGCCAGTTAGGCCGCCATTTTTTGAACCCGATCAGCGTAACCAGGGTCAGCAGCGAAACCGCCATGGTCAATACATCGCTGTGCATCAGATTGCCCGGTAAAGCGTAGATTCGCTCGATCAACTGCGCCGGATGCATGCCGAAACCCAGTACCTTGCCAATCTGATCGACCATGATGGTAATAGCCACCCCGTTGAGCAGCCCGCTGAGTATCGGTCTGGAGAGCAAGTCAGCAAGCGCGCCCAGCTTGAAACGGCTGGCTAACAGACACCAGGCGCCCATCATCGCCGTCATCATGATGGTAAGCTGCCAGTGGCGTTCCATGTTGCCCGCCGCCAGCGGCGTCACCACCGCGGCAATGACCGCACAGGTTGCAGCATCCGGCCCGACAATGAGCTGGCGTGAGGAACCGAAGAAGGCATAGGCAACCATCGGCAAAATACAGGAATAAAGCCCCACCACCGGACTAACCCCGGCCAATTCGGCATAGGCAATTGCCACCGGCAAGGCAACGGCGGCAACGGAAAGGCCGGCACGAATGTCCGGTTTAAGCCAACTGCGTTGATACCCTAATAAATGCGTCAAACCGGGCGTTAGCGCCTGGAGAGATTTCCACTGCATAACCTGTTTTCCGTTATAAATTATCCGGCTATTATTGGGCGTATCATGCGATGCCAATGCCGCGCTGGCAATCCACACGCTGCGAACTCGCGACTTCAATCGTAAGTTTATGCAAATTCCTGCTTTCATGGCGGAAATCCGTTGGCCAAACGCCGATAATCAGCGCTTCCCAGCGGTACACAGAACCCGCCAAATCCGGTATAGTCGGCCGATGAACAGATGATGGATTGATTTATGAAGCAGTTTCTTGATTTCCTCCCGCTAATTGTCTTTTTCGCCTTTTATAAGCTCTACGATATTTACGTGGCCTCTGGCGCGCTGATTGTCGCCACCGCCCTGGCACTGGTGTTCACCTGGTTCAAGTACCGCAAAATCGAGAAGATGACGCTGATCACCTTCCTGATGGTGCTGGTGTTCGGCACCCTGACGTTGGTGTTCCATAACGATTTGTTTATCAAATGGAAAGTGACCATCATCTACACGCTGTTCGCGCTGGCGCTGCTGATCAGCCAACTGGTGCTCAAGAAGCCGTTGGTGCAGCGCATGCTGGGGAAAGAGCTGACGCTGCCGGATAAAGTCTGGAACAACCTCAATCTGGCCTGGGCGGTTTTCTTCCTGGTCTGCGGCCTGGCGAACATCTACGTCGCTTTCTGGCTGCCTCAAAGCGTTTGGGTCAATTTTAAGGTGTTCGGCCTGACCGCGCTGACGCTGGTATTTACCCTGCTAAGCGGTATTTATATTTATCGGCACATGCCGGAAGAACAGAAAAAATAGTTACAAAATTGTTAATGCCCGTAGTCCTTGCTACGGGCAGTATAGTGAAATCCCTTCTTTGATAAGCAGACAGCTATGACTCAACAACGACCTTTACCCAGTGGCGAAATGGTGCTGCGCACGCTGGCGATGCCGGCTGATACCAACGCCAACGGTGATATTTTTGGCGGCTGGCTGATGTCGCAGATGGACATCGGCGGCGCTATTCAGGCAAAAGAAATTGCCGAGGGACGCGTAGTAACAGTACGCGTCGATGGTATGACCTTCCTGAAACCTGTCGCCGTGGGTGATGTGGTATGTTGCTATGCGCACTGTATCCGTACCGGGCGCAGTTCTATCACCATCAATATCGAAGTGTGGGTCAAGAAAGTGTCCTCCGCCCCGATAGGCCAGCGTTATCGCGCAACCGAGGCAGTATTTACCTATGTCGCGGTGGACGATGAGGGCAACTCACGGGCCCTGCCCGACGGAAAAATGAATTTCCGTGTAGGTTTCGATGAATAAGCCGTAGCGACAAAATTCGTTTTCAATTAGCCCGATGCACCCCATCGGGCTTTTTTATTGCTGCAGGTTAATCAACGCGTTTCAATAACGCCTTTTGGCGGTTAAAGGCCTGTATCTTGATTTTGCTTGTGTATAATCAACCGGGTACCCTCACGACGTGGGACGCCAGAGTCGGCCTATCGCTATCTTGGTCAGTGCTCCGCCTATCAATTCATCTTGTGGCATAAAACTGAGGTTATAAGTAGAGAATGGCTACCCTTAAAGACGTTGCACGCCATGCCGGTGTCTCTGTAACAACCGTATCTAACTTTATTAATAATAAAAAAAAGCTAAAAGATGATACCCGGCAGAGCATTCTGGAAGCCATTCAGGCTACCGGCTACCGACACAATGCCTTGGCCGCCTCACTCAAGAAAAACTCTGCCAGTTTAAAAAGCATTGGCATCATTTCTATCGTCGACCAAAACCCCTTTTTCTCCGAGCTGTTTTTCAAGCTGGAAAATGAATGCTTCAAGCAGGACTTTACCGTTATCTCCTGCTTCCGCCATGCCGATAAAGAGGATTTGCATACCTACATTAATTTAATGTCGGGCCGCGTGGACGGCATCATCCTCATATCGTTGAAGCGCGACAAAATTGATACCGTAATCAAACAGATCCATGCGGTGCCGGTGGTGGCTATCGCTTTCGATATCGGTGATGTGATGAGTTTGTGCGGGGGTACAGAGTTCAATTTACATAATGAGACTGGCGGCTATATAGCAGGACGGTTCTTGCTGTCCAAAGGGCACAAAAAAATTGCCTGTGTGACCGGGCCCAAAGCGTTAAAGACCACAACAAACCGTATCGCGGGTCTGAAAAAAGCACTGGGGGAATTTAACCTGCCTGAAGACTCCGTCGACTATATCGAAGGAAACTACACCTATCAGAGCGGCGTTGACGCCATGTATCAACTTTTCTCCTCCGCAGCGTTACCAACGGCCATTATCTGTCATAACGATTTAATGGCCATTGGCGTACAGAATGCGGCGAATGAACTGGGCTTGAAGATCCCCAGGGAGCTTTCAGTCATGGGTTACGATGATATAGAAATGTCCAAATTGTCTTTCCCGTCACTCTCCACGGTTAGAATTCCTTTGGACGACATTGCTTACCAAGCCCTGGAAGGCCTGACCATGAAAATGTCTCATCCAGGGAGTAAAGCCATAATATCAATAACACCTAGTCTGGTCGTCCGGGGATCGGTCAGTGAACCCGTCGATTTCGGAAAATGACGTTCAGAAACTAAACCGTCGCCTTCTCCACCATGGTCGCCATATAGAGGTCAAGCACCCCCTGGTGATCAACCTGAACGCAAACACGTTGCTTCGGTTTCCCGCTCCACTCATCAATCGGGTAACGTTTCCCCCCCTCTTTAAGCAGGGTATGCCCGATGGCCGGCCCTTCAGTAATCACCCGTATAGCGCCGACTTTGACGTCGAACAGCTCAGGGGCAATCGCATAGGCAATGGCCGAAGAGTCGTGCACATAAAACCCTTCCATACCCACTTCCCGTTGATGAAAGTCCGCATAAAAGCGCGTTATGCGATAAATGAACTCACCGTATCGGGCTGAATCCAGACGTAGTCGATCAATATATTCGCCGGTCATTACCGTTTGCTGAGTAACGTCCAGCCCAACGACAGTCACCGGCCAGTCAGTGGTCATGACCCTGTCGGCCGCATGCGGGTCGCCGATGATATTGGCTTCCGCGAAGGGAGTCACATTGCCCGTATGGCCGTTATGGCCAAATGCTCCGCCCATCACAATCACCTCTTTGACCAGGCTGGCAATGCTGGGATCCTTTTCAACCGCCAAAGCCAGATTGGTTAACCTGCCGACGGCGATTAAGGTAATCTCGTCCGGATGGGCTTTTACGCTATCGATAATGTAGTCATGAGCCGCTCGCTTATCGATGCCGGGATACTCCCCCGCAGGAATATCTATATCCCCCAGTCCATTTAACCCATGGACAAAAGTGGTTGGCTCACCCGCCGCGACGACCAGCGGGGTATCTGCACCCATCGCAACATCTGCTGTCAGACCAAACCGCTGATTGATATACAGCGCATTTCTGGTGGCATTCTCGATAGTCGCATTGCCAAAAACGGTGGTAATCCCCATCAGCTCTATCTCGGAACTGGCATGTGCCAGCAGCATCGCCATGCTGTCGTCAATGCCGGGATCCGTATCAAAAATGACTTTTCTCTTCATGAATATATTTCCTTTGTGGATTTGGTGTTTTCAATCTTCTCGAGTATCAGACAGGCAACAATGGCGATACAGACGGCGGTAAAGCCCAGGACCGTCATGACCATCGCGCTGGCCACCCCGAACCGATCAACGATGGCGGCAGACAAAGCCGGAGAAATCGTGCTGCCCACGGTTCCGCACGTCAGTAAAAAGGTAACCAGCACGGCCGGAGAATTTTTCACCTGTTGAGAGCCAACGGAAATGCCTAATTTATAGACGCACGAGGTCAGAAAACCGAAGCCGAGTGTGAGGCTCAGGAAAACTTTCGGACTGGGGGTCATGCTTAAGTAAAAGGTCAGCACAATGGCGATGATAGAGACTGCCACCAGCATTTTTCGCGGCGGGATCCTGTTAACCAAGACGGCCGCGGTGATCAATCCAAACACGGATGGCCCCCAATAGTTGCCTACGGCCGCCCCGGACTCCGCCGCTGACAAACCAAACGCCTGCTGCAAGTAACTGGGCGACCAGGTCAGGAAAGTACTCTGAGCAAACAGGTAAACACCGAGCGCAAACCCCATTAAAACCACTCTGGGGGTCATCACCTCTTTCCAGTTAAACCTGGCGCCTGGGGTGTTTGCTTTATCGGCTTCGGCCAAATCCCCTTTCGGATATTTCAATATAAAGGTGCTGATAAACACCAGCGCGGCAATCACGCCCGCCAGTCCGTAGGCGGTAGTCCATTGCATATTGGCCGCAATGATCATTGTCGCCATCGAGGGAAAGATAAAACCGGAAGCGCTAAAGGCACAATCAGTGGCGATAAAGGCAGAAGCACGTTTGTTTTCGTTGAAAACTTTGGAGATAAGCACTGCGCCGCCCGACAAACCGGTGCCGCAACAGGTGCCCAAAACAAAAAGATAGAACGAAACAACAAACGGATTTCTGACATCCAGAAACACCAATGCGGCCAGAACAACCAGGAAAATGGCATAGGTGACGCGCAGAATGTGACGGATCTCAAATCGAGAATACACCGCCATCGAGATGAACGTTCCCAAAAGCGTGCCGCCGGTCAGGTAAGAAAACATCGCCGCGGCGTCCGTGATGCCCATACCCAGATAAACTGACATCGGTTTAATAACAATGCCTATCTGAGTGAGGAGACCCGCCATCACCATATAGGTCATAAATGAGACAGACAGTAAGCTGGCTTGGTAAGAACTCATGGTTTTCCCCGAAAAGGTTTAACGTTACACCATTTCATTTTGTTTTATGTGCCGAAAAGTTGAAGTGATCGGGTTCACAATTAAGTTAAATGAGCGTTAATGTTGCGTGAAGTGAGAGAGCGATCGGCTTTTGTTCAATAAATCAGGTTGAGATGCGTGTTTCACTGTCAGGCGCAGTGAGGCAGGTTTTCTATAGCAGGACTTATAAAGGTTTATCGTTACACCATTTAGCTTCAATAAGACGTATTGCAGGATTAAGGCAACGCATAGCGAATTTCAGGCAGCAAAAAGGGCCGCCGAAGCGACCCTTGTCTTTAATTAACCCTAACCTGTCGGTCAGTTCATTTCCGTGGTGCCGTTAATTTTAAAGCGAATATTCACGGTACGATCTTTCGCTTCTTTGGCTTCATAACGCCACTTACGCATTGCCTGCTTCACTTCACGCTCGAACATATTGCGCGGTTCCGCAGACAGAATACGCACGTTGCTCACACGGCCGTCGCTGTCGATATCGAACTGTACCCGTACATTGCCTTCAATCTGCAATGCTCTGGCACGCGGCGGATAAATCGGATCGACACGGCTGAGCGCCCTCGGTGCCACATCACGCGAATTACCCGCCACCGGGGCTGACGGTGCCTGCTTAACTGGCGCTTTGTCGATAGGCTTGGCCGGCTGGTTATTTTCAAACGGCGAAGGCTCACGCGGCTCAGTTTTCTGCGGTTCACGCTTGACCGTTTTTTCAACCTTCGGCTTAGGTTTTGGCTTCGGTTTGGGTTTTACCGGCTCAGGTTTCAGTATTGCCTTCGGCGGCGGCTCCGGGATCGGTTCTGGTTCCGGCTCGGGTTCAGGCTCCACCTGCGGTTCTGGCTCCGGCTCGGCCGGCGCAGGAGGTGGCGGCTCCGCCATCGCGGCGGTATTGACCATCATGACGCTGATTGGCGCATCTTCAGGTTTCGGCAACTCCATCACTTCTTTGACAGAAGCATAGAGCAGACCCGCCACCAGGGCGCTATGTAAGCCAACGGACAGGACAATCGGCACGGACAAACGGCGATTAAGGAACATCTTTTTTAGCGGCATAATGATTCTGTTTCCTCTGGTTCGCCAAGTTTAAATGCAAATAGCAATCATATTCAATAACGAATGGCAAACTATCGCTCTAATCGTCGTTATTCATCGCTAAAACCTGCAAACTCATGGGGATATTAACCTTTCATTTGCCTTTTCACCGAGGCTTTTACACGCTTCATTAACCTGATTTACCGCCGCCAAGAAGCAAAAAACCCGCCGTAGCGGGTTATTCGTTATCAATGTGGTGTTATTCTTCATCGCCGTAATACAGCACGCCCAGTTTGATCAACGGCCGGCCCTGTGCTTTGCGGTGCAGGTTGGTGTCACGAAGTGAATAAACGCAACCGCAGTACTCCTGTTGATAGAAGCGCTCGCGCTTGCTGATGTCGATCATCCGCGAGGCACCGCCTTTTTTACGCCAGTTGTAATCCCAGTACTCAAGATCCGGGTATTTTTCTGCCGCACGCACGCCGCAGTCGGTGATTTGCTGCATATTCTTCCAGCGGGAGATGCCCAGCGAACTGGAAATGGTATCGTAGCCATTTTCGTGCGCATACAGCGCGGTACGTTCGAAACGCATGTCGAAGCACATCGTGCAACGGATGCCGCGCTCGGGTTCATGCTCCATCCCTTTGGCGCGAGCAAACCAGTTATCGGTATCGTAATCGGCGTCAATAATGGGTACGCCATGCTGCTCGGCAAAACGGATGTTCTCGTCTTTACGCAGCAGGTATTCCTTTTGCGGATGGATGTTCGGGTTATAGAAGAAAATGGCGTACTCGATGCCGGAGGCCTGAATGGCTTCCATCACCTCACCGGAACAGGGAGCACAGCAGGAGTGGAGCAGCAGCTTGCTTTTGCCCTCAGGCAAGTTGAGTTTCTCTCTAACCAGTTCCGTCATTTCTCTACCTCACAAACCTTGTCCGATGAATCGCGCGGCCGCACTATACGAATAAACACTAGCGGCTTCAAGGCATAAGCGCCAGCCATGGCTAAATTCCAGCGGGCGGGCATTCCCTTGTTTCGTCTTTTGCGCTACTTTAAATTTACCGTTCTATAGCAATGATTTTAAAGGTGAAACATGCTTTATCTGATCTACGCGCAAGACGTCCCCAACTCATTGGAAAACCGCCTGTCGGTACGCCCCGCGCACCTGGCGCGCCTGCAGGCACTGCGTGATGCGGGCCGTTTGGTGGTTGCCGGCCCCAACCCCGCCATCGACAGTAACGATCCGGGCAGCGCCGGTTTCAGCGGCTCCACCGTTATTGCGGAGTTCGCCTCGCTGGCGGACGCACAAGCCTGGGCTGAACAAGATCCCTACGTCGCAGCTGGCGTTTATGGTGACGTAACGGTCAAACCGTTCAAACAGGTGTTCTAGCGCGAAGACAGCCCACTGAACTCCCCCTCAGTGGGTTGTGACCACAAAGCATGGCCGGCTACGCCGACGATTGGCCTTACGTATATATCTCCTTCTTGGTTTAGCCTTGACTGGCACAACGACCTTCACCTTTCACGCTATTGTGCATGATGCGATGCGCTCATAGACTCTGGGTGCTGTATATAAATACAGTAACTCCAATTTTCCCTATGAGGATCAAATGATGAACACCTGCCCTGATATTGTCACATTGAGAAACACCGTACCTACCCTTGCCGGTGAGCTGATCGCAGTAACCGCCTATGATTCAAGCTGGAGCAGCAGTAACAGCCAACCTGCAGGCGGTGGCATCTTTGTCGCTAAAGCACAATCGACACCGGCAGACGACGGTGGCATGTTTATTCGCCCTAACTCGTCGTGGGTTTGGCTGCGTATATTGGAGGTGGCAGGTACAGTTTCACCTTATCTGTACGGTGCTAAAGGCGATGGTCTTGCTGACGATACGGATGCGATCCAAAAAGCGCATGACTATGCCAGTTCGTTGGCCAGTGCCAGTGGCTCCCGCGTGTTGAAAAACGGCAACCTAATTTTTGGCAATGGCCGCTTCAAGTGTACAAAGAAACTGATCTTTGACACCAAAACCGTCGATTATGATTTTTCCGGCGCATTGCTGGATTTCACGGATATGGCTCACGGCAGCCAAGATAAGCGTAATACCGCCATCGGATGGCAAAATGATGCCGGCTACGCTCAAGGCAATCTTAGTGTTAAAAATCTGCGTATGCTGGGTCCTGGGGCTGACACTTTTGTCGATGGGATGACATTTTCCACTTCGCTTTCGAAAAGTTACCCACGTAATTCTCTAACGTTCACCGGTGGTGGTCTTGAGGGGTTCGCCCATGGCCTGACAGGCACCACTAATTTCTATTTCCTACGCATGTATGCTTTTACCTTCAATCATTGCGACATCTGTTACTTCTTCCCAAACAACACTACAGACTCCGGTGAAGAGATGAACTTTCACAGCTGTGTCTTCGCGCAAAGTAACTGCGGCGTGAATCTTCAGGGAGGGTATAGCTATTTCTTCAACTGTTCCTTTGATTATATCTACGGAAAAAATGGGCAGCAGACATCGACGGACAGCCTGGGGAAATATATTCATATTGAAGGCGGACAGCACATTTTCCGCGATTGCCACGTTGAAGGCTACGGCCCACAGAATTACATCGTCAACATTCCGGATAATAAAAGCTGCAAGGTTAACTTTATTGGCGGTCTGTTCACCTTTAAAGCAGGAGGTAGCCCATCTACCTATCCCACCACGAGTAATCCATTTTATTTCGGCAACCTGGCCCGTGTCGTGTTTGAGAAGGTTAATATTGGACAGATGCAGCAAGATGGGGATGCGAACGTCAGCGGTTGGATTGATGGCGGCGGCTCGGCATCATTACATGATACTCAATTGCCTATTGCCTGGCCCTATTTGCTGACACAGGTTCGTACCGATAGCGGTATTCAGGACAACTGGCTCGACAGCACAACCTATACCAGTGGCACTGGCAATGAGAAATGGACCGAGGAGGTTTGGGTTCTTCCGCCAGGAGGGATTAACAGCGTGCGCAAATCTCGTTACGGCTGGGGAACCGCAAGCAGCACCAATTTTAGCCTCATCCGGCAGGCCGACTTTGTCTCACTGGGGCGTAACGTCTCCGCAGGCAGCGGCGTGTTTCAAGCCGTGTTAGGGACAATAAAGCTAAAAGGCTACGGCAGCGTCATTCATCATCTTCGCGCCAATACTTTCGCTGGTGATGGACAAAGCTGCCAGGTAAAAATTGTATGGGCAAAACTGAACGAATTTGGTGCACAGCAAGATAAAGAGCCCCAAATACTGCTGCAGCAGACAGGTCACTCGTACACCTTTAATTTCAGTGGCGTTGAATCTGAACTGAAAACCGTGACTATACCTGGCCAAATGCAAGGTTACACCACTCAGCCGCCCAACTTTGAACGCGCTCCTGACTGGGCAACTCATGCTTTTCTACTGATTGATGTGTCAAAAATGAAAAGTAACTTCGACTTGCGCATCACCGATGTTTATATGCGCCAGGTATAAAGAATTTAACATTGACTACAGCCGCGGAGGATCGCGGCTTTTCGTTGCGGACAAAAAAAAGCCAGCACGGAGTGGCTGGCTAAAGGGTTCTTCGAGGGAATATCTTGTTCGATAAACATACTCCCTTCCCCGCTGAATTCGCCATCTATCGGTGCGATAGGCACCGCCTGTACCGCTTATTTTTACCACTGCATGGAAAACCTACAGCTGCGACCTACACTTAAGCCGTAGTCATGTTCGAACTTATCCATTCGTTCTCTACGTAAAAGGAATAGTGATGAAAGCAACTAAATATCTGTTGGCTGTACTGGCATTCGCCTCCTTCTCTTCCATGGCCGCCATTGAAATCACCAAGGAAGAAGCCGCAAAACACACCGAAATTGGTCCGGTGACCATCTCACAAGATGGTGATGATACCGTGGGCATCGATCACGCAAGATTGTCTAAAGCGGTCGATGAAAAAGGCGGGAAATACTATGTGATTATCGGTCGCGAAGGGAAAACCTCCTTCGAAACCATCAATGCCGTGGCCTACAAATAACGCCTGAAGACTCAAATGGCGTATTAACGCGGCGGTGACTCGGGCCGCGTTAATCCTGATCCACTAATAATCTTCAGCGACTCTGCACATTTTGCAAAATCAATGTCTGCATATCCGCAAACATGGCATCCCACTCCGCCGGATCAATCTCCATCAAGCCAAAGTAGCGCAGCATAAATGCTCCTTCGGTGGCCAAAAACGCCAACCGCGCACGCTTGCCTTCCTCAGTGGTTAAATCCAGTCCGGCAATCCGGCTGCGGTACCATTCACGCGTACTGTCCAGATGCTCCGGGGTTTGGATCAGGGTCGCCATCAGCCCGGCAGCCTTGGCGCTGGAGGCCTGATCGGAGCTTCGGGTTGCCTGCAGATGCGCTTGCACACTCGTCGTGGCCGAGGGGTTTTCGCCGGCAATCTCATCGAATACTCGTTCATAGGCTTTACCCCAGCGATCGAACATCGCATCGATCATCGCGTCTTTGCTGCCAAAGCAATATTGCACGCCACCTTTTGAAATCCCCATCGCTCTGGCAACAGAATCAATGGTCAGCCCGGCGGCACCCTGCGTGGCGACAATCTCTTCCGCCACGTCCAGAACCTTGTCACGATCGATGCTGCGTTGACGTCCCATTGAGAAACCCTCTTTTCAATACATACGTATGGATATATATTACGCCAGTATACCACCCGGCAATCCTGAGTGGTGACGATCTTATAGCTACGCCCCCGCGTAGCTTGTTTTTTTGGAATAATATTATGCACGTAAACAACCGCTGGTTGATCCTGGCAATGATTTCCAGCGCGCTATTTTTGATTATTATCGACATGACGGTACTTTACACCGCTTTGCCACGGCTGACCCTGGCGCTGGATGCCAGCGCTTCGCAAAAATTATGGATCGTAAATGCCTATCCACTGGTGGTAGCGGGTTTACTGCCTGGTGCAGGCATGTTGAGCGATCGCATTGGTCATAAACGATTGTTTATAGCCGGGTTGCCGGTGTTTGCCGTCGCCTCGCTTTGCGCGGCCTTTTCCCCGTCGGCCGAATGGCTGATCGCCGCCCGGGTATTCCTTGCGGTAGGTGCCGCGATGATGATGCCGGCTACCCTTTCCATTGTCCGTCATGTCTTTACTGATGAGCGTGAACGCGCCTTGGCCATAGGCATCTGGGCAGCGGTGGCCTCTGGCGGCGCGGCTATTGGGCCAGTAGTTGGCGGCGTGCTGCTGGAGTATTTCTGGTGGGGCTCGGTGTTTTTGATCAACGTCCCTGTGGTGTTGGCAGTACTGCCGTTTGCATGGCGTTTGATTCCACACTGCGGCGGCGAAAACAAAAGCCCTTACGATATCATCGGCTCGGTACAGATCATGGCCGGTCTGGTTGGTTGTATCTATGCGTTAAAGGAACTAAGCAAAGCGGCACCCTCCTTTACCGCGTTGGCGATTGCCGCCGCGATCGGCATTGTCTCGCTCTGGCTATTTGTTCGCCGCCAACGGCGGGCACGCTATCCGATGATCGACTTCTCGTTGTTCCAGAATCGGCTGTTTGCCGGTGGCGTCGGGGTAGCGTTAGTGTCGATGATTGCGTTAGTCGGCGTAGAGCTGGTACTGACTCAACGGCTGCAGCTGGTGCTTGAACTTAGCCCTTTGCAGGCCGCGCTGTTTATTCTGCCGATCCCGCTGGCGTCAGCGCTGGCAGGCCCGTTAACCGGCTTACTGCTGCCGCGCTTCGGTGAGCGCAGCATGATACTCGGCGGATTTATTCTGACCGGCTTGGGTATCGCAGGCCTGGCTCTGCTTTACCAAAGCAGCCTGGTGTTGCAGCTGATTTGCCTGTTCATCGCCGGTTTTGGTCTTGGCGGCGTGATCACAGCAGCCTCAACCGCCATCATGCTTAACGCGCCGGAAGAGAAGTCAGGTATGGCAGCGTCGATCGAAGACGTTTCCTATGAACTCGGCGGGGTTCTGGGCATCACCTTGCTTGGCGGATTGATGACCGCCATCTATAGCCACAGCCTGGCACTGCCTGACAGCCTGCCGGTAAGTGATATCGCCTACGACAGCATCGACGAGGCGTTGAGGCTGGCCGCCAATCTGGCAGCCGATCAGGCTGAACAGCTAAAACAGCTGGCGCGCCTGGCATTCGACCGCGCATTTATCGTCGTGCTGATTGCAGCCGCTACGCTGATGGCACTGGGCGCCGGCGTGGCAAAAATGGCCTTGCGCAAGTAATGGTCGAAAGCTGCTGTTGTTGTTAACGCATTCTGCTTAAACTGATTTGGCAATTTGCTTCGCGGATTTATCGATATTGGTTTTGACGATTGCATTGATGCTTTTGAACGTCTTTAACCCTGCGATAAATCTGGTTACTGTGTTTGTTATGGATATTGTGTAAATCATCGAATCAAATAATCAGGAGAAGATTATTATGGCAACGACGAAGAAAGCAGCAAAAAACCATATCGGCCTGGACAGCAAACAATCGGCAAAACTCTCGGAAGCCTTGAATGCGCTGCTGGCGAATTATCAGGTGCTGTATATGAACGTACGCGGCTACCACTGGAACATTTCAGGCCCGCACTTCTTCGAGCTGCACGTCAAATTTGAAGAAACCTATAACGATCTGCTGACCAAAGTCGATGAACTGGCGGAGCGTATTTTGACCCTGGGTTCACAACCGCGTCATGCTTTTAGCGATTACCTGAAAACTTCCGACATCAAGGAAGACACCAACGTCACCGATGATAAAGGCACGCTAAGCGGTTTATTGCACGGCTATTCGGTGCTGCTGCAACAGCAGCGTGAACTGCTAACGCTGGCCGCCGATGCCGGTGATGAAGGGACCGCTTCCCTGATGAGCGACTACATCAAAGAGCAGGAAAAACAGGTGTGGATGCTTAACGCCTATCTGGGTAAATAACCCCCAGTCTCCGCTAACAAAACAGTCCCCTCAGGGACTGTTTTCGTTTTACCACTCGTATGACACCACAAACAGCAACGAACGTCGGTGCTGATCGTCCAGGCGACGCCGCACCCGAATGATATGCCGATTGCTGCATGACTGGCGTTCCAACCAGCGATGCCTGCGGCGCTGGCTCTGCCGCAACATCCGCCAGCGGCCCACTTCGTTTCTACTGCGTCTCATCGTTTCGTCACTCATTCGTCAAAAGCCAACGGCGGGCATTATAGCCCTTTCGCCGTGCGATCCAAGCCACAGTTTTTCGTATTTTACTCTGCCCCGACAACGCGGCAGTTAGCCCAAAATGTCCTTTTCGTTTACAGCAAGTGCCTTAAGACAATCATATTTTTGCAACATAAGCGCGGAGAAAAGGTTTCCCCTTTACCATTCTGTGCGTACACTCATCGTTGGTGGTTTGCGAACGGGATTTTTCGCCTTTATGACAACATTTTATACCGTAATCAGTTGGCTCATGGTGTTTGGTTACTGGCTGCTTATCGCCGGTGTGACCCTGCGTATTCTGATGAAACGCCGTGCCGTACCGTCAGCGATGGCCTGGCTGCTGGTTATCTACATTCTGCCGCTGTTTGGTATTGTGGCTTATTTATCTTTTGGCGAATTGCACCTGGGCAAACGCCGGGCCGAACGCGCCAAGGCCATGTGGCCCTCTACCGCACGCTGGCTGAGCGAATTAAAAGAGAGCCAGCGGATCTTCGCTACGGAGTACAGCGAGGTTGCCAGACCGCTGTTCCAACTGTGCGATCGCCGTCAGGGGATTGATGGTGTCAAAGGCAACCAACTTCAGCTGCTTACCACGACGGATTCAACGCTGGAAGCGCTTATCCGCGATATTGAGCTGGCTCGCCATAATATAGAGATGGTGTTTTATATCTGGCAGCCGGGCGGATTGGTGGATCAGGTCGCCGAGTCGCTGATGGCGGCCGCGCGCCGGGGCGTACACTGCCGCCTGATGCTGGATTCTGCCGGTAGCCTGCAATTTTTCCGTAGTCCCTATCCCGGCATGATGCGTAATGCCGGTATCGAAGTCGTGGAAGCACTCAAGGTCAACCTGTTCCGTGTGTTCCTTCGTCGAATGGATTTGCGCCAACACCGTAAAGTGGTACTGATCGACAACTATATTGCCTACACCGGCAGCATGAACATGGTGGACCCGCGCTATTTCAAACAGGATGCCGGCGTCGGCCAATGGATCGATTTGATGGCACGCATGGAGGGCCCGGTCGCCAGCACCATGGGGATCGTTTATGCCTGCGATTGGGAAATTGAAACCGGCAAACGTATCCTGCCGCCGCCGCCAGACGTCAATATCATGCCGTTCGAACAGGAAAGCGGCCACACGATCCAGGTTATCGCCTCCGGCCCCGGCTTCCCTGAAGAGATGATCCACCAGGCGCTGCTGACGGCCGTTTACTCTGCGCGCGAACAGCTGATCATGACCACGCCTTACTTTGTGCCAAGCGACGACCTGCTGCATGCTATCTGCACCGCTGCCCTGCGCGGGGTGGAGGTCAGCATTATTGTCCCACGCGACAACGACTCGACGATGGTACGCTGGGCCAGCCGCTCCTTCTTCTCCGAACTGCTGGAAGCGGGCGTGCGGATTTATCAGTTCGAAGGCGGTCTGCTGCATACCAAGAGCGTGTTGGTCGACGGTCAGCTCAGCCTGGTGGGTACGGTGAACCTGGACATGCGCAGCCTGTGGCTGAACTTCGAAATCACGCTGGTGATCGACGATGACGGTTTCGGCAGCGATCTGGCCTGTGTGCAGGATGATTACATTGCGCGTTCACAGTTGCTGAACGCCCAGGAGTGGCAGAAACGGCCGTTCTGGCATCGGATTGTCGAGCGCCTGTTCTACTTTTTCAGCCCGCTGCTATAAATGCCGTAGCGGGCATGGTTTAATAACGCCAAATCATTTGTGATCAGGATTTAATTATGGATTTGAATAACCGCCTTACTGAAGACGAAACGCTGGAACAGGCTTACGACATCTTTCTGGAACTGGCCGGCGACAATCTGGATCCGGCGGATATTCTGCTGTTCAATCTGCAGTTTGAGGAGCGCGGTGGCGCAGAACTGTATGACCCTGCGGAAGACTGGTCGGAACATGTGGATTTTGACCTGAACCCGGATTTCTTTGCCGAGGTAGTGATTGGTCTGGCAGACAGCGATGGCGAGCCAATCAATGACGTTTTTGCCCGCGTGCTGCTGTGCCGCGAGAAAGACCACAAGCTTTGCCACATCCTGTGGAAAGAGTAACCTTCTGATGTTCATATAACCCTGTCGGTCATCGCGACCGGCAGGGTTGCTTACCCTCCTCAGGCCACAATCACCTGAAGATTCGCCGGGAAAACCAAGTTCTTCAGTTTCTTCTCCGGATCGCTGGTCACCAACCACGAGATATCTTTTAACTCTGCCACCAGCCCTGTCGCATGGTTATTCAACTTGTGCCCATCGGCAAGGACAATGGTTTTGTTGCTGTTTTTGATCATCTGACGGGCAATGGCGGCCTCGTTCAAATCCTGATCCATCACCCCTGCCTTTGGGCTCACCGCCCCGGCACCGATGACCGCGTAATCCGCATAGAAAGCGCTGATCCCCTGCAATGCCACCGGGCCAATGCACTCCATTTTCGACAGGCCAAATTGGCCACCAATCAGGATCAGGTTAATCGTTGAATTGTCATGGAACAGATTGGCGATCACCGGAGAATTGGTGATGACGGTAAGCTGATTAATACCGGCAATCTGCTTGGCAAACTTCAGCGTCGTAGTCCCGAAGTCGATAAACAGCGAGTCCCCGGGCTTGATCAATTCGGCCGCCTTAATGGCAATGGCCTTTTTGTCGTCTTCAGCCAATTTGGCCCGCTGATTAAATTCCAGCTCAAACCCAAACTGAGCGATAACCGCCCCACCATGGATTTTCTTGATGTGTTTCAGCTCTTCAAGCTTATTCAGATCTCTGCGAATGGTTTCCTGAGAAACATTAAAGTCATCAGCCAATTCATTGACGAACACCTGCCCACTATTTTTCAACTTATCGAGAATGATGTTCCTTCGTTCTAATGCGTTTGAGTAATCCATCTTCTGATCCATTATGCTGTTTTTAACATTATAAAAAGTGTGGGTTTGCAGGGCATTTTATTGCTTGGTCGACAATTGTTTACCAACTCCTCACGTGAAGCAACTGCCCATTTCACTTTTCACAGGGCTAAAACCACAGCATAACCACACTGCCAGAAGCCAAAACCAAGATGTTGGTCACAATTAAATCGAAAATTGTGAGTTTGATGTTGATTTAATGTGCAGTGATGATACTAAATAATATAAACGGGCACAATGACAACATATAAACCACAAAATAGACCTGAGGGCTTTATGCTGAACCAACGCTATGCAGCCATTGACCAAGGAACAACAGGAACACGCGTCGTGGTGTTCGGCGAGGACGGAAAACATTTTTCCCCCGCCGCCATCGCGCACAAACAATTAACGCCCAATCCTGGTTGGGTGGAACATGATCCCATGGAGATCCTGCGCAATATTCGCACCTGTCTTAGCCAGTGTGGGGTCGTGGATGCCATTGGCCTGGCGCATCAGGGCGAAAGCGTCGTCGCCTGGGATGCCCAGAGCGGCCTGCCGCTCTATAACGCTATTATTTGGCAAGACCAGCGTACCGAATCCGTCATCCGTCAACTACGCAATGAAGGTTTTGAAGAGACCATCAGGGCGAAGACCGGCTTGCCACTGGATACGTATTTTTCCGGAAGCAAGCTGGGATGGATCATGCGCAATGTGCCCGGTGCCCGTGAGCTTTCACGCCGCGGCCATTTGCGACTCGGTACGATGGACAGTTTTTTCATGTTCCACCTGTGCGGGACACACATCACCGATTACAACTCGGCTTCCCGAACCTCGTTATTCAATATTCATACCCTGCAATGGGACGAAGAACTGTGTCGGTTATTTGGCGTTCCAATCGAAGCATTGCCAAACATTCGCGACAATACCGGCCATTTTGGCGACGTGACTTATGCCGGCAATACCACGCCGCTGACGGCCTGCATCGTCGATCAATTTGCCGGCACTTATGGTCATGGCTGCCTGCAGCCCGGTCAGATGAAAATCACTTTCGGCACCGGCGCGTTTTTGCAATCGATTACCGGTCCCAAGGTTCCCGACGCGCAAGGCTCAGGGCTGCTCCCAACATTATGCTGGAAATTACCGGGCGAGCCTCCGCTCTACGGCCTGGATGGCGGCGTCTATAACGCGGCATCAGCCATTAACTGGGCCAAAAAGATCGGCTTGTACAGCGATATCGAGGAGTTCTCCGATTTCCCGGATGAACCGGCCATCGCTCGCGGCTTGGCTTTTATCCCTGCACTCTCCGGCTTGGGTTGCCCCTATTGGGATCGCTCGGCAGCCGGATTATGGGCTGGGCTGTCGCTGGAAACCGAGCGCAAAGACATGCTGCAGTCCATTCTTGAAGGGATCGCCATGCGCTCGGCCGAGGTGATCTACGCCATGGACAAAGTTCGGCCCATTGGCGACACCATTTCGGTGGACGGTGGCTTATCGGCCAACCTCTACTTTAAGCAGTTCCTTGCCAGCCTGATCCAAAAACGCATCGTTACCCCTGCCAACCGGGAAATTACCGCGCAGGGTGTCGCTTTGCTGGCTCGCAAGGGCTTAGGCAACACCCACCCGATGAACGTCAGAACACAACACGTCACCACTGAGCCTGCAGAACGCGATCTGTCTCCTTATTTTGCAAAATATAAGGACATTATTTCCCGTTCCCGCAACCTGCGCGGCGAATAAATAATAAGAAAACGGAGGCAATTATGTCTGAGATTGGCAACATCATTATCTATATCATTATGGCCGGGACCCTGCTCGGCGCCATGGCTTCGGTGATCAAACCCGAAAGCGGATTGGGCAAAGAATTCGTCAATGGTATTCATTCCATTGGCCCGGTATTTCTGGCCCAGGCCGGTATTATGGCGGCGATCCCGATTCTTTCTTACGCTATTACCTACACCGTCGGCCCTCTGTTCCAATCAATGGGATCGGATGCGTCCATTGCCGCCCTGTCGATTATCGCCGTTGATATGGGCGGCTATCAGTTGGCAGACGCGATCGCGGCTAACCGTGATCAATGGATCACAGCCATGTTGGTTGGCTACACCTCCGGTGCCAGTATCGTTTATTTAATTCCGGTCGGCCTGGTCATGCTGCAGCAAAAAGACCACAAATATCTGGCGCTGGGCGCCATGGCGGGGTTAATCAGCATTCCGTTTGGCGTGCTGATTTCATTGATGATCATCACGCTTAATAATATTCCGGTACGGGATATCATCTCCACGGCATCCCCCGCCAACCACTATTTAAGCATCGACTTCTTCAATGCCTTGCAACTGCTTTCTCCCCTGTTCGTTTTTTGCATCCTGCTGGCGTTAGGGCTGAAATACCGAACCCTATGGATGGTCAAATGCTTTCTGTTCTTTGGCAAGATTATGGATGCCTTTATCAAAATGGTGCTGGCCGCCTGTATTATTCAGCACTTCACCGGGGTCTTTAGCAAAGTCTTTGGCGGTTGGGTGTTCGATCCTCTTTTCGCCGACGAAAAAGAACTTTACCGGGCGATTGAGATTGCGGGCTATATCGGCATCATGCTGGCGGGCACCTTCCCGATTTGCTACCTGTTCCAGAAGTACTGCCAGCGCCCGATGAAGTTTATCGGCCGACAACTTCGGCTCGCGGATGCCGGGGCCATTGGCATGGTCATGGTGCTGGCCAACATCATTGCTGTTTATCACCTGTTCAAAGATATGCGTGCCCGTGACAAAGTGCTGTGCGTGGCCTTTGGCATCTGTGCCCAAGCGACCTTAGGCGACCATTTGGCCTTTACCGCCAACTTCCAGCCCACCCTGGTCCTGCCGATTATGGTCGGTAAATTCCTTGCCGGTGCCATTGCCGTGACCATCGCAATCTTTATTTCCGTCCCAGAGGCGCAACGGATGGAGCAGCGCGACGCACGCGAAGAGGCGGCAGCGCAAAACGATCGGCCAACCGTTCCCCTGGCCGTTTAATTTCCCGCTTAATTCCCCAGCAGTGCCTGGCAACCAGGCACTGCTTTCTTTATGTAATCCTATGAGGTTCACCATGCGTAAGATATTCCTTGCCTGCCCCTACAGCCATGCCGATGAGAACGTGGTGCAGGAGCGATTTCACGCCTGCAATAAAGTGGCAGCCAACATCATCGAGGCCGGTCATGCGGTTTTCAGCCAGGTCACCATGTCGCACCCAATTAATTTGCAGTTGCAACACACTGATAAAGCAGAGATTGGCAAAATGTGGGCGCCGGTGGATGCGCTGTTTTTAGTCATGATGGAAGAGTTGATTATTTTGGACCTTCCCGGTTGGGATCAAAGCGCAGGCATTAAACGAGAGATTGAGTTCTATCAATCGCGCAATCAACGCGTAAGTCTGTGGTCAGAGGTTGAACACGAATTCAAATAGCTTTCTGGGCATCAGAATAAACTAAGCCTGCATATGCAGGCTTTTTCATTGTGCTGAGTGGGAAAAACCGCTATCGGGCGATAACGGTCAAGTGACTGTTCGGTGTGAGACCGGAAATATCGATATTTTTAAGAAGAATGCGACGTTCAGGCAAGCAGCGGTGCTTTCCGCGGTAAAGCTCTTTTTCACCGTCGCGTACGATGATTTCGCCTTTATGGTAACGGTTAACACGGACATTGAGCGTGACGCGATCGGCGGCCGGTGCTGATACGGAAACCCGATTTGGCGCAGCAAGACGGAATACCTCGTCCAGTTGAATAGGAATCTCAAATCGCACGGCGTCATCCTGTTGCAGAGATCGGGCAACTTGCCGACCTACGCGCAACCCTTCCTGGTAACACTGATCGCCCATATCGGCGGGGTGCGTCATATTACCTGCAACATAATAGGCCGGATCGGAACAGCGACCGTGCTGGTCGAACCATGGGCGGCCAGTCTCAGGCTCATAGGCCAAATGGCTGTTACGGATCAGCGTATACTCGCCGGTAAAGCGGCCGGTAAAAATAATGCTGTCGCAGGCCAATTGTTGTGAGCTGCCGTCCGCGGCGGTAAATTCGATACTTTCCACCCGCTCGCCGCCATTGATTTGAGTGATGTGCGCACCCAGATGGAGCTTAACGCCCATAATACGGGCATATAACGCAGCCACGCGAAACGCCGTTGGCCGGGGGTTTTCATCTATCAGAGCCAGCGCCTTTATGCCCGCATTGCGCAGCGTCCAGATAGTGGAAAAGCTGACCAGCTCAGACCCGACGATCACCGGCTTAATGCCAGGCTTGAGTTTTTTCAGATAGATAAACTGCTGTAACGCCCCTGCGGTCAGAACCCCCTGCGGCCTTACGCCGCTGACCAGCCTGGCATGGCGTGGCGTTTCGCGCACGCCCGTGGCAATAATCACGCGTTTGGCACGCAAGGTTTCAAGGCCCCGATCGTCAGAGATGATTACCTCGCCGCCGGGCTTGATATTTACCACCGTGGTGCCGGTTCTGATTTCACAATTGTTTTGCACCAGATTCAAAATGCGCTTGGCCCAGAGGTGCCCTTTCATCGGCCGGTAGAACGTCTGCATGCCGAACGTAGGGTGACGGCAATGGCGCGGTACGCCACCCGCCTGTTTTTCTCTTTCCAACAGCAGAACGCGGTTTACGCCTTCATCCCATAAAGCGCGGGCGGCGGCCAAACCGGCCGGCCCGGCGCCAATAATAATCACGTCATATGACTGACTCATTCTACCCTCCCAACGACCAGCGTGTTGTCCAGACGATCGCCCACGATTTCGGCAACCTGATTACTGCAGAAAAAGCCGTTGCAGCGTCCCATCATGACGCGGGTACGGCGACGCAAACCACCGATACATTCAGGCGGCACCGCCGAGTGGAATGCCGCCTCCAGCTCACGCCGCGTGACCAATTCGCAGTGACAGACAATGCCGCCATTGCCCGAACAGGCATAATCACGCGGCTGATAATCAGACAGCATCGGCATCACCGGCCACTGGAGTTCAGCAGGCGGTTGATCGGTAAAGAGCGGATTAAAATGGTCGCGATAAAGTGTTTCTACATGAGCGGCAATCCCCAACGCAGCCGTCAGCCCGGTGGAACGGATCCCGCCCACGCTGATCCAATTTTCCTGCGGATAGTGATAAATTCGGTACTCTTTCTTTTCCGTTGCCGGCCGTAGCCCGGCGTAGGTGGCGGTCACGCCGTATTGCGTCAAAGTCGGCAACATCCGGCTACCTTTTTCAATCAGCCCTTTGAGCACCGATTCATCGACATCGGCCCGGTTACGGTCGGTTTGCTCTTCAGCCGTCGGGCCCAGGATCATATTGCCGAAAATGGTTCGACACAGCAGAACGCCTTTGGTGGTGGGCGTCGGAACCGGCAGGATGATGGCATTGATATCCGCCGCGGCGGCTTTGTCATAGACCAGAAACTGCCCTTTCCTTGGGCGGATTTCATAATCTGGTTTCCGCCACAGGCCATCGATCAAATCGCCATGGTTACCCGCACAGTTGATCACCAACTTAGTACGCACGCTGCCTTGGCTAGTCTGCAATAACCAACCATGCTCATCGCGCGTCGCCTTGGTCACTTCACAGTTAAAACGGTAAGCCCCACCGTGCATCACGGCCTGCGTAACGTAAGCGAGCGGCGCACTCCAGGGATCGATGACATATTCACCGGGGACTAATACCCCACCCAGCACGCCCTCCGCTAATTTTGGCTCTCTCTGGTAAACTTCGGCGGCAGAAATCTGCGCCACGTCTGTCACCCCATTTTCATGTGCCTGTTTCACTATGCCAGGCAGCGCCGCGAGTTGTTCTTCGTTCCAGGCCACCACGATGGCCGTGGTCTGCAACAGCGGAAGGTTCATCTTTTCTCTGATCGCCAAATACTCGTCGTAACCCGCCTGCATGCATTGCAGCTCCAGGCTTCCCGTTGGCGCATCAAAACCGGTATGGAGGATCGCGCTGTTGGCCTTGCTGGCGCCGGACAAGATATCGCCGCCACGCTCCAGCAATAACGTTTTCGCGCCCATCAGGGTGAAACGTCGGAAAACGGCACATCCCACTACGCCGCCTCCGATAACTACCACATCAACATTTTCATTTAGCTGTGTCATACGCGTTTTCTCACCACGAAACATGTGATAATAAAACCACATAAACCACACCATTACAACATCAAAACCACACTTTAAAATCGCAAAGGGGACAGCGAAAATCATAGAAAAATAGAATTACCCATTGAATTTTATTTATTATTTTAAATAAATACGATGAACTTCATTTTTAGCCGCGTGAGTTATTTGTGGTTTTTGTTGGTTTTACCTTGTGGCGGGAATGCCATAAAAAAAGGGTTCATGCAAACATGAACCCTTCAGGCAACAAAATGGAATGAAATGGCCGTTTACAGCGGATCGACCTTCAGACAGGACACGGCATGGCGGAAGCTGCCTTCCAGCAGCGGACGCGTCTTGGCACATTCCGGCCCGGCGATCGGGCAGCGGGTGCGGAACACGCAGCCAGATGGCGGGTTGATCGGCGAAGGCAGTTCCCCTTCCAGTAACTGGATCTGCTTTTCCTTCTCCTTGTCCGGATCTGGGATCGGCACCGCCGACATCAACGCCTTGGTGTAAGGATGCTGTGGATTGTGGTACACCTCATCATACGTACCCAGCTCCACCGCATGGCCCAGATACATCACCAACACACGGTCGGAGATGTGTTTGACCACCGCCAGATCGTGGGCGATAAAGATCAGTGACAGGCCCATTTCACGCTGCAGTTGCTGCAGCAGGTTCACCACCTGCGCCTGAATCGACACGTCTAACGCCGAGACCGGCTCATCGCAGATCACCAACTTAGGTTCGAGGATCAAGGCGCGTGCAATCCCGATACGTTGGCACTGACCGCCAGAGAACTCGTGCGGATAGCGGTTGATCAGGTTAGGCAACAGACCAACCTTCAGCATCATCGCCTTTACCTTGTCTTTCACTTCCTGACGCGGCATTTTTGGGTAATAGGTACGCAGCGGTTCCGCGATAATTTCACCGATGGTCATGCGTGGGTTCAGCGAAGCCAGTGGATCCTGGAAGATCATCTGGATATCACTGCGGGTTTTGCGCCAGTCGACGTCACTCATGCCAAGCAGGTCTTTCCCCAACCAGGCCACGCGGCCGCTGGTAGCCTTCACCAGGCCGATAATGGCGCGGGCGAACGTCGATTTGCCACAGCCGGACTCGCCCACCACGCCCAGGGTTTCGCCTTCGAACAGGCGCAGCGTCACGCCATCAACGGCCTTGAGCGTTTTTGGCGGCTGCCAGAACCACTGTTTGTCATCATGAATGTCGAAGTGCACTTTCAAATCGGCCACTTCGAGCAGCACTTTCTTGTCGGTTACCGCAGTCATACCAACGCCTCCACCGGTTTAAAGCAGGCGCGCAGGCGCCCTTCACCAAACTGCTCCAATGGCGGAGCGCTCGAACATTGCGCCATCGCGTACGCACAACGCGGTTGGAACGGACAGCCCTTCGGCAGGCGCAGCAGGTTCGGCGGGTTGCCGGGAATGGTCATCAGCGCTTCGCCTTCGGCGTCAAGACGCGGTACCGCATTCAGCAAACCAATGGAATAAGGATGGCTCGGGTGATAGAACACATCCCGTGCGCTACCGTATTCCATGGTACGCCCGGCATACATCACCAAGACCTTATTACAGATACCGGCCACAACGCCCAGGTCGTGGGTGATCATGATGATCGCGGTATTGAACTCGCGCTTCAGCTCGTTCAGCAGCGTCATGATCTGCGCCTGCACCGTCACATCCAATGCGGTGGTCGGCTCATCGGCAATCAGCAGCTTGGGCCGGCACAGCAGTGCCATGGCGATCATCACGCGCTGGCGCATGCCACCGGAAAACTCATGCGGGTACATGCGCATGCGCTTGCGCGCTTCCGGCATTTTGACCGCATCTAACATGCGAACCGACTCTTCGAAAGCTTCGCTTTTGCTCATGTTTTTATGCAGCATCAGCACTTCCATCAGCTGCTCACCAACGCGCATATAAGGGTTGAGCGAGGTCATCGGGTCTTGGAAAATCATCGAAATTTCTTCTGCCCGCAGCTTGTTGAGCTGTTTTTCCGGCAGGTTGAGGATTTCACGACCGTTAAATTTGGCCGAACCGCCAATGCGGCCATTGCTGGCCAGCAGTCCCATCAACGCGAAGGCGGTCTGGGATTTGCCGGAACCGGATTCGCCCACGATACCCAGCGTTTCACCGGCGCGCAGATCAAAATTCAGATCGTTCACTGCCGTCACGTCACCGTCCGGGGTGCCGAAGGTCACGCGCAGATCTTTTACATCCAGCAACAGCGACGACTTCACGCTGCCGGCGGTTTGCAACTGCGGATTTTCAATGGTGCTCATGATTGCACTCCTTAACGATCTTTCGGGTCGAGGGCGTCACGCAGGCCATCGCCGATAAAGTTGAAACAAAACAGAGTGACAACCAGGAAACCCGCCGGGAACAGCAGCAACCACGGTGAAACTTCCATCGAGTTGGCGCCATCGCTCAGCAATGCACCCCAGCTGCTTAACGGCTCTTGCGTACCCAGCCCCAGGAAGCTGAGGAAAGATTCGAACAAGATCATGCTCGGTACCAGCAGTGAGGCGTAAACCACCACCACACCCAGCACGTTCGGCACGATATGGCGCAGCACGATGTTGCGGCTCGAAACCCCACACACCAACGCTGCTTCGATAAATTCTTTACGCTTCAGGCTCAGAGTTTGGCCACGCACGATACGCGCCATATCCAGCCACGACACCATGCCGATAGCGACAAAGATCAGCAGGATATTCTGCCCGAAGAAGGTCACCAGCAGGATCACGAAGAACATGAACGGGAAGGAGTTGAGGATCTCCAGCAGACGCATCATCACCGAGTCGATTTTACCGCCCAGGTAACCCGACATTGCGCCGTACAGAGTGCCGACAATCACCGCCACCAGCGCAGCCGACACGCCAACCATCAGCGAGATACGCCCGCCAATTGCCACGCGCACCAGCAGATCGCGCCCCGACGAGTCCGTACCGAAGTAGTGAGCCGATTCGAGACTTGGCGCGGCCGACATCATCGCCCAATCGGTATCGTCGTAGGCAAACTGCGACAGCCACGGCGCCGCAATCACAAACAGAGTAATCAAAGCCAATACGAACAGGCTGCTGAGCGCCGCCCGGTTGTGCACAAAGCGGCGACGGGCATCCTGCCACAGGCTGCGTCCTTCCACTTCGAGCTTCTCGCTGAAGTTCTCCAGAGCCTCGCTGTTCTTTTTCGTCAACATCATTTGCGTGCTCCAGCTTAATAACGAATTTTTGGATCGATAACGGCGTACAGCACGTCCACGATCGCGTTAAACAGGATAGTCAGAGCGCCAACCAGAATGGTCAGACTCAATACCAAAGAGTAGTCGCGGTTAAGCGCGCCGTTAACAAACAGCTGGCCGATACCCGGCAGGCCGTAAATGGTTTCGATAACCATTGACCCCGTGATGATGCCGACAAACGCCGGACCCATATAGGAAAGCACGGGCAATAACGCAGGCTTTAACGCATGGCGCAATATAATGCGGCGCATAGGCAAACCCTTGGCGCGCGCGGTACGGATAAAGTTTGAATGCAGCACTTCAATCATCGAGCCACGCGTGATACGGGCGATACTGGCGATATAGGCCAACGACAGCGCCACCATTGGCAAGATGATAAATTTCGGTGCCCCGCCATTCCAGCCCCCACCCGGCAGCCATTTCAGCGTGATGGCAAAGATCAGTACCAGTAACGGCGCCACCACGAAACTGGGGATCACCACCCCGGTCATGGCAAAACCCATCACCGTATAGTCCCATTTGGTATTTTGATTCAGCGCAGCCACCACACCGGCGCTAACCCCCAGGATCACCGCCAGCAAAAATGCGGCCAGGCCCAGTTTGGCAGAGACCGGGAATGAAGCAGCCACCAGATCGTTGACCGAATAATCTTTATATTTGAATGAAGGGCCAAAATCGCCCTGCGACAGCTGGGCCAGATAATGGCCGTACTGTTTCCAGATAGGATCGTTCAAATGATATTTGGCTTCGATGTTGGCCATCACTTCCGGCGGCAACGCGCGTTCGCCGGTAAATGGACTGCCGGGCGCCAGGCGCATCATAAAGAAGGAGATGGTGATCAGAATAAATAGCGTCGGGATCGCTTCCAATAAGCGACGAAATATAAATTTAAGCATTGCCCTAACCCTGTGTTGCAGCCTGATAACGGCTTATTATTCACAACATGGGCCGGCGGTTAACACCGCCGGCACTTACCGTATCAATGCTTGATGATGTACAGGTTTTTATCGTACACGTTATCAAGCGGGTCTTTACCGGTGTAACCCCCAACATAAGGTTTCACCAGACGGGCATTCACGTAGTAATAAACCGGAACGATGGCAGAATCTTTATCCAGCTGAACTTCGGCTTTCTGATACAGCTCGGCACGTTCTTCTTTGGTTTTCGCCGTCAGCACATTGGCCATCAGCTTATCGAATTCGGCGCTCTTATAGTGCGGGGTGTTACTGCTGCTGTCAGACAGCATCATGTTCAGGAACGAGCTAGGTTCGTTGTAGTCTGCACACCAGCCGGCACGCGCAACGTCGTAGGTCCCCTGATGGCGGGTATCCAGGAAGGTTTTCCACTCCTGGTTCACCAACTTCACATCCACACCCAGGTTTTTCTTCCAGATGGAGGCTGCGGCAATCGCCAGCTTCTTATGCAGATCTGAAGTGTTGTACAACAGGGAGAAGGTCAGCGGTTTGCCTGGGCCATAGCCTGCATCGGCCAGCAGCTTTTTCGCCACTTCATTGCGTTTTTCTTGCGTCCAGCTGAACCACTCAGGCGGAGTCAGTTTGGCGCCGTCGGTGTATGGCGGTGTGAAGCTGTAAGCCGGCAGATCGCCCTGGTTTTTCACTTTATTGGTGATGATGTCGCGATCCAGACCCAATTTCAGCGCTTCACGCACGCGTGCGTCGGTAAATGGCGCTTTCTGGTTGTTGATTTCGTAGTAGTAGGTACACAGATAAGGATCTACGTGAACCTCTTTCGGGATCTCTTTTTTCAACTTCTGGAACAGTTCGATCGGCATGTTGTTATAGGTCATGTCGATTTCGCCGGTGCGGTAACGGTTAACGTCGGTCACTTCCGAAGAAATTGGCAGGAAGGTCACTTTGTTGATGATGGTTTTCGCGTTATCCCAATATTCCGGGTTACGTTCCAGCACAATACGTTCGTTAACCACCCAATCTTTCAGTTTGTAAGCGCCGTTGCTGACGTAGTTGGCCGGTAAGGTCCACTTCTCGCCAAACTTCTCGACGGCTTCTTTATATACGGGCTTCATCGCATAGTGCGGCGTCATTTCAACCAGGTATGGCACCGGCTCGGTCAGGGTCACCTGGAAGGTGTGGTCATCAATGGCTTTCACGCCCAGGGTAGACTTATCTTTCTTGCCGGCGATGACGTCATCCACGTTTTCTACGTGGGCATATTGCAGGTAGCTGGCATAAGGTGACGCGGTTTTCGGATCCACCACGCGCTGCCAGCTATACACGAAATCTTGCGCCGTGACCGGCTTGCCGTTCGACCATTTTGCGTCTTTACGCAGATGGAAGGTCCAGACTTTAAAATCTTTGTTATCCCAGCTTTCCGCTACGCCCGGGACAATGGAACCATCCAGGCCGTTGTTGGCCAGACCTTCCATCAGATCGCGCGTTACGTTGTTTTCAGGCACGCCTTCGATTTTATGCGGGTCGAGCGATTGCACTTCCGAACCGTTGTTCTTAACGATCTCTTGTTTGTCCGCCAGTTGCACGCCCGCCGGCACGTCGGCCGCAAAAGCACTTCCGGTTGCTGTGATACCCAGCGCGGCAATAATGCCGGCCGCAAGGATGGTTTTTTTCGTGATGTTGGTCATGTGTATACTCCAGTTTTTATTATCACAGGCTCATCGTGGAGCCTGCGTTGCCCGTGAGCGGACCTTGTTATACCGGCTGCCGCTGAACGAATACGGCAGGCGGCCTTCCCTGTATTACTCCACCGCTGATGGCGTGGCGTAATACCCCTCGTTACTGCTTGATGATGTACAGATTTTTCACATCGGTGTAATCCAGCGGATCTTTACCGGTAAAGCCCCCCACCGACGGTCTGATCAGGCGGGCGCTGACGCGGTAATACACCGGAATCAACGCCGAATCTTTATCTAACTGAGCTTCTGCCTGCTGATAAAGGGCGGCGCGTGCAGCCTCGTCCGGCGCTTTTAGCGTGCCGGCAATCAGGGCGTCAAACGCCGGGCTCTTGTAAAAAATGGTGTTGATGCTGCTGTTGGAAAGCACCAGATTGAGGAATGCGCTCGGCTCGTTATAGTCACCGCACCAGGTGGCACGCGCTATGTCGTACTGCCCCTGATGGCGGCTTTCAAGCGAGGTTTTCCATTCTTGATTGCGCAGTGTCACCTCAGCGCCGAGGTTTTTCTTCCACATCGAAGCGGCGGCGATGGCCTGCTGCTTATTTTGGTCGGAGGTGTTGTACAGCAGCGTGAACTTAAGCGGTTTGGCGGCGCTGAAACCGGCTTGCTCCAGCAGCTTCCTGGCCTCGGCATTGCGCTGTTCCTGGCTCCAACTCGCCCACGCCGGCGCGGTGAATTTGGCGCCCTCAGTAAAGGTTGGGGTGAAACTGAACGCCGGGATCTGACCCTGGCCCATGATTTTGTTGGCGATAATGTCGCGGTCCAGCGTAAGTTTCACGGCAGCGCGCACTCGCGGATCGGTAAAGGGCGCACGCTGGTTGTTAATCTCGTAATAAAAGGTGCACAGATAAGGGTTAACGTGCAGTTGCTCAGGGACCTCTTTCTTCATCTTCGCGAACAGGTTCGGCGGGATGGCGCTGTTGGTGATATCAATTTCACCACTGCGGAAGCGGTTAACGTCACTGACCTCGGAGGCGATCGGCAAGAACGTCGCCTTATCGATCACCGTTTTCTTGTTGTTCCAATAGCTCGGGCTGCGTTCAAGCACAATACGCTCATTCACCACCCACTCTTTCAGGCGATAGGCTCCATTGCCGACATAGTTCGCCGGCAGCGTCCATTTCTCGCCAAACTTCTCGATCACCGAACGTTTTACCGGCTTCAGCGAGGTGTGGCTCAGCATGCTAATGAAGTAAGGTACCGGTTCGCTCAGCGTGACCTGCAGCGTTTTATCATCGATGGCTTTAATACCCAGGCTTTGCGGCGTTTTCTTGCCGGTCAGGATGTCGTCGATATTTTCAATTTTGGCGTACTGCAGATAGCTGGCGTAAGGCGAGCCGGTTTTCGGATCGGCCAGGCGCTGCCAGCTATAAACGAAGTCCTGTGCGGTAACCGGGGAGCCGTCGCTCCACACCGCGTCCGGACGCAGGTGGAAAGTCCAGGTTTTGAAATCCTGATTTTCCCACTGGGCTGCCGCCGCCGGTACCACATGCCCATTGGCATCGGTGCTGACCAGCCCTTCCAACAGGTTAAGAATAATATTACTTTCCGGTATCCCCTCGACCTTATGCGGATCCAACGAAGCCACTTCCGTGCCGTTGTTAATTACGATGTTCTGCTGCTGAGCCAATTGCACTCCGGCCGGAACGTCGGCCGCCTGAGCAGAATATACGGCGCTGATACTCAGCAAGCCGGCAATGAACATAGCCAATGGAGTACGCTTTCGGGTTTGCTGCATGGTCGAGGCTCCTTTTCACCAACAAGCATTGCTTATCGATATTCGTGAAGTATTTATAAGAATTCTAAATAAACAGACACCAGCAAAAATCATTCCCACTTTGACGACGCAATCGCGTTAATTGCGCGTAGAAAGTTGCTCGGAAATTAGCAGAAGGCAAATTCCATAGCCAATAATTTTTACAGAAATGTTAAGCAATTCTCTTTTATTGCATCAAGCCCGATCTGTACCCCCCGGACGAGGGTGACAGTTACACAACATAACTAATTGATTTTAATCAGATAAAATAAAGCAAGCCTTATCCTGACGGCACGAAGCAAACTGGCAAAACAGACAAAGAAACATTCAGTTAACAAACCGACCGTTCAAAGAACAAACACCTGCTTATGTGCGGTTAATCACTAATAACACCTGGATGAAAGCGAGACAAGCCCTACAGAATGATGTGATTAAATTAACAGCGGATTTGATGTTAGGAGGCAGAAAAAGGGCAAAAACTGGGGAGGATAAGGGGTAAAAACAACGCTTAGCGTTTTTATTGAGCAACAAATTGAGATTTATGCCACATCCTGGTGCAAGTGAATAAAATTCATTCATATTGCGCACTATATTAATGCGAACCAATAATTGATTTTAATTTTTAAAATTAATTTGAGTCGCGAATCACCCTATTCACGACTCAGTCGCCGGATTACAACAGTCCCGGGAATATGGCCTTAATACCGGTAACGATAAATTCGATACCTAAAGCCATCAGCAACAAACCCATGATTCGGGTGATGACGTTAATGCCGGTTTGCCCCAATAAACGCACCAACAAAGGCGCAGCCCGGAACAACAGCCAACAGCAAAAGGCAAACAATGCGATAGCCAGAGTAAAGCCCAACAGGTTCTGCCAGCTATGGTAGCGGGAACTCCAAACGATGGTGGAGCTGATCGCACCCGGTCCGGCCATAAGCGGTAATGCCAGCGGCACGACGCCAATGCTTTCGCGGATCGCGCTTTCTGATTTTTCCTGTTTGTTCTGTTTGTCTTCCCCCAGTTTGCCGCTGATCATCGACATCGCAATGGTAACCACCAGGATGCCGCCGGCAATGCGGAAGGAATCGATTGAGATGCCGAACATGCGCAAAATCCCCTCCCCCAAAAATAGCGAGGTCCACAGGATAATGGCGACCGACAGATTGGCGGTCAGGTTGGTTTTATTGCGCCCGGCAGCTGCCTGGTAGCTGGTCATGCTGATAAATACCGGCAAAATGCCCACCGGGTTCACCAGCGCAAACAGGCCGACAAAAAATTTAATGTAGCCGGAAAAATCCAACAGAGATTGGCCCACAAATGACTCCGCTTTAATAGCTTTAAAAGTGACACTGCCTACGCGCGCTAATGTAATGGAATTGCCACGGGTTATCCATTGGTCATCAGCAGGATTTTTATCTATTAATGCGTGTACTGATAAAGCAAATCACCATTGTTAACGTAATGTACGGTTTATGATTTTTTATGTTGAAAAAAGTGCCTGACATCGCGGTTATTAAGAATGATTCTCAAAAACCATAGCTGAATGGTGTCAGCATGCGATTTTTTTGATTTAAATCACATAATCACTACCCAAGAGTAGTTAAGCTCTTAGTCGTAGTCAGGGAGTAGAACAGGTTAAGGAAAAAGTGGCATCTCTGTTCGGCCCGCTGTCTTCTCCTGCTGAAGCATCGGGTAAAGCTCTTTAAGCAAATCAGCAACATGCAGCACAAAAAGATGGGAAACCTTTGTTTTTAAAACAGCATTTTCCACCGATCTGTCTATACTAGTTGCTCGCACGGCTGATTTACTGAAAGAGTTTAACATTATCAGGAGAGCATTATGGCTGTAACAAATGTCGCTGAACTGAACGAGCTAGTTGCACGTGTCAAAAAAGCCCAGCGCGAATATGCCAACTTCACTCAAGAGCAAGTTGATAAAATTTTCCGCGCTGCTGCCCTCGCCGCTGCCGATGCCCGTATTCCTCTGGCTAAAATGGCCGTTGAAGAATCCGGTATGGGTATCGTTGAAGATAAAGTGATCAAGAACCACTTCGCATCAGAGTTTATCTATAACGCCTATAAAGATGAAAAAACCTGCGGTATCCTGTCTGAAGACGATACTTTCGGTACCATCACCATCGCCGAACCTATCGGCCTGATTTGCGGTATCGTACCCACCACCAACCCAACTTCCACGGCCATTTTCAAAGCGTTAATCAGCCTGAAAACCCGTAACGGTATCATTTTCTCTCCGCACCCACGTGCGAAAAACGCCACCAACAAAGCGGCCGATATCGTGCTGCAGGCAGCGATTGCCGCCGGTGCGCCAAAAGACATCGTCGGCTGGATCGATCAACCTACCGTTGAACTCTCCAACCAGCTGATGCACCACCCTGACATCAACCTGATCCTGGCCACCGGTGGCCCAGGCATGGTGAAAGCAGCCTACAGCTCCGGCAAACCGGCCATCGGCGTGGGTGCGGGTAATACCCCGGTAGTGGTTGACGAAACGGCGGATATCAAACGCGTCGTGGCCTCTATTCTGATGTCTAAAACCTTCGACAGCGGTGTGATTTGCGCCTCTGAGCAATCCGTCATCGTGGTTGACTCCATCTATGACGCAGTGCGCGAACGTTTCGCTTCCCATGGCGGCTACATGCTGCAGGGTAAAGAGCTGAAGGCCGTACAGGACATCATCCTGAAAAACGGTGGCCTCAATGCGGCTATCGTCGGTCAGTCAGCACCGAAAATCGCTGAAATGGCAGGCATCAAAGTCCCGGCAAGCACTAAAGTGCTGATCGGTGAAGTGAAGCTGGTCGATGAGTCAGAACCTTTCGCTCACGAAAAACTGTCGCCAACGCTGGCTATGTATCGCGCCAAAGACTTTGAAGACGCCGTCAGCAAAGCGGAAAAACTGGTCGCCATGGGCGGTATCGGTCACACCTCTTGTCTGTACACCGACCAGGATAACCAGCCGGAACGCGTAGCCTTCTTCGGCGACAAGATGAAAACCGCGCGTATCCTGATCAACACCCCTGCTTCTCAGGGTGGGATCGGTGACCTGTACAACTTCAAACTCGCTCCGTCTCTGACGCTGGGCTGCGGTTCATGGGGCGGTAACTCCATCTCTGAAAACGTCGGTCCAAAACACCTGATCAACAAGAAAACTGTAGCGAAGCGAGCAGAAAACATGTTGTGGCATAAACTTCCGAAATCAATCTACTTCCGCCGTGGCTCACTGCCAATCGCGCTGGAAGAAGTAGCGACCGACGGGGCAAAACGCGCCTTCATTGTGACCGACCGCTACCTGTTCAACAACGGCTATGCAGACCAGATCACCTCCGTTCTGAAATCGCACGGCATTGAAACAGAAGTATTCTTTGAAGTTGAAGCGGATCCAACGCTGTCCATCGTGCGTAAAGGCGCTGAACAGATGAACTCCTTCAAGCCAGACGTGATCATCGCGCTGGGCGGCGGTTCACCGATGGATGCTGCGAAGATCATGTGGGTGCTGTACGAACACCCTGAAACCCACTTCGAAGACCTGGCGCTGCGCTTTATGGATATCCGTAAACGCATCTACAAGTTCCCGAAAATGGGCGTGAAGGCAAAAATGATTGCCGTCACCACCACTTCAGGTACCGGTTCAGAAGTTACACCGTTTGCGGTAGTGACCGACGACGTAACCGGCCAGAAATACCCACTGGCAGATTACGCATTGACACCAGACATGGCGATCGTTGACGCCAACCTGGTCATGAACATGCCGAAATCCCTGTGCGCCTTCGGTGGCCTGGATGCGGTAACTCACGCGCTGGAAGCTTATGTTTCAGTCCTGGCGAACGAATACTCCGACGGTCAGGCGCTGCAAGCGTTGAAACTGCTGAAAGAGTATCTGCCGGCCAGCTATAAAGAAGGTGCCAAGAACCCGGTAGCCCGTGAGCGCGTGCACAATGCTGCGACCATCGCCGGTATCGCTTTCGCCAACGCCTTCCTCGGGGTTTGCCACTCAATGGCCCACAAACTGGGCTCCGAGTTCCATATCCCACACGGCTTGGCCAACGCCATGCTGATTTCCAACGTCATTCGCTATAACGCGAACGACAACCCGACCAAGCAAACGGCTTTCAGCCAGTACGACCGCCCACAAGCGCGTCGCCGCTACGCTGAAATCGCTGACCATCTCGGCCTGAGCGCACCGGGCGACCGTACCGCACAGAAAATCGAGAAGCTGCTGACCTGGCTGGACGAGATCAAGGCCGAACTGGGCATCCCGGCTTCAATCCGCGAAGCCGGCGTGCTGGAAGCCGATTTCCTGGCGAAAGTAGACAAACTGTCTGAAGACGCCTTTGACGACCAATGTACCGGTGCTAACCCACGTTATCCGCTGATTGCTGAACTCAAGCAAATCATGCTGGATACCTTCTACGGCCGTAAATTCAGCGAAGCGGTTGATGAAGAGGTTCTGGCCGCACCGGTTGTCGCCAAGACGGTAAAGAAGACCAAAAAATAACGGTTCATTGAATGAGCCAACAAAAAACCGCCGAAAGGCGGTTTTTTTATGCGACGAAATCATTGGTCAAGCCGCCATGTCTGTTCAATAGCCCCCAAACGCGCCAGAAGGTGCTCTGTAGCGCTCGGGCAATCATTCCAAGGCCTGTATAGCCTCTTTGTAATGCTTACGGCAGACGGAGACGTAGCTTTCGTTCCCGCCAATCACCACCTGTTCGCCAGCATGCATCGCCTGCCCGTTCTCATCGAGCCGCAGCACCATATTCGCCTTACGCCCGCAATGACAAATGGTTTTCAACTCCACCAGTTTGTCCGCCCAAGCCAGCAAATATTGACTGCCAATAAATAGTTCCCCCAGGAAATCAGTACGCAAACCGTAGCACAACACCGGAATATCCAACTGATCGACAACATCGCACAATTGCTCAACCTGCTGTTTGGTCAGGAACTGGCTTTCATCGAGCAGAACGCAATGTACAGGCTGCTGCTGATGTTCCTGGGCAATCATCGCAAATAGCATAGAGTCATTATTGTAGAGCTGTGCCTGGGAAGACAGGCCGATCCGCGAACTCACCTTACCCACGCCAAAACGGTGATCTATTTCGGCGGTAAACACCAGCGTACGCATACCACGTTCTTGATAATTATATGAAGATTGCAACAACGCAGTAGATTTCCCTGCATTCATAGCAGAGTAATAAAAATAAAGTTGAGCCATGGGCCAGCAACTCCAATGGTATAAGAAATATTCAGCGGTTGATTCAGAAGCCAAGTGTAACATAAGGCGCCCGTCGGCTCACACCTTCGGATTAATCAATACCGCGGACAAAGCAATACCAGACTTTCAAATGAAACTTTTCGGTCTGCTCCCGTTAAGCTTTTGCATCTATTTACAAGATGCTTTCTGCCTGTCGTCACATTTAATTACTACTAATGATTAGCGTCCGGCATTAATGGTTATGCCAATGAAGTGAAGCGCCCCACAACAGCGGGCTGACGCAAGATTATATCTATTAACACCACTTGGCCTCCATACCAGAGTATTTAATGACATAAAGCAGCCAAGGGTACAGTTCTTGACGTTACCTTTACTGATATACCCCTATTGTTTACAGTGTTGGCAGACAAATCGCGTGATTTAACCCACAGAATTCGGCGTAATATTGATATAAAACACAATTATAACTTAGCCATGAATGCCATTCTGGCATAGTAAACATACCGCCGCTGTTGAAAATTTGACTTAAAAATGGAGGTTGTAATACTTATCTCCCCCGCCTATATTAACCAGAGAGTTCCGATTAGGTCTTTTAAAGGTAAATTTGAGTGTTCCTTTCAATTTGGCTATTGCAGAAAAGAAAAGAGCACTCTATTATTATCCAGACGCCCCCCACCAATATAATTTGAGACTAGGACAATGAGCGAAGCATTAAAGATTTTGAACAACATCCGTACTCTACGCGCTCAGGCCAGAGAATGCAGCCTGGAAACGCTGGAAGAGATGCTTGAAAAACTGGAAGTTGTTGTGAACGAACGTCGCGAAGAAGACAGCCAGGCTCAAGCAGAAGTTGAAGAACGCACTCGTAAACTGCAACAATATCGTGAAATGCTGATTGCTGACGGTATTGATCCAAATGAACTGCTGCAAACTATGGCTGCAACTAAAGCCGCAGGTAAAGCTAAACGTGCAGCACGTCCGGCTAAATACCAATATAAAGACGAAAACGGCGAACTGAAAACCTGGACTGGCCAGGGCCGTACCCCAGCAGTGATTAAGAAAGCTATCGAAGAGCAAGGTAAATCTCTGGACGATTTCCTGCTGTAATAGCATTCCGTTGCATGTTAAAAAGGCTCCCTTGGGAGCCTTTTTGTTATGCTTATTTTTCAGATTTTTTAGAGCGCCAATCAGCCTTTACGTAATAATCCTAATGGATGACCCGGTTTATCCGTTGGCGAACGACCACGCCCCTCTCTTTTACAAGGCATAAAAAAAGGGGCCGGAGCCCCTTATAGCATTACCGCATCGCTCAATTACTGAGCTTTATAAAACGACTTATACCATTCAACAAAGCGTTTCACACCTTCTTCAACGCTGGTTTCCGGTTTAAATCCAATCACGCGATAAAGCTCGGCAGTATCGGCACTGGTATCCAACACGTCGCCTGGTTGCATAGGCAACATATTTTTACGCGCTTCAATCCCCAACGCCTGTTCCAGTGCACTGATATATTTCATCAGCTTCACCGGGCTGCTATTGCCGATATTATAAACATGGTATGGAGCAGAACTGGTCGCTGGCGATCCCTGCTCTACCGTCCAGTCAGCATTTGGCTGAGGAATAACCGCCTGCAAGCGGACAATAGACTCGGCAATATCGTCGATGTAGGTAAAGTCACGGTGCATCTCACCGTGGTTATATACATCGATACTGTCACCCGCCAATATGGCCTTGGTGAATTTGAACAGCGCCATATCTGGACGCCCCCACGGACCATAGACGGTAAAGAAACGCAGGCCGGTGGTTGGGAGACCATACAGGTGAGAATAGCTGTGCGACATCAACTCATTGGCTTTCTTGGTTGCCGCATACAATGATATCGGGTGGTCGACCGAATCTTCAGTCGCAAACGGCAGCTTTCGATTCAGACCATATACCGAGCTGGAAGAAGCATATAACAGATGCTCAACTTTATTGTGTCGGCAGCCTTCCAGCACGTTTAAATGCCCGATAAGATTTGCGTCCGCATACGCCAACGGATTCTCCAGCGAATAGCGCACGCCAGCTTGCGCGCCCAGATGGATCACTCGTTGGAATTGGTGCTCTGCGAATAACTGCGCCATCCCCTCTCGATCGGCCAAATCCAGCTTAATAAACTGGAACGCTGGCTTATCCGCCAGCAGATCAAGACGGGCCATTTTCAGGCCCACATCGTAATAATCATTCAGGTTATCGATACCGACAACCTGATGACCGGCGGCCAACAAACGCTCAGCAGTATGATAACCAATAAAACCTGCCGCGCCTGTAACCAGGAATTTCATAGGTATCCCTTAAATAACCGGCTGAATGGACGCACCGCGTCCAATCGCATAATAAGTGAAGCCTCGGCTTTCCAGGCGTTCTGGATCAAACAGGTTGCGACCATCAAAGATCACCGGTTGCTTCAGCGCGCCCTTAATCACATCGAAGTCCGGCGCACGGAAGTTCTGCCACTCAGTACAGATAACCAACGCGTCAGCGCCATGCAGCGCCGCTTCTTTGGTTCCTACCAGCTTCAGATCGTCACGTTGACCGTAAATACGTTGCACTTCATTCATCGCTTCAGGATCGTAAGCCTGAACGATAGCGCCCGCTTCCCACAGTTGTTCCATCAACACCCGGCTGGAGGCTTCGCGCATATCGTCGGTATTCGGTTTGAATGCCAAACCCCATAGCGCAAAGGTTTTGCCTTTCAGGTCTTCACCGAAATGCTGCTTGATAAATTTGGTCAGCTTATACTTCTGCTGATAGTTAACCTGCTCTACGGCCTGCAACAGTTTTGGCTGGTAGCCAATATGTTCCGCAGTGCGGATCAGCGCTTGAACGTCTTTCGGGAAACAGGAGCCGCCGTAGCCGCAGCCTGGATAGATAAAGTGATAACCAATACGGGAGTCTGAACCGATACCCTGGCGCACTTTCTCAATATCCGCACCCAGCATTTCGGCCAGGTTGGACATTTCGTTCATAAAGCTGATTTTGGTCGCCAGCATGCAGTTGGCGGCATATTTGGTCAACTCTGCACTGCGAATATCCATCATGATCATGCGATCGTGATTGCGGTTAAACGGCTCGTACAGTTCACGAATAGGCTCGATCACATCTTTGTTATCGGTGCCGATTACGATGCGCTCAGGACGCATGCAGTCTGCTACCGCTGCCCCTTCCTTCAGGAACTCGGGGTTAGAAACCACATCGAAAGGCACTTTACTGCCGCGCTTTTGCAAGGTTTCTTCCATAACCTGACGCACTTTGTCTGCGGTACCGACCGGCACGGTAGACTTGTCGACCACTACCTTGTGTTCAGTCATGTGCTCCGCGATGGTACGCGCAACGGCAGTCACATATTTCAGGTCGGCAGAGCCGTCCTCATCCGGTGGCGTACCTACAGCAATAAACTGGATAGATCCATGCGCAACCCCAGCCTTGGCATCGGTAGTAAAATGCAGACGACCGGCTTCATAGTTTTGTTGCACCAGCGGCGTTAAACCTGGCTCAAAAATAGGGATATTCCCTTTCTTCAGGTTTTCGACTTTGCATTCGTCTATATCAATGCACATAACGTCGTGACCGACCTCAGCCAACACCGCAGCCTGCACCAGGCCAACATAGCCAATACCAAAAACTGTCACTTTCATGTGAAAATCCTAGTTTTTCAAATTAAGGTGAAAGATAAAAAAATCACTGCTTATCCGCGGTCAGCAGCTGATTCAACCACTGAGTAAAATCTTTGCCCAGCCCAGGATGGCGCATGCCATATTCGACAAAGGCTTGCATATAGCCGAGCTTATTGCCGCAATCATGGCTGATCCCTTTCAGATGATAGGCTTCTACCGTTTCTTGCTGCATCAGCATTTCGATGCTGTCGGTAAGCTGGATTTCATTGCCAGCGCCCGGAGGGGTTTTCGACAGCAGTGGCCAAATGTCGGCGGAAAGCACATAGCGACCAACGATGGCCAGGTTTGAAGGCGCTTCGTCCGGAGAAGGCTTCTCGACGACGCTGACCATTGGCGCACTTTCGCCAGGCTGCAGTTCATAGCCTTTGCAGTCAGCCACGCCGTAATTACCAACATCTTTATGCGGAACCGGTTCAACCATGATCTGGCTGATGCCGGTTTGCTCAAACCGCTGCAGCATTTCGTGCAAGTTGTCTTTTTTAAGATCCGCGCTGTACTCATCAAGGATCACGTCAGGCAAAATCACGGCCACCGGCTCGTCACCCACCAACGGATAGGCACACATAATGGCATGCCCAAGCCCTTTGGCAACGCCCTGACGTACCTGCATCACGGTCACGCCCTTCGGACAAATGGATTGCACTTCGTCCAGCAACTGACGCTTAACGCGCTTTTCAAGCATCGCTTCCAATTCAAAGCTGGTATCGAAATGGTTTTCGATCGAATTCTTGGAGGAATGGGTAACCAGCACAATCTCGTTAATCCCCGCCGCAATACATTCGTTGACTACATATTGGATCAAGGGTTTGTCGACCAGCGGCAGCATTTCTTTTGGAATGGCTTTTGTCGCCGGTAACATCCGTGTTCCCAAGCCTGCAACCGGGATCACAGCCTTTCTGACTTTACGATTTACAGCAGGCATTATTTCCTCTCTTAATAGCGCTCATTTTATGAGCTTTATCTGCTATACAAAACCACCGGAGTATACCAGCTTATGTGTCTCTGACATTAATCGCAGCACGATATAGAAAAAAATTAAGACAATCACCTAATGGGTCACTTAAAGTGAAACCAAGTACGTCAAATAGCTAAATTTCAAATACTATAAGTCCCGGTAGGTTTATTCAGCACTCAGCATCAACCGCAGTCGCCCGCCAGAACCCCAAACCTGGCACTGCCAGGCGGCACAGTGTTGGCTGATCTGATTCATGTAGGTGGCACCCAGAGTGCCGAGCGGCACACCGTTGCTCAATTGAATTTGATTGTCACCGGTATTCACATTGGCATGCAAACCGGCGGAGACCAGAATCAGGTTTTTATATTCGGCGTGGTAATAACCCACCAGCAGTGGGAATTGCCCTTCCAACTTGCCTTGGCGTAATAATTGATTAACTTGCTTTAACAATGCGCTCATTTGCGGCAGCCTTTGACGCTGATTCGCTAAATGATCTTGCAGTAACCCATTAAATAAAGCTCGCAACAGTAGCGCCGCCAATACGCCATTATCCCCTGCACGCGTCACATCCAGACAATAGAAAGCCAGATCCTTATCCGACAGAGCCGCAATATCCAGTACCAGTCCGGGGTTTTCACCGGTGGTTAATTGCCGATAATTAATCCGGCAATGGGCAACGGTCTGCTGCACTGGAGGCTGTAACTGTTTGAGTAGCTTCACCGCTTCGGAGGGGTTTTTACTCAGCGCGTCCCAGTCCTGTAACAGCTCCACTTCTTCAATCGCCGGGGATGTGAACATGTTGGGATACAGACAGCCCAACACCGCTTCACGCAGGCGGTTCAGATCGGTCACCGGCTTTAACAGTACGTCCTGAACACCCAATCGGAGCATTTTGGCGATATCGGCCATTTTATCGGTCGCCGATATTACCAACACTGGAATTTGTACGCCCTGCAGGCGCAGATGTTCGACAAACTCTATCCCGTCCATTTCCGGCATCGCCAGATCGCACAGGATTAAATCCGGGTGAACGTCATCTACCAGACTCAAGGCCAGCAAACCATTGGGCGCCTCACTGGTTTCTGCTCCCAACGATTTCAAATAGCCAACAAGCACCGAACGAAAAACCAGTTCGTCCTCAACCACCAAAATGCGCTTGTGAGTCAATGGTAATGCCATCAGCCGTGCCTCTTCCCTTTCCATAGTGTAATAGTGGCTCAAAAAGGCCATTTATGCTTGCCGGAAATTTTTCCAACGGTGGAGTATTTCCCCGCAAACCGGTAGTTATTTGTTTTTTATCAACGGCAACAGCATATCGATCTGTTTTTCCACCGCCAGTTTTCCAGCGGCAATCGCCTCCTCGGCGCGATGGAAATCCAGCGTCGAAATCTGAGGGCAATAAGGCTGAATCAACACATCTGGCGGGTCGCCGGCCATGCGGTTACGTTTCAGGCGATTTTCCAGAACCTGGATCGACGTCCCCATGATTTCCATCGCCGTTGGGGTGAAATTGGGCTTTCTGGTCGTCATTTTGCTGATTCGTTCTCTTAAACGCCCTCGCCAGTTGCGCGCAGGAAGATCTTGCGGCGCCTCTACATCGTGATTGCGCACCGAGAATAGGTCCTGCTGCATTAAATGAGCATCATGCTGCAAATCGACGGCAATGACGATGTCGGCGCCCAATGCACGGGTCAATGAAATAGGCACAGGATTCACCACTGCGCCATCCACCAGCCAATAGCCATCAAACCAGACAGGTGCCAACAGGCCCGGCATGCTGCACGACGCACGCACCGCCTGATGAATATCGCCTTCCGTCAACCACAGCTCACGCCCGGTACTGAGATTGGTTGCCACAGCGCCGAATTTGAGTGAGCACTCGGCGATATCATCGATCTTCAGCAATTGTCCCACCGCGTTGAAAACCCGTTCACCGCGTAGCAGCCCGCCCCGTTGCCAGGACAAGTCCATCAATCGGATCACGTCCCAATAGCTGAACGAACGCACCCAGGTTTCCATGGCAGGTAAACGATGGCTGGCAAAAGCGGCCCCCACCAGGGCACCCACCGAGCAGCCGGCTACTATATCGACCTCAACGCCCAACTTCTTTAGCGCGTTGATCACGCCGATATGCGCCCACCCTTTCGCCGAACCCGCGCCCAATGCCAATCCAATCTTTATTTTTCGCATAGTTTCCGCCTTTTGCCCGGTGAATTGTATCAATGACGCTGTCAGCGTAGATTGTCACGATCGAATAATGTTAGGTAACATATGCGCTAAATTTCTTTCGGCATCGGCCCGTTCCTCAGGTTCCGGCCTTTTTAGGAGTCACCTTGTCCGAATTATGCCCCTGCGGCGGCGGAGTGGAGTATAGCGCATGCTGCGAGCCCTACATCAACGGTAGCCAAACGCCATCGACCCCCGGACAGTTAATGCGTTCGCGCTTTAGCGCTTACGTAAAACACAACGTGGATTATCTGATTGCTACCTGGCACCCCGACTGCCACGCGGCAGAATGGCGCAATGGCATCGTCGACAGTTTCAAAGACACCGAATGGCTCGGCCTGACGGTGGTGGAAGAAAAACCCGGCCATGAGGCCAGTGAAGGTTTTGTCGAGTTCATTGCCCGCTTCATCGACGGCAGCACCGGTGAGCAAAGGGCGATGCACGAACGCTCGCGCTTCCTTCAGCTTGGCCAACGCTGGTATTATATTGACGGAACCAAACCTCAGCCTGGCAGAAATGCCATTTGCCCATGCGGCTCAGGAAAAAAATATAAAAAGTGCTGCGGGCGTTAGCCGGCAGTCACCGTGCTCAAGAGATTTCAGGCGATGGCCTGAAAATGAAAGCGATAAAATTCTCGCCTGCGCAGACAGGACATACCGTATCAGACAGGATCCTCATCCCCATGCCACACCAAAATGTACAAAGAAAAGTTTTGCGCACCATTTGCCCGGATGCCAAAGGCCTGATCGCCAAGATCACCAATATTTGCTACAAGCATGAGCTCAACATTGTTCAGAACAACGAGTTCGTCGATCACCGCACCGGTCGTTTCTTTATGCGTACCGAGTTGGAAGGCATTTTCAACGACACCACGTTGTTGGCGGATCTCGACAGCGCGCTGCCGGCAGGCTCGGTTCGTGAACTGCATAACTCCGGCCGCCGCCGCATTGTCGTGCTGGTGACCAAAGAAGCACATTGCCTGGGCGACCTGCTGATGAAAAGCGCCTACGGTGGCCTGGACGTGGAGATCGCGGCAGTTATCGGCAACCACGATACGCTGCAAACGCTGGTAGAACGTTTCGACATCCCATTCCATCTGGTCAGCCATGAAGGCCTGACTCGCGATCAGCACGATCAGAAAATGATGGCCCAGATCGACCAATACCAACCGGACTACGTGGTACTGGCCAAATATATGCGCGTATTGACGCCAGCATTCGTACAGCACTACCCGAACCAGGTGATCAATATTCACCACTCCTTCCTGCCGGCCTTTATCGGCGCAAGGCCTTATCATCAGGCTTACGAGCGCGGCGTTAAAATCATCGGCGCCACGGCGCACTACGTTAACGATAATCTGGATGAAGGCCCGATCATCATGCAGGACGTGATCCACGTCGATCACACCTACTCTGCCGAAGATATGATGCGAGCCGGACGTGACGTTGAGAAAAACGCGCTTAGCCGTGCGCTTTATCACGTGTTGGCGCAGCGCGTATTTGTATACGGCAACCGGACGGTTATTCTGTAATTGCTCAATAAAGCGGTGCCTTTCGTTCAGGGATGCACCGCCAAGGGTAAAAAATCGGCAAACGATTCATTTTCTGCATTTCAATACTTTACACGCGCGCTTCATTTGATATGATGCGCCCCGCTTACCGAGACAGACGTTTCGCAAGCAAGGCCAGTGGTGGGGTTCCCGAGCGGCCAAAGGGAGCAGACTGTAAATCTGCCGTCACAGACTTCGAAGGTTCGAATCCTTCCCCCACCACCATCTTCTCTCTGCCAAGAGCGAAGACGCAGTAAGGAAACCGGCCAGGTTTCTTCCGGATAAAACCGGAACTACAATTTGTAAAGCCATGAATACCATGGTGGGGTTCCCGAGCGGCCAAAGGGAGCAGACTGTAAATCTGCCGTCACAGAC
>NZ_JALJRT010000029.1:0-1258 GCF_024519545.1 Serratia sp. Ser99 | reverse complement strand
TGTAGTGGCACAGTAAATTTGGCCACCTGATTAAAGGTGATATCCTCACCTCAACACAAAACAGGTGACTTAATGAACAAAAAAACTAAGCGTACTTTCACCCCTGAGTTCAGGCTGGAATGTGCGCAGTTGGTTGTTGATAAGGGCTACTCATATCGACAAGCCAGTGAAGCGATGAATGTCGGCTCTACCACCCTTGAGAGCTGGGTACGCCAGCTCCGGCGAGAGCGCCAGGGCATCACGCCCTCTGCGACGCCTATCTCCACAGAGCAGCAACGAATCCGAGAGCTGGAAAAGCAGATTCGCCGTCTGGAGGAACAGAATACGATATTAAAAAAGGCTACCGCGCTCTTGATGTCCGACTCGCTGAACGGTTCACGATAGTTGCCAGACTGAGTGACAGCCACACGGTTGTCAGCCTTTGTTCCGCTCTGGAAATACACCGCAGTAGTTACCGGTACTGGCGAAAGCGACGCGATACCGTTAATCCGGCGCAGGTCAGGTTGTGCAGCGAAATACGCCGGGCGTGGAACCAGAGTCGGGGCTCTGCAGGCGCACGCACGCTTGCGGAAATGCTGACTCAAAACGGTGTCCCGATGAGCCGTTACCGGGCCGGGCGTCTGATGAAATACCTGAGCCTGAGCAGCTGTCAGCCCGGAAAACATCAGTACAAAAATGCCCGACAGGAGCATACATGCCTGCCGAATCTGCTCGAACGTCAGTTCGCTGTGCCGGAGCCTGACAGGGCATGGTGCGGAGATATTACGTATATCTGGGCAGGAAATCGCTGGTGCTATCTGGCGGTCGTCATGGATCTTTTTGCCCGCAGAGTGGTTGGCTGGAGCCTGTCAGAAAATGCTGATACAGCGCTGATAAGCAGCGCCCTGCGGATGGCATATGAGACGCGAGGCCAGCCGCGTGATGTGATGTTCCACAGCGATCAGGGAAGCCAGTATACAGGCCTGAAATATCAACAACTTCTCTGGCGTTACAGAATAAAGCAAAGCGTCAGTCGGCGGGGAAACTGCTGGGATAACAGCCCTATGGAGCGCTTCTTCCGCAGTCTGAAAACAGAATGGGTACCGGCGAATGGTTACGCAGGCAAGGACGAGGCCCGGCGACAAATCAGTGATTATATATTGAACTACTACAATAGTGTCAGGCCTCACCATTACAACGGTGGACTGACGCCGGAAGAATCAGAGAACAGATACCGTTTTTACTGTAAAACCGTGGCCAATATTACTTGACCACTACA
>NZ_JALJRT010000028.1:0-1999 GCF_024519545.1 Serratia sp. Ser99 | reverse complement strand
TTTTCGATTTAGTATTGGTTTGCGGTGGGGGATATTTCATCAGGCTGATTATAAGCGATGTTTCGCTTGAGGTTTGAAGAGTTTAAGACTGGTTCGTTGGCGTTGAATGAAAAACCATTGGTAGGTGTGCCACTCCAGGGTAAGTGGCACTAAAGACCAGTAATAACCGTCGAATATTGTCGCGTATACTCGTGGCGTTCCATACTGCCCCATACCCGATATTCTGGCCAAAGCGCTTCAGATTACGTACAACCATCGCTAGCTTGAAGTGCTGATCGGCAGTATAAACCTCTTCCTCGATAAGAAACCCATTGCACTCCTTTCGTTGGAGCCACATGGCGTATTCGTATAGAGTCATAGGAAGCTCAGTTTTTTACCTCGGGAATTCGCCGACTGTCATAAAGTATTCATAGGGTGACTTGCCAGATATCACTTTATCAAATAAATGCTCGTACTCGAAAAATACGGGCTGCTTATCTCTGCTGTTTATTTTAATGTTTTTATTGACTCTAAAACTCAAACCCGCCAACCTTCTACGTGACAATATTCTTTTCCGGACAAATTTTTTCACTTCCTGCTGGATGATTTGAAAATTGAATTTGGCCGAAGCGCTTTCAACCGATAAGTCGTAATAGCATTTATGTGAATCTGCCAGGTTCTTACTGAGTATCTTATTCTCTCCCCGTCTGATTTTGAACTCAGCTTGCTCTGGCAGGGTATCGTTGTCGGTTAACAGCACTTGATGCTTTCCGCCTTTTGGCTCACCTATGTCTTCGCTCGGATGAGTATTAGGCGATGGGCGGTCATCTTGAGTAGAGTTCAACACCGTAGGAATAGCAGAAACGTTAATCATTTTCAAAAGTGAAGGCAGCAGCGCCAGTAATAATAGTAACATGCTGATTGAACCAAGCAGGGTTGTGCGGTTTAGCATCACTTTATGCTTTCCTTCAACTCGTTTTGACCTGCCTTCTGCTGGGTTGTTGTTGAGTTTTCCATTATCCGTCTTTTAATTGAACAATCAGAAAACCCAATAAGTGACGTTGTTAACCGAATAGAGAAAAATGCATTTATTTCCATACGGGGTCTGTTTTTAGAGAAAAGACGTTTGAAAATAATCATGAATTTTCCTGTTCTTGAGTTACATCAGAACATGCCGCCCCACATCCTTTAAACCACCACAAAGCAGCCAAAAATGCAGCTCGGCATTGCGTTTAAAATTGAGCTTTCGCATCGCGTTACGTTTATGCTGGCTGATGGTTTTTTCGCTCAGATTTAGTTTCCGTGAAATCAAAATGTTGGGTAGGCCTAAAGAGAGATAATGAATGACTTCATACTCTCTGGTAGAGAACCTGGCGAATCGGGAGGCATAACCAAAATCGCAGCGATTTCTTTTATTTTGAATGACATTGGCTAATATGACGCGGTCGAAGGTTTCTAATAAAGTCGCTACACTTTTGTTGCGAGAGATATGAGTGAATTTCTTCCGGCGACTTGAGTGGGAAGCTGGTGCTGCTATTCGTTCATCATCGATCAAGAAAACCAGCGGGCAGCAAGCTTTTGCCTGTGAATACAGATAATGAGGCAGAGTACTTTCGCTTGGGTTGGCTGCCAGGAAGATGATGTCGGCCATTCTGTACTCGAAGGCATTTTCAGTAAAACGCACATTCACATTTTTTGAGCGAAAATAGCTTTCTAACGCCAATTGGATGCCATGTGTGAAGTAGCGATTTTTATCTGATAAAAATACGGTAATAGATTCTCTGAACATAAGCTTCCCTAGCAGTAAGTGTCATTTCCCATATCAGCACACATTAGGGTTATCATTGGCTAGCAGGGTTGGTGATAGCTATCAATGATAAGTCTGAATTATGCTTTGCTTGACGATTATATCGCTAGTTATGTTTGGTGTGACTATGTATTTTAATACCAATAAAAAAACGGAGGTTTTATCCTTTTTAGGATTATGTGATGGACATTAAGTTCGTAAAGAATTTTCTTG
>NZ_JALJRT010000027.1:0-2018 GCF_024519545.1 Serratia sp. Ser99 | reverse complement strand
CTGGAGTAAAACATGTCCTCTCGTAAAGAGCTTGCCAACGCCATCCGCGCACTCAGCATGGACGCCGTACAAAAAGCAAATTCCGGCCACCCGGGTGCACCTATGGGCATGGCGGACATCGCCGAAGTCCTGTGGCGTGACTACCTGAACCACAACCCGACCAACCCGCACTGGGCTGACCGTGACCGCTTCGTCCTCTCCAACGGCCATGGCTCCATGCTGATTTACAGCCTGTTGCACCTCACCGGCTACGACCTGCCAATGAGCGAGCTGGAAAACTTCCGCCAGCTGCACTCCAAAACCCCGGGTCACCCGGAATACGGCTACACCCCAGGCGTGGAAACCACCACCGGCCCACTGGGCCAGGGCATCGCCAACGCCGTCGGCTTCGCCATTGCCGAACGCACCCTGGCTGCGCAGTTCAACCGCCCGGGCCATGACGTGGTCGACCACCACACCTACGCCTTTATGGGCGACGGCTGCATGATGGAAGGCATCTCTCACGAAGTCTGTTCCCTGGCCGGTACCCTCAAGCTCGGCAAACTGACCGCGTTCTACGATGACAACGGCATCTCCATCGACGGTCACGTGGAAGGCTGGTTCACCGACAACACCGCCGAGCGCTTTGAAGCCTACGGCTGGCACGTGGTGCGTCACGTGGACGGCCACAACCCGGATGCCATCAAGGCCGCGATTGAAGAAGCCCGCAAGGTCACCGACAAGCCGTCCCTGCTGATGTGCAAAACCGTGATTGGCTTCGGCTCCCCGAACAAGGCCGGTACCCACGACGTGCACGGTGCTGCGCTGGGCGCCGCCGAAGTGGCCGCCACCCGCGAAGCCCTGGGCTGGAAATACGCCGCCTTCGAAATCCCGCAGGACATCTATGCCCAGTGGGACGCCAAAGAAGCCGGCAAGGCGAAAGAAGCGGCCTGGAACGACAAGTTCGCCGCCTACGCCAAGGCCTTCCCGGAACTGGCGGCCGAGTTCAAACGCCGCATGAACGGCGAACTGCCGGCCAACTGGAAAGCCGACGCCAAAGCCTTCGTCGAGCAGCTGCAGGCCAACCCGGCCAACATCGCCAGCCGCAAGGCCTCGCAGAACGCGCTGGAAGCCTTCGGCAAGGTGCTGCCTGAGTTCCTCGGCGGCTCTGCTGACCTGGCGCCAAGCAACCTGACCATGTGGTCCGGCTCGAAAGCGCTGAACGTTGACCCGGCGGGTAACTACATCCACTACGGCGTGCGCGAGTTCGGCATGACCGCCATCACCAACGGCATCGCGCTGCACGGCGGCTTCCTGCCGTACTCCGCGACCTTCCTGATGTTCGTGGAATACGCCCGTAACGCGGTGCGCATGGCGGCGCTGATGAAAATCCGCAACGTGTTCGTTTATACCCACGACTCCATCGGTCTGGGCGAAGACGGCCCGACGCACCAGCCGGTTGAGCAGATTGCCAGCCTGCGCGTGACCCCGAACATGAGCACCTGGCGTCCGTGTGACCAGGTGGAATCGGCGATTGCCTGGCAGTACGGCATCGAGCGCAATGACGGCCCGACCACGCTGATTTTCTCGCGTCAGAACCTGACCCAGCAGCCGCGTACCGCGGAGCAGCTGGCCAACGTTTACCGCGGCGGCTACGTGCTGAAGGATTGTGCCGGTACGCCGGACGTCATCCTGATTGCCACCGGTTCGGAAGTGGGCATCACCGTGGAAGCGGCAGACAAGCTGAGCGCGGCGGGCACCAAGGTGTGCGTGGTCTCGATGCCGTCTACCGACGCCTTCGACAAGCAGGATGCGGCTTACCGTGAATCCGTGCTGCCGGCGGCGGTCACTGCCCGCGTGGCGGTGGAAGCGGGTATCGCGGACTACTGGTACAAGTACGTGGGCCTGAACGGCGCTATCGTGGGCATGACCACCTTTGGTGAGTCGGCACCGGCAGAGCAGCTGTTCAAAGAGTTCGGCTTCACCGTGGATAACGTGGTGGCCAAGGCGCAGGCACTGCTGAAATAAGGCATCTCGCG
>NZ_JALJRT010000026.1:0-2583 GCF_024519545.1 Serratia sp. Ser99 | reverse complement strand
TGAAAGCCAGTGCGGAAGTGGCGGTGAACAAGAACGCCACGCTGTCGCTGGGCTACGGCGGGCTGCTGTCGCAAAACTACCAGGACAACAGCGTTAACGCCGGTTTTACCTGGCATTTCTGATCTTAAAAAACAAACGGAACAACCGCCCCGCTGGGGCGGTTTTTACCAAAAACAACAAGGGATAAGGGAATGAAGCAATCTGCAGGAAACAACAAACCGGCATTGGCGCCGACATGGAAACTGAACGCCCTGTTATGCGCGTTGTTGGCCGCCGGTGGTGCACAGGCCGCGACCTATACCGAAGGGGGGAAGAGCGGCGATCCGGCCAGTTGGCGCAGCAATGAATTCAATGCTAACTGGGGGTTGGGGGCTATCCATGCCGACGAGGCTTACGCGGCAGGTTATACCGGCAAAGGGCAAAAGGTGGGGATCTTCGATACCCCGGTGAACCAGCATCCGGAATTTGCCGGTGATGGCAAGCTGACTAACGTTGTCACCGAAGGCTATCGCGCCTATACCGATCCGCATCGTGAGGGGATTAAGGCCGGCGATCGCTTTTACTTTGACGGTACTTTCCATTTTTACAGTGGTTCACAGGGGCAGTTAAGTAACCACGGCGTCCACGTTGCCGGTATAAGCGGTGCCAACCGTGACGGCACCGGCATGCACGGCGTCGCCTTTGATTCGCAAATCATCAGCGTCGATAACGACAATGACGGCCCGGCCTACGGTGAGTTCCTCGGGCTGGATGGCAGCGTGACCAACGCGGGCTGGCAGGCGATGATCAACAACGGCGTGCGGGTGATCAACAACAGTTGGGGCGTCAGCATTCCGGATTTTCTTTCGGATAATGGCAAGAAACCCGATGCGCTGCATTTCGAGCTGAAGGACGCGCAGGAACAGTTTGATCAGGTGAAACCCTTGCTGGGCAGCCTGGCGGGGGCGGGTTATCAGGGGGCTATCGATGCGGCACGTAAAAATATTCTGGTGTTGTTCGCCGCCGGTAACGACGGCAACTACAACCAACCGGATGTGATCAGCGGCCTGGCCTATTTTGTGCCGGATGTTGCGCCTAACTGGCTGTCGGTTGCCAGCGTCGCGCAGGATGACGCCTCCACCAACAGCGTGCCTTACACCATCAGCAGCTTCTCTTCGCGTTGCGGCTATACCGCCAGCTTCTGCGTCTCCTCGCCGGGCAGTAAAATCTACAGCACCGTAGCCAACGGTTCAGATCCGAACCAGTTGGTCTCCGACTATGGCAATAAAAACGGTACCTCAATGGCGACGCCGCACGTGACCGGCGCAGTCGCCGTATTGCTGCAGCGTTTCCCGTACATGACGTCGGCGCAAATTGCCGATGTGCTTAAAACGACCGCGACCGATATGGGGGCTCCGGGCATCGATGCCTTGTATGGCTGGGGGATGATCAATCTGGGCAAGGCGATTAACGGTCCGGGCATGTTCTATACCGTCGATGATATCCCCGAGGAGTTTCGTATTCCGGACCCGACGGGCGTGGCTTATGGCTCGTCGCAATTTGTCGCCAACATTCCTGGCATGGGGGCGATCATCGATGAGGGTACGTTGCATGCCAGAGTCTGCGATGACTACCACTGCTCGCTTGAAGTGTATTCCAATGATATCAACGGCCATGGCGGCCTGACCAAAGAGGGCCAGGGGGCGTTGGTACTGACCGGTAACAACACCTACTCCGGCCCGACGTGGGTCAATACCGGCCTGCTGGCGGTGAATGGTTCGGTGACTTCGGACGTGACGGTACAAAACGCCGGCGTGCTGGGCGGTTCCGGTACGCTAGGGTCGTTAACTGCCCGCAGCGGCGGTACCGTGGCGCCGGGCAATTCGATCGGCACGCTGAACGTGACTCGTGACGTCAGCTTCGAACCAGGCTCCCGTTACGCGGTGGAAGTGGCGGCGAACGGCCAGAGCGATCGGATCCAAAGTAACGGATCGGCGACGATCGGCGGCGGTGAAGTGACGGTATCGCTGGAAAACAGCAGCAACCTGCTGTCGCAAAACGAGGTTCGCAGCCTGCTGGGTCAGCAGTACAACATTCTGACCGCCCAGCAGGGTATCCGTGGGCAGTTTGACTCTGTGGCGCCAAACTACCTGTTCCTGGGCACCGGCCTGACCTACCAGCCGAATCAGGTAACGCTCAACGTCGGCCGTAATGACACCAGTTTCGCCAGCGTGGCAGCAACGCAGAACGAGCGGGCGGTGGCGGCGGCGGCAGATGCGCTGGCGGCGGGCAATCCGGTGTTTGAAAGCATCCTTAACGCCGGTTCGGCGGGGGAAGCGCGGCAGGCGTTCCGCCAGCTGTCGGGGCAGATCCACGCGGATATCGCTTCGGCACAGGTCAACGACAGCCGCTACCTGCGCGACGCGCTGAACGGCCGTTTGCGTCAGGCGGAAGGGCTGGCGACCTCGCCGGACATCAAGGCTGACGACGACGGTGGCGCCTGGGCGCAGCTGTTGGGGGCCTGGGATCATGCATCGGGTGATGCCAATGCCACGGGCTATCAGGCATCCACCTACGGCGTGCTGGTGGGGCTGGACTCGGCGC
>NZ_JALJRT010000025.1:0-5398 GCF_024519545.1 Serratia sp. Ser99 | reverse complement strand
GTTGAGGTGAGGATATCACCTTTAATCAGGTGGCCAAATTTACTGTGCCACTACATTTGGGAACAAATACCGGGGCGGGCTAACGAAGCGCTGGACTGCCGGGTGTACAGTTATGCGGCGTTGTGCGGGCTGTTTTATCTCGGACTGAAACTGAACCAACTGGCAGACAATATCGTGGTAAACCCCGATCGTCTGTTGCCAGCGCCACAGCAACCCGAAGAAAAACCCAATCTTCGTCTACCTGGCGTCATCATCGAAGAGACAGAAAAACCCAAGCGTAAGCGCCTGTCACAACTTTTACCCTCTTAAGGATCCCTATGTTTAACCGTAACACTAGCCTGCTGGCCGGTGCGATGACGCCTGCGCAATTGCAGGACGCATTGGCGAAGGCGCAGCAGGCCTATATTGACCTTGCTGCCGGATCCCGTGGTGTCTCGTTTTCGTATACCCAGGGTGATGGCACGCGTTCTGTTTCCTACCAGCAATCCTCACTGGCTGATTTGGTGGCGCTGATCCAGTTGCTGCAGGCTCAGTTGGGTATTGTTCCCCGCCCACGTAGGCCGATGAGGTTTAGATTCTGATGAATGACATCAAGATTTTAGGCCCAAACGGGCAACCGCTACCACCATCAAGGTCAAGAGCGTCCATGCTGGTGGGCGGAAGTCGGGTTCCCTACGATGCGGCAGATTCGTTCAGTGACCAGCTTGCAAACTGGCAGCCGGCGCTGTGGTCACCAGACAATGAGATCAATATTTACCGCGATCGCATTGTCTCCCGCGTTCGGGATTTGGCCCGCAATGATGGCTGGGCAAGCGGAAGCATTACCCGGGTTCTTGATAATGCCGTTGGTGCGAACTTTCGCCCTATCCTTAAGCCTGATTATAGGATGCTGGCTCTGATGACTGGCAATAGTGCATTTGATTCAACCTGGGCTGATGAATATGGCAAGGTGGTTGAAGCGCACTGGCGGTCATGGGCTAACGATCCGGGGCGCTTCTGCGATGTGGAGCGTAAGCAAACTGTGTCGCAAATGCTACGGTTGGGATTCCGCCATAAGCTTTTGGACGGCGACGCGCTGGCAGTACTCCAATATCGCCCTGATAGGATAGGCCCTGGGCGTGGCCGATATGCGACTACAGTGCAGATTGTTGATCCTGACCGTTTGAGCAACCCGCAACAAAATTTCGATATGCCAAACATCCGCGGTGGTGTCGAAATAGATAGCGATGGAGCTCCAGTGGCCTACCACATCCGTGAGGCGCATATAGGTGACTGGTGGAGCGGTGCCAAAACGATGACATGGCAGCGTATCCCGCGAGAAACTGATTGGGGCCGACCACATGTAGTGCATGACTATGATCATGAGCGTGGTGCTCAACACCGGGGAAATGGGATGTTAACACCGGTGGTTCAACGCCTGAAAATGCTGATCAAGTATGACCAAACGGAACTTGAAGCTGCTATTTTGAATGCAGTTTTCGGTGCTTATATCACGTCGCCGTATGATCCGCAGATGGTTGAAGCTGCGATGGGTGAGACTTTCGATGATAGCAGTCTTGGTGTGTATCAAGACAGTCGCGTCAGCTTCCATAAGGATAATCGCATATCGCTGCAAAATGGAGCGAGAATGCCCATTATGCACCCTGGCGAAAAAGTTGAAACGGTGAATGCCGCACGACCACACAGCAACTTTGAAGTGTTTGAAAGTGCGGCTTTGAGAAATATCGCCGCGGCTACGGGACTGTCCACGCAGCAGGTTACACAGGACTGGTCAGACGTTAACTACAGCTCCGCACGCTCTGCGATGCTGGAAGCATGGAAAACACTGACCCGTCGGCGAGATGATTTTTCTGTCGGGTTTGCTCAGCCGATCCTGTCCGCTTTTATCGAAGAAATCCATGACACGGAAGATTTACCGTTGCCGAACGGCGCTCCGCATTTTCTGGACGCCAGGGCGGCTTATTGCCGTGCGCGCTGGATGGGACCAGGACGTGGTTGGGTGGACCCGGTAGCGGAGAAGAAAGGCGCCATTCTCGGTATGGATGCCGGCCTTTCAACGCTGGAAATGGAAGCGGCGGAAAACGCCGGTGAAGACTGGGAAGAAATGCTCGACCAGCGAGAGCGTGAAATTGCCGCATTCAAAGAGCGTGGGCTCCCGCTGCCGAGTTGGGCACAAGCTGAAATATTCGCACCAGAAACGATAAAAGACCCGGAGGCAGAGTGAATTTACCGCATCTGGCGCAGCGGTTGTTTAACACGCCGCTGGCGCTACACCCGCAAAAAGCCGAAGTCGTCATGGCTGCCATGATGGACCGCTTTGGGATAACGCGCATCAATACCCTGGCATCTGACTGGCTGGGGGATGATGAAAGTTTTACCCGAAAGGCTCGCAAACAGGACGCCGGCTATGACGTGGTTGGTGGTATCGCGGTGATCCCCGTGCAGGGGACACTAGTTCAAAAATTGGGCTCGCTGCGCCCCTACAGCGGCATGACGGGCTACGACGGGATCAGGCAGTCGTTCCTGACGGCAATGAATGATCCGGAGGTAGCCGGTATCTGTCTGGATATCGATTCGCCCGGCGGGGAGGTTGCAGGGTGTTTTGACCTGGTGGACGAGATTTATCACGCCAGAGGTTCAAAACCGATCCACGCCATTCTGACGGAAAATGCGTATTCCGCGGCGTACGCCATTGCCAGCGCCGCTGACCGGATCCACGTGCCGCGCACCGGCGGCGTCGGATCAGTCGGTGTCATCGTTATTCACTGTGACTGGTCACAGCGAATTAAGGAGGACGGACTGGCGGTGACCATTATCACCTATGGGGACCGCAAGGCTGAAAGCAATCCTTACGTCAAACTGACCGATCAGGCCCGTGCCGCGATTCAGGATGATGTGGATACGATGGGTAGGCTTTTTGTCAGCACAGTAGCCCGAAATCGGGGGATCTCTGAGAAAACTATCCGTAACACCCAGGCTGCCTGTTTCCTGGCGGCTGATGGCGTCAAGTTGGGGCTTGCCGATGCGGTCATGACCCCTGACGCCGCATTCCGAAAATTATTCACCGAAGCAGGAGCTTAATGTATGTCTTACTCAAAGTTTGCCCACCTAATGGGTTTTAAGAAAAAAGCCTCAGAAGATGAGGACGACGACAAAGAGAAAGGTAAAAAGGCGAAATCACGCCGTGCGGAAGAAGAGCGCGATGACGAAGAGGACGCCGAAGAGGAGGATGATCGCGAAGACATGGAAGACGATGATGACAGCGATCCTGATGCCGAAGAGGACGACGACAAAGGAAAGGGCAAAAAGGCTAAGTCTCGTCGTGCGGAAGAAGACGATGACGCTGATGCAGAAGAGGACGACGAAAACCGCGATGTGAAAAAAGGTCGCCGGGCTGAGCGTAAACGTTGTGCTGCAATCTTTGGCAGTAAGCACGCCGCAGGCCGTCCTGACATGGCAGCACACCTGGCGTTCAATACCCGCATGAGCGCGAGTGAAGCCATTGGCACGCTGGCAACGATGGGGGCTGTTGCTCCGGCGAAAGCAGCGCGTGTTTCGCTGGATGCGCGTATGCAATCTGAACAGGTACGCCTGGGCCCGGATAGTAGCAAGCCCGCCACGGGCAAAAATGCGCTGGTAAGCAAAATGACCAGTCTCTATGACACTGCACGAGGTAACAAGTAATGGACCAGTTTGGACAAAATCAATTTGCACCTGGCATGGCGAGTTCGCTGTTCGTGCCCGATCAGCTTGTTTCAGGTCCGCTGCAGCTCGTCACCGACTCGGTAACTATCGGGGTTGCAGGTGTGCTTAAACGTGGCACGGTGCTCGGTATGGTGACGGCTTCTGGCGCCTTTATTCCGAGCAAAAAAGATGCGACAGACGGCAGCGAGAAACCGTCAGCCATTTTGGTCGATGATGTCGATACCACTGCTGCTGCACAAACGGGTGGTGTTTATCTGATGGGTGAGTTTAACCAGCACCGTCTGATCTTCGATGCGACCTGGACCGTTGCTGAACTGAAAGCACAATTCCGCCCGCTGGCCATCTTCCTGCGCGACAGCATCCAGGCGCCAGCATCCTGATCTAACCCTTTTCGAAAACGTAACTGATGCCAGTTCTCTGGCAGGGTTGCACTCGTCCTGAATTCTGGCCGGTCACGGTGCCGGCATCATAAAGAGACTGAATATGGAAAACATTTTTGATACCAGCGTGCTGGTGCAGGTCGTCCCTAACCTGAAAACCAGCCAAAACTGGCTTCTGGATCGCTTCTTCCCAAACGTAGTGACCTACGAAACGGAAGAAGTGGCCATCGATGTGGACGTGGGTCTGCGTCGTATGGCGCCATTCGTATCACCGCTGGTGGAAGGCAAACTGGTCGAGAGTCGTAAATACCAGACCAATACCTTTAAACCCGCGTATATCAAAGACAAGCGTGCCCCGGACCTGCGTAAACCCATTCGCCGTCAGATCGGTGAGCGTATCGGCGGTGAATTTACCGCTGCTGAGCGTGAAATGCTGAACCTGCAATTTGAGATGGCCGATCAGATTGACATGATTAATCGCCGTATGGAATGGATGGCGGCCAGTGCCTTGGTTAGTGGTACCGTGAAGGTACAAGGGGAAGGCTATGAAACCAAGGTCGTTGATTTTGGTCGTTCGCCTGATCTGACCATTACCCTCAGTGGCAGTGACAAATGGCCGCTGACGGTGGCAGCAGGTACAACCAACACCAAACCTTCAGACAATATCGAAGAGTGGCAAACCACGTTCCTAAAGGAATCTGGTGCAGTGCCAACTGATCTGGTGTTTACCAATAAATCATGGCGTGCATTTCGCCTTGATACCACCATCAAGGATAACGCAATCACTTTCCCAGCATTGAGCCCGTTCGGCAACCAGATCAATGCCGGTCCGCAGGTCCAGAAAGGGGCTGTTTATAAAGGCCGATGGGGCAACTTTGATCTGTGGCTGTACAACGACTGGTTCATCGATCCGGTTGATGGTGTAGAGAAACCATTAATCCCTGATGGCGCTGTTGTAATGAGCTGTGCAGACTTAATGGGTACTCGAGCATTTGGGGTGATTCTGGATCCTGCGTTCAATTATGGGCCGTTGGCGTTTGCACCAAAATCAGAAATTAAATTCGACCCGGCTCAACGCATTATTCTGATGCAATCAGCTCCTTTGGTCATCCCAAGCCGGGTGAATGCATCTCTTTGCGCAACGGTGGTGTGATATGGCCAAAAAAGCGCAAGGAAACGAACTGGGCGGCTTGCCGCCCGAGTTACTTGTCGGTGAGCAGGAAATCCCGGAAACGTTGAAGGTTGACGATCAGTACCACGATAATCCTACCGACACCGACACCGACACCGACACCGACACCGACACCGACACC
>NZ_JALJRT010000024.1:0-5404 GCF_024519545.1 Serratia sp. Ser99 | reverse complement strand
TGGTGATTGCTGCAGTCAGGGTAGTTTTACCGTGGTCAACGTGGCCGATAGTACCGACGTTAACGTGCGGTTTTGAACGTTCAAACTTTTCTTTAGACATCGATTGTCCCTCTAAGACACGGATAAATCGGTGGTATCACCACATCAACCAAGCATTTGCTTGTTGAATCCAGAACAGAAAGAAAATCAGGGGGCGAGATAATAAGAAGTGGTGCTGATAGGCAGATTCGAACTGCCGACCTCACCCTTACCAAGGGTGCGCTCTACCAACTGAGCTATATCAGCACATCTTGGAGCGGGCAGTGGGAATCGAACCCACATCATCAGCTTGGAAGGCTGAGGTAATAGCCATTATACGATGCCCGCATCCTGGAACTCGGCTACCTGACTTTTCTGTAGAATTTTAAGGGAGGAGAAGGATTGTTTATCGCTTAACTCTCACCCTTCGAGTTGTTTGCGCTATGCGCTGTACAACTCGAACCTTGCGAAGGCTTTCGCCTTCTCCTTCTGCAAGTCAACCGTTGCGAGATTATCGCTGGCCAGTTAACTGCCTAAGGCAAGATATGGTGGTGGGGGAAGGATTCGAACCTTCGAAGTCTGTGACGGCAGATTTACAGTCTGCTCCCTTTGGCCGCTCGGGAACCCCACCAGATTTTAACTACTGTGACTTGATTGGTGCCGGCTACCGGAATCGAACTGGTGACCTACTGATTACAAGTCAGTTGCTCTACCAACTGAGCTAAGCCGGCATCAAGTGCAGCGCATTCTAGGTAGACCGGACGACCTATGCAACAAAAAAATTGCGTTAGTTGCACTTTCGCTCACAAATCACCCAATTTTGCACGGTGTCTTGCAATTTACTGCGCGTAGCGTGCAAAGATTCATCAACTGCAGGCATCATTCTCTACAATTTAATCCACTTTTTGCAAGTATTGACCCTTTCTTTCCCCGTGCCCGTTATCTCAAATCCGTAAACCCAAAACAGGAAACTGTGAGTGATATCGATGCACCAAAAAAGGGATGAGTGCCCCACGTAATGACATCAACTATCATTATTTCTCACCGCTTTCGCTGCCACAGCACCCACCACCGCTCTGGCGCAATTATTGCTTGTCTTCATTACCCCCTCACCCAGGAGGAATGACCGATGAAAATTGTCCTGATTAATGCCGCCACGCTGCCCATTTACCGAAATGAACTGGCTCGCCTGTTGACCGATGCGGTAACGCATGGGGCCTCAGTGGGCTACGACACACTGATCCCGCATGAAGACGCCGAGAGTTACTTCCACAGCCTGAGGCCTGCCTTGGCCAAAGGAGAGCTGTTGTTGTGGATTGCCAGAGACGAGCGCGACGTCATTGGCACAGTACAACTGGAGCTGTGCCAGAAACCGAATGGACGCAACAGGGCTGAAGTACAAAAACTATTAGTCCACAGCCGGGCACGTCGTAACGGTGTCGGACAAGCCCTGATGAAAGCATTGGAACAGTCAGCACTTCAGCAACAGCGCGGCCTGCTTTATCTCGACACGCAGGCAGGTTCCGCTGCAGAGGCGCTGTATCGCTCATTGGGCTATCGCTGCCTCGGAGAGTTACCCGACTATGCCGCCACACCCGATGGCTACTATCACCCGACGGTCATTTACTACAAGCGCCTGTTCGCGGTTAACCAAACCTCCCCTGCCATCGCCAGCTAGCATGAAAGCGGTATCATTTCCTAGCGATACCGCTTTGCAACGCCTCTGCCATCAACTGCGCGCCGCTTCTCACAATTGACATAAACTGCCGCCAATCGATAACTTTTGCGAAAAAAGTCTACGCCAAAAACGAAGCTGTCTATAATATGCAGCTTGTTTATTATCTGGAGTTGGCGTCCGGCGCCTTTCCCAACCTGCGTTAACAGGCAGAATTTGGCTTATGATAAAAAGAGATCAATCTTTAGCGACGCCCTATCTTCAGTTCGATCGTACCCAGTGGGCTGCGTTGCGAGATTCGGTGCCGCTGACACTGTCAGAAGAAGAGATTGTTAAACTGAAAGGGATTAACGAAGATCTCTCTTTGGAAGAGGTGGCTCAGATTTATCTGCCGCTGTCGCGGTTGTTGAACTTCTATATCAGTTCCAACCTGCGCCGTCAGGCCGTACTCGAGCAATTTCTCGGAACCGATGGACAAAAAATCCCCTACGTTATCGGCATCGCCGGTAGCGTTGCCGTAGGCAAAAGTACCACCGCACGTTTATTACAGGCATTGCTTAGCAGTTGGCCGGAACACCGTAGCGTTGAGCTGATCACCACTGATGGTTTCCTGCATCCCAATAAAGTGTTGAACGAACGCGGGCTGATGAAGAAAAAAGGTTTCCCGCAGTCTTACGATATGCACAGCCTGGTCAAGTTCGTTTCTGAAGTGAAATCCGGCGCCAAACGCGTCACTGCTCCGGTATATTCCCACTTGATTTATGATGTTGTTCCTGAAGGAAATAAAGTCATCGAGCAGCCGGATATTCTTATTTTGGAAGGGCTCAACGTTTTACAAAGCGGTATGGACTATCCTCATGATCCGCATCGCGTATTTGTTTCTGACTTTGTTGATTTCTCTATATATGTCGACGCACCGGAAGAACTGTTACAGTCCTGGTACATTAACCGGTTCCTTAAATTCCGTCAGGGAGCGTTTTCTAATCCTGATTCTTATTTCCATAACTATTCCAAGCTGCCAGAACCTGAGGCTGTTAATATAGCCACTCAGCTGTGGAATGAAATCAATGGATTGAATTTACAGGAAAATATCCTTCCAACACGCGAACGTGCGAGCCTGATTATGACCAAGAGCGCTAATCATGCAGTCGAGAGCGTTCGTTTGAGAAAGTAATTTCATTAGCGACAAGGGGCCTAAGAGCCCCTTATTAATAATAATTTACTCTGCACTACGTAGCGATATTTCCCCGCCAATGAATGGCTTAATAACACCATTTTGCTCAAGCAATAATGCCCCTTGCTGATCGATACCGCGAGCAGTCCCGAATATTTGCTGCTCACCGATTAATAGCTTAACAGGCCGGTCAATAAAGTTATCCAACGCATGCCAGCGTGAAATAAAGGGAGTCAAACCCTCAATCTCAAACTGACGCAGCGATTGGCGTAGCTCATTAAGCAAGGTCGCGGCCAGCTCATTGCGATCGATATTAATCCCCGCTTCCTGCAGGTTTATCCAGCCTTGATTAATGGCATTGGCATTAGTTTCACGCATCGCCAAATTGATACCTGCACCGATGACCAGCTGTGCCGCATCACCGGTTTTCCCTGTCAATTCGACCAAGATCCCAGCCAACTTACGATCGTTAAGATATAAATCATTCGGCCATTTGACTCTGACATCCTGCGCGCCGAGGCCTTGCAACACTTCGGCCATCACTATACCAATCACCAGGCTCAGACCCATTGCGGCGGCAGGCCCCTGCTCGAGGCGCCAAAACATTGAAAGATAGAGATTGGCGCCAAATGGAGATATCCATTGACGTCCACGTCGACCACGTCCGGCTTGCTGATACTCAGCGACACAGGCATCACCCGACTGCAGCTCAGCAATACGCTCCAATAGGTATTGGTTGGTAGAATCCACGACCGGCAGCACGGTGACACGCTTATCTGCCAATTGGCTGAGAATACGTTCGGCATCCAGCAATTGGATTGGAGCAGGCAGACTGTAGCCTTTTCCGGGTACGGTAAACACGTCCAGGCCCCACTCACGGATGGTCTGTATATGCTTGTTAATGGCTGCGCGGCTCATCCCCAGTAATTCACCAAGGTGCTCGCCTGAATGGAAACCACCATCGGCCAGTATTGCAATCAGCTTGAGGGGAACTTTGGTATCCTTCATGACAGAACCTCTACGGCATTCAACTCGCCATCCTTACCGATAAAGCGTACTTCTGGCTCTAACCAGACATCAAACTTTTTCGCTACGGTATTACGCACATGGCGAGCCAAGGCGACCACGTTTTGACTGGTGGCACTATCCACATTAACCAGAACAAGCGCCTGTTGACTATGTACCGCCGCACCGCCAATACGATAACCTTTCAGCTCACACTGATCGATCAACCAGCCAGCTGCCAGCTTCACCTGACCATCCTGCTGTGGGTAATGCGGCATACCAGGATATTCGAGCATCAGCGCAGCGGCCTTTTCACTACTGACCAACGGATTTTTGAAGAAACTACCGGCATTACCCATCACCTTAGGATCCGGCAGCTTACTGCGACGCATGGCGCACACTGAATCAAAGACCTGACGTGGGGTCACCGTTTGCGGATCCAGTTTTGCCAGCTCGCCATAATTAAGCATCGGGTTCCATTGTTTGTTCAGGCGCAAGCCTACGCCAACAATGATGTGCCCCTTCTGAAAATGATGTTTGAAAATGCTTTCACGGTAGCCAAACCCACAATCTGACGCTGAAATGCGATCGATAGCTCCCGTACTCAGATCCAATAGATCAACGTAGTCACATACGCTTTTGAGCTCGATGCCATAGGCGCCGATATTCTGAATGGGGGCAGAACCGACCAGGCCAGGGATCAGAGCCAAATTTTCCAGGCCAGGAATGCTGATATCCAGGGTCCGACAAACCAGGCCATGCCAATTTTCACCTGAGCTGACGTGGAGGAACCAGGCATCCTTTTCTTCTCTAATATCAATGCCTTTCAATTGATTGATCATGACCGTACCGGCAAAGTCTTCAAGAAACAGGACGTTACTTCCTTCACCGAGTACCAGCAGCGGCTCTTGGCGCTTCTGCGTTTTCTGCCAAACCTTGATCATTAATTCGATAGTGTTGGCAATGACCAGATGCGCTGCGTTGACCGGGAGCGCAAAGGTATTGTGGTTTTTTAATGACGCGCCTTCAGTAGACATAACGATAAATACCTATACGGAAATGAACCTCCACCTAGTCTACTCGATTCAGTACGTCAGACTAATATTTGTTTTCATTGATATTGCTTTTATCTGGAGATCATCCATAGATGAAATATTTCTAATTGTTTTATAAGGTAATTTCTATATAAATTAATTAGGTAATACATTAGAGATAATGGTTAAGATGATTAATAAAAGTTTTTCTTGGTGGGTGCGCTTATTGTTGAGAGCCAAACCAATCCAATTAGGGCTGATTTACATTCATCTGAAAACAGTTATGTTTTTTAAACATTAACCATATTTATAATCGCGAATATAACTGGCAGGAATTTACTCGTAGGAAAGTGCAGATTATCGGCTAGCAAGACCCTGCCTGGCTGCGCCTTTTTCTTTCGCACACAGCAAAAAGGCCATCCTTGCGGATGGCCTCTTGGCTTATTTGATGCCTGGCAGTGTCCTACTCTCGCATGGGGAGACCCCACACTACCATCG
>NZ_JALJRT010000023.1:0-10666 GCF_024519545.1 Serratia sp. Ser99 | reverse complement strand
CCAGTGACATACGGATTAACAGTCCGCCGTTCTACCGACTGAACTACAGAGGAATCGTGTGAACGGGGCGAATAATAGCGGGGTGATGCGGGCTTGTAAAGCCTGAAAACGCCTTGCCGTTTCGTTTGCTGCAAGATTATTCAACCTGCTGCTTTTTATGGCTTTTATTGATGCTCTGCTGCGCAATGGTTCAGGAGCGGCCACGGGCTGCACTCCGCGTGCTTCACGCTGGTGCAAACCTTCTCCGTTCTGGGTCGTCCAACGCAGGGAGGCATTGAGCACCAGCATCATTTTTTCTTATTTTTCCGGCGATTAGTTAACGGCTTCTCTTATTTCGTCGGTCTGGCCCGGATCTTGCTGCCGTTCTGTCAACGCAGTTCAGCGGCATGACGGAGGCAATATGAATTTCAGACGTCTGAAGTATTTTGTGAAAATCGTCGATATCGGCAGCCTGACCCAGGCGGCGGAGGTGCTGCATATTGCGCAGCCGGCGCTCAGCCAGCAGTTGGCCACCCTGGAAGGGGAACTGAAACAGCAACTGCTGATCCGCACCAAGCGCGGCGTGATGCCGACCGAGGCCGGAAACATCCTGTATGCCCATGCCCAGACCATTTTGCGCCAGTGCGAACAGGCGCAGAGCGCGGTCAACAGCGCCGGCCAGGCGATGAGCGGTCAGGTGTCCGTCGGGCTGGCGCCGGGTAGCCTGGCATCACAGTTGGCGCTGCCGCTGTTGCAGGCGGTACGCGATCAGCATCCGGGTATCTTACTCAGTTTGAATGAGAACATCGGATCTACGCTCGCCGGTCAGGTTGCCGGTCAAAGTCTGGATATGGCGGTGATCTACGGTGCCAAAATGCCTGCGGGGCTTCAGGCCACCGCGCTGATGCGAGAAGATCTCTATCTGGTGGCGACGCGTGCGGTGCCGAACCCGGGTAACAGCGTTGATCTGCTGGACGTTGCGCGCCTGAATCTGTTCCTGCCGCGCGAAGGTGATGTGGTACGCACCCAGGTGGATGAAGCCATGGCGGTGCGCAAGCTGGCCGCCAATGTGATTGGTGAAATCGAGTCCTCCAGCACCTTGAGCGCGGCCATCGCCAGCGGCCTGGGGGCCACCATTTTACCCGAGTCGGTGGCGCGGGCGATGATTGGCCCGGCCAAGGCCTGGATGGCTCGAATCAACGCTCCGTCGCTTAGCGTGCCGCTGTCGCTGTGCATTTCCGCACAGCACTCCTTGTCGGCGCCGGCGTTGGTGGTGAAAGAGATCCTGCTGTCGATAGCCGCAAGCCGCAGTCAGGAAAAACGCGTGTTGGCGTTGGTACAATAAATCACGACAGGCTTTCCCGCTTAACCTCGGCGATGGCGGGAGCCGCCGGCAGCGGTTTTGGCACCGGGTTTTCCTCTGGCCGCGACAGCGCCAGCGAGAAACCGAAGGTGTTGACGCCGTCGAGACTGTGGACGAAGGCTTCCCCCTGGTGCATCAGCGCAATGGCGCGGACGATGGACAGCCCCAGACCGTGGTGCATGTCACTGCGAACGCGCGAAGAGTCGACGCGGTAGAAGCGTTCAAACAGCCGGCTCAGGTGCTCGGGGGCGATGGTTTCGCCCTGGTTGGCAACGGCGACGACGGCAAATCCCCGCTGCTCCTGCAGCAGTACCGAAACGGCGCTGCCCGCGACGGCGTGGCGCGCACTGTTTTCAAGCAGGTTAGCCAGCGCGCGATGGAACAGCCGCCGGTCAACCTGCGCCCGCACCTCTCCGGAAATCTCAATGGTCAAATCGTTTTCCATAAACGAAGGTTCGACGTATTCCGCCGTTTTCAGAGATTCTTCCCGCAGCGATACTTCGCTCAACTGGGTAGCGTATTGTCCGGCCTGAGCGTGGGACAGGAACAGCATGTCGTTGACGATCGAGGTCATGCGCTCCAGCTCTTCCAGGTTCGACTGCAGCAGTTCTTCCAGTTCCTGTACGCTGCGTTCGCGAGCCAGCGCCAACTGGGTTTGACCAATCAGATTGGTGAGCGGGGTGCGCAACTCATGCGCCACGTCGGCGTTAAAGCTCTCCAACTGCCGCCAGGCCACTTCCTGGCGCGCCAGCACGCCATTGAAAGACTCCGCCAGGTTGCGCAGTTCGGCCGGTAAGGTGGCGCTGTCCAGCCGCTGGCCGGTCGTGCCGGGCACCAAACGGTGCGCCTGTTCACTGAGATTGAGCACCGGTCGCATACCGAAGCGCGAGATGGCGTAGCCCAGCAGGGCCGCCAGCCCAATCCCCAGCAGCGAAATCACCACCAGCGCCTGGGTGAACTCCCCCAGCGTGCCCATATAGGGGGCAGAATCAATCGCCACCACATAGCGCACCTCTGGGCGAGCGCCCAGCGGCGGCAGCGTCGCGATCAGCATATACAACGGGCAATCGCCGTCAGGATTAGCGGCAGTGGCGAAACCGTCCGGCAGTTTTGACCAGTGGGTACCCGGTGGGGGAGCACCGCCGAAGCGGTAACGCGGATCCTCGCTGATCACCCAGTATTTCACCTGGCTGCCTTCGCTGTTGGACAGGGTATTGAGCTTTTGTTGCACCATTGGCCAGTCGCGAGCGGTCCCTTTGGCTTCGATAAAAGGGGAGACCAGCGAATGGCGAAAATGCAGCTCGTTGTGCATCTGGTTTTGCAACGAGGTCAGCAGCGAACTGCGCAGAAACAGCGCCAGCACCAGCATGATCAGCGCCATGGTCAGCGCGAACATCAATGCCATCCGGCTGGAAATGGAAATTTTCATCAGGCGATTATCCATGGCGCATCGCGATGCAGCGGACGATTTTCCAGCACGTAGCCCATGCCACGCACCGTGTGCAGCAGCTTTTGCGGATAGGGGGAGTCGATTTTGGCGCGCAGGCGCTTAATCGCCACTTCAACCACGTTGGCGTCGCTGTCGAAGTTCATGTCCCAAACCTGTTCGGCGATCATCATTTTGGACAGTATCTCCCCCTGATGGCGAGCCAACAGGCTGAGCAGGGCAAATTCTTTGGCGGTCAGATCGATACGCTCCCCGCCGCGGGTCACTCGCCGCGCCAGCAGATCCACGTGCAGATCGTCGATTTGCAGTTGGGTGACGTCAATGCCGTCGCTGGTGCGGCGGCGCAATAACGCCTGGATGCGGGCGACCAGTTCAATCAGCGAGAACGGCTTGGGCAGATAATCATCCGCCCCGTGGCGCAGGCCCTTGACGCGTTCGTCTACCGAACCGCGGGCAGACAGCATCAACACCGGCGTCTGTTTGCTGGCGCGCAGGCCTTCCAATACAGCATAGCCGTCTTTGCCCGGCAGCATCACATCCAGGATCACCGCGTCATAGTCCTGCTGCACCGCCAGATGCAAGCCCTCAATGCCATCGCCGGCGACGTCTACGGTGTAGCCCAGTTCGCTCAGTGCGCGGTTAACGTAGGACGAGGTTTTTTCTTCGTCCTCAACCAACAGTAATCGCATGGCCACTCCCGTCATTATCACCTGATGATTAATTAATCATGAAACCCGCCACCTTGCCACAAGACATCATGTTCAGTGATGAGTTTATGACAGCCATGCGGTCGTGAAGCTGACGGCTGGCTGACATTTTTGTCAGCTAACGCCGCCGTCGGATAAAAAACGCGTTAACTGACACGAATGTTATCTGCGGGTCACGTTGAGGTCAGTTTGCCGCTCGTACAGTAACCTTTGGCCGCTTTGTGGCGCGCCGCGCAACCCTTGACCCAGCATCTAAAAGGATACGGACTCATGAGCCTCAAAATCGCCTCTCTTGCTGTCGGCGTGGTGGTGGCCGCTACTTCGCTCTCTTTGTGGCTGGTGGTGGCCGCTCGCGATACGCCGCCAACTGCACCGCCGCCACCGCCACGGGTCGGGGTGGTAACGTTGAAAAACGAACCTATACCCCTGACCAGTGAACTGCCGGGACGGGTTGCCGCCTTTCGCAATGCGGAAGTGCGGCCACAGGTCGGGGGCATAGTGCAAAAACGCCTGTTTACCGAAGGGGAACAGGTCAAGGCGCAGCAACCGCTTTACCAAATCGACCCGGGGCTGTTTCAGGCGGAATACGATCGCAGCAATGCGGCCTTGGCGCGAGCGCGGGCACAGCTGCGTACCGCCGCGTTGTTGATTCAACGTTACCGGCCGCTGGCAGAGAGCCGGGCCATCAGTCGTCAGGTGTATGACGACGCCGTAGCCACTCATCAGCAGGCGGTGGCCGACGTGCAGTCTGCGGAGGCCCAGTTGGAAACGGCACGTATCAATCTGGTTTATACCCGGGTGCTGTCACCCATCGACGGCATTATTGGACGTTCGCTGGTGACCGAAGGGGCGCTGGTGACGGCGCAGCAGGCCGAGGCGGTGGCGGCGGTGCAGCAGATAGATCCGATTTATGTGGACGTGACCCAGTCCAGCGTCCAGCTTTTGCGGTTGAGAAATGCGCTGGAAAGCGGCGCGGTTGCGCAGGCCGACGGCCCTCAGTCTGCGGCGGTCACTCTGACACTGGAAGACGGCTCTCGCTATGCCCACGGCGGCAAATTGCAATTTTCAGAAATCACGGTGGATCGTTCCACCGGCTCGGTGGTGCTGCGCGCGGTATTCCCCAATCCGGAACGCAAGCTGCTGCCGGGCATGTTTGTGCGAGCCCGGCTGTTAGAGGGCATGGCCGCGCAAGGGGGGCTGCTGGTGCCGCAGCGGGGCATTACCCGCAACCCGCGCGGTGAAGCGACCGCCCTGGTGGTGAACGAGGCGGGCAAGGTTGAGCTGCGCGAACTGACCACAGAACGGGCGATGGGGGACAGTTGGCTGGTGTCGACCGGGCTGGCGGCGGGCGATCGGGTGATTGTCGAAGGCGTGCAGCAGGTCAGGCCTGGCGCACAGGTCAATGCGGTGGAGTGGGCTCCGGCTGCCACAACGCTGTTAAGCAGCACTCGTAAGGAGCCGGCGCATGGCTAAATTCTTTATCGAGCGCCCGGTGTTTGCCTGGGTGCTGGCCATCATCATGATGCTGTGTGGCCTGCTGTCGATTGCCAATCTGCCGGTGGCGCAGTACCCAAGCATCGCACCGCCCACCGTCAGCATTCAGGTCAACTATCCCGGTGCCTCGGCGAAGACGGTGCAGGATACGGTGGTGCAGGTGATTGAACAGCAGATGAATGGTCTCGACAATCTGCAATACATTTCCTCCGAAAGTAATTCCGACGGCAGCATGAGCATTGCATTGACCTTTGCGCAGGGCACCGATGCCGATACCGCGCAGGTACAGGTGCAAAACAAGCTGGCGCTGGCACAACCGCTGTTGCCGCTGGAGGTACAGCAGCAAGGGATCCGCGTCACCAAGTCCACCGCCAACTTTATGATGGTGATGGCGTTTGTCTCGACGGATGGTCGCATGACCCGGCAGGACCTGGCGGATTACGTCGCCTCCTATGTACAGGATCCGATCAGCCGCACCAGCGGCGTGGGGGACTTCCAATTGTTCGGTGCGCCTTATGCGATGCGCATCTGGCTGGATCCTGCTGCGCTGGTGAACTACAGCCTGACCGCCACCGACGTCAGCAATGCGATTCAGGAGCAGAACGTTGAGGTTTCATCCGGTCAGTTGGGGGGGCAACCGGCGTTGCCCGGCCAGGAGCTGAATGCCACGGTAATTGGCCCCTCACGCTTGCAGACCCCGGAGGAGTTCGGCCAAATCCTGCTGAAAACCGATCCGGACGGTTCGCGGGTTCGCCTGGCCGACGTGGCGCGCATTGAGCTGGGCGCGCAGAACTACGCGATTGATAGCTACTACAACGGCAATGCGGCGGTCGGGCTGGGCGTGCGTCTGGCAACCGGTGCCAATGCGCTGCAAACCGCGCAGGCGGTGCGTGCCACGCTGGCGGAGCTGAAACCCTTCTTCCCACCGGGAATTGAAGCCGTGGATGCCTATGACACCATTCCATTCATTAGCCTGTCGATCGAAAACGTGGTGCGTACGCTGGTGGAGGCGGTTGTGCTGGTGTTTGCGGTGATGTATCTGTTTTTGCAGAACTTCCGGGCCACGCTGATCCCGACGCTGGCGGTGCCGGTGGTGCTGCTGGGGACCTTTGGCGTGCTGGCGGCCTTCGGTTACTCGATCAACACGTTGACCATGTTTGGCATGGTGCTGGCGATTGGCCTGCTGGTGGATGACGCCATTGTGGTGGTGGAAAACGTCGAGCGGCTGATGCATGAGGAGGGGCTTTCACCTAAGCAGGCAACCCGTAAATCGATGAGCCAGATCACCGGTGCCTTGATAGGCATCGCCATGGTGCTGTCGGCGGTATTTGTGCCGATGGCGTTTTTTGGCGGTTCAACCGGCGTGATCTACCGGCAGTTCTCCATCACCATTGTCTCCTCGATGGTGCTGTCGGTGATGGTGGCGGTGGTGTTTACCCCGGCGCTGTGCGCTACGCTGCTCAAGCCGGTAAAGCCGGGAGAGCATGCCGCACGCAAAGGTTTCTTTGGCTGGTTTAACCGCCGCGTCGAGTGGGCCAACCGCAGTTACGCGGCTTCGGTAATGCGCGGTCTGGGCCGCCCACGTCGGCTGATGCTGATTTATCTGGTGATTGCCATTGCCACCGGCTGGCTGTTTACCCGCATTCCGACCTCGTTCCTGCCGCAGGAAGATCAGGGCATGTTGTTCGCGCAGGTACAGGCACCGGCCGGGGCCACCGCAGAACGGACGCAGGCCACCTTGCGCGGTGCCACGGAGTACCTGTTGAAAATGGAGAAGGACAGCGTGCGTTCGGTGTTCGCTATCTCCGGGTTTAACTTCGGCGGTCGCGGGCAGAACGTCGGCACCCTGTTTATTCGCCTGCATGACTGGGACCAACGGCCGGACGCCTCGCAAAAGGCCGACGCGGTCGCCACCCGCCTCAACGCCATGTTCGCACGCGACTTTCGCGATACCCGCATCTTTGTGGTTTCGCCCCCGGCCGTACGTGAATTGGGCAACGTGGCGGGCTTTAATTTCCAACTGATGGATCGCGGCGGCATTGGGCATCAGCCATTGCTGGCGGCGCGCGACAGGTTTCTTGCCGTTGCCCGGCAGAGCCCGGTGTTGAACAACGTGCGTGCCAACGGTCTGGAGGATGCGCCCCAGTATGAACTGCTGATCGACCGCGAGAAGGCGCGGGCGCTCAGCGTGCCGATCACGGAGATTAACCGAACGCTGTCGCTGGCCTGGGGCTCGGGTTATGTGAACGACTTTATCGATCGCGGTCGGGTGAAGCGGGTTTATGTGCAGGGAGATGCCTCGTCACGCATGCTGCCGCAGGATCTGGAACAGTGGTTTGTGCGTAACGACAACGGGGATATGGTGCCGTTCTCCGCCTTTGCCAGCGCCGAATGGACCTACGGTGCGCAGAAACTCAATCGGTACAACGGCGCACCGTCGTTTAACCTGCAGGGCGAACCGGCGGCGGGCTTCAGCTCCGGCGACGCGATGGCTGAAATGGAACGCATTGCCGCCACCATGCCGCCCGGCGTGGGCTACGACTGGACCGGACTGTCGTTTGAAGAACGGTTGTCCGGCGCCCAGGCACCGGCACTCTATGCGATTTCACTGTTGGTGGTCTTCCTGTGTCTGGCGGCGCTGTATGAAAGCTGGAGCGTGCCCAGCGCGGTAATGCTGGTGGTGCCGCTCGGGGTGATTGGCGCGGTGGTGGCCACGTTGCTGCGTGGGCTGGCCAACGACGTGTATTTCCAGGTGGGGTTGCTGACCACCGTCGGGCTGGCGGCCAAAAATGCCATTCTGATCGTGGAGTTCGCCAAGGCGCACTTCGAAGCCGGCGCCAGTCCGGTAGAGGCGGCGGTGCAGGCCGCCAGACAGCGGCTGCGGCCGATCCTGATGACCTCGCTGGCGTTTATTCTCGGCGTGGTGCCGCTGGTGATTGCCAGCGGGGCAGGCTCAGGCAGTCAGAATGCCATCGGCACCGGGGTGATCGGCGGCATGCTGACCAGCACCTTCCTGGCCATTTTCTTCGTACCGGCATTCTTCGTCATCATGCTGCGGCTGTTTCGGGTGAAACGGCTCAGCGAACGCCGCCGGGCAGAGGATGAAGCGGAGATAACTGCCCCGGCGCCGGGAGCCGAGCCATGATAAAACTTTTGGCTATCATGCTGGCCACTGCCACCCTGACGGGCTGCTCGTTGACGCCGGACTATCAACGCCCCGCTGCGCCGGTAGCGCCAGCCTATCCGGATTATGGCGTCGCGCAGGTCGACGGAACGGCAGCGGCTATCGGTTGGCGTGAGTTTTACCGCGATCCGCTGCTGCAAACGCTGATTACGCAGGCCCTGACGAATAACCGTGACTTGCGCATTGCGGCGCTGAACGTGGAGGCGGCTCGCGCCAGCTACCGCATTCAACGGGCAGATACGCTGCCCACCCTGGCGGCGCAGGGCAGTGGTTCGGTACAGCGTACCCCGGGCAGTCTGTCCGCAGGCGGGCAGTCTGCGGTGGGGCGCAGCTATCAGGTCGGGGGAACGCTGTCGTGGGAGTTGGATCTGTTCGGGCGGCTTCGCAGCCTGAACCAGCAGGCGTTGGAATTGTATTTGGCACAGGATGAAACCCGGGCCGCCGCGCAACTGGCGCTGATCGCCGAAACCGCCAACGCTTATCTTTCGCTACGCGCCGATAGCGAACTTCTGGCGCTGGCGCAGGAAACGCTGGGCTCACAGCAGGCGGCCTTTGGGCTGGTGGAACAAAGCTTCCAGCTCGGTGTGGCGACCGAACTGGATCGCAGCCAGGCGGAGGTTGGGGTACGGACGGCGCAGCGTGATTTGGCTCAGTATCGGCGTCAGGTTCGGCAGGACACCAATGCCCTGACGCTGTTGGTTGGGCAGCCGTTGGGCTCGGCGATGAGTTCGCGTCTGGCGCAGGCCGGCACCTTGCCGGACGATCTGTTGCCGGAAAACATTCCGGCCGGGCTGCCGGCAGATTTGCTGACCCGGCGGCCGGATATCCGAGCGGCAGAGCATCAGCTACGCGCCGCCAATGCCAATATCGGCGCGGCGCGGGCGGCGTTCTTTCCGACCCTCAGCCTGACCGGTTTCGGCGGCACGGCCAGCGCCGGCCTGGACGGTTTATTTTCTGCCGGTTCCGGTGCCTGGAGTTTTGTGCCACAGCTCTCGCTGCCTATCTTCTCCGGCGGCTCTTTGCGTGCGGGATTGGATCTGGCGGAGGTGCAAAAACGCATTGAGGTGGCGAGTTATGAGCAGGCGATACAACAGGGATTTCGCGAAACCGCCGATGCGCTGGCCGGTCGCGACACGCTGGATGAGCAAATCCGGGCGCAAACGCAGTTGGTGGCGGCCAATCAACGCGCTTACAGCCTATCGCAGCAGCGTTTTCAGCAGGGCGTGGATAACTACCTGACCGTGCTGGATTCCCAGCGTTCCCTGTATGCGGCGCAGCAGGTGTTGGTCGATACACGCCTGGCGCGATTGACCAATCTCGTCGATCTTTACCGTGCGTTGGGCGGAGGATGGCGCGAATAAGGGGGTTGCCAACAGGCGCGGCCTTCACCGCGCCTGACGTGGTTGCCGGTTAGCTGAGCTGGTAACGGCTGTCCGGCCGTGCGGCCGCCGGTAAATCCGTTTCGTCGTTCATTTCGCGCAGGTTGATCTCAATCGCGTTGCACATGGCATTGAGCGGCAGGTCATTGGCGGCGGTGCCGAACGGATCTTCCAGTTCCTCTGCCAGCGAGTCCAGCGAGATGAAGGTGTAGGAGATAAACACCGACACCAGCGGCGTCATGTAATGCAGATCCGGCACCAGTGCGAAAGGCAGCAGGGTGCAGAACAGGTAGACCGTGCGATGAACGATCAGGCTGTAGGCAAAGGGGATCGGCGTATTGGCGATGCGTTCGCAGCCGCCGAGGATCTCCGACAGCCGGTTGAGGTTTTGGTCGATGCTGTGAAACAGCATGTCCGACAGCTGTGCCGATTGTCGTTTTTCGCCCAGCCATTGGCCCATCATCAACAGCAGCCGGTTGCAGGGGGACATGCTGTTTTCTATCGCTCGCAGATCGACGTTGGGCAGCAGCCGTTGCAGGTCGGCGCTGCTATCGGTGCCGCGCAGCTGGTGTTTCAGGCAGTAGCTGAACGCGATCAGCAGGGCGGCAAACTCGCGCGCCGCCTGATCCTGCTGCGGTAGCAGACTCTTGATCTGGCGCAGCAGCGAGCGCTCAACGATCAGCAGGCTGCCCCACAGCAACCGCGCCTCGGTGAAGCGCGCATAGCTGACGCTGTTGCGGAAGCCGAGAAAGATAGCGATCGCCACGCCCAGCAGGCTGAAAGGCGCCAGGGTCAGTTTGACCCCCAGATGTTCGTACCATTGAAAACACAGCACGGCGACGATGGACATCGCCACGTTAAGGCTGAGGCGAAACAGAATTTTGGATAGCACTGAACCGTGCCAGACGAAGAGCCGCCTGAACCAGTGTTGCTGAGGTCTGACAATCATATGTGTGGTGATGTCCGGGGAATGAGAGCCGCTGTTGTAACAGATTTGCGGTCGGTACATCAACGATCTGAGTATGAAAAGTTAAAAAGCCCGCCGAAGCGGTAATGCCGTTCACTTAAGCCTGACGGGCATTTTTTATTCGGTCCCTGAAGGCTCAGTGCAGG
>NZ_JALJRT010000022.1:0-25833 GCF_024519545.1 Serratia sp. Ser99 | reverse complement strand
CTTGTGGAGTGCCCACACAGATTGTCTGATAAATTGTTAAAGAGCAGTGAGTTAGCCGCCGTAGCTTGCTATCTCGAGGTGGCGTATAATACGCTTTCCTCTTTCAGAGTCAACCCCTAAATTTCAGGATTTTTTCTCTTCGAACCCCGGAGACTCTGTGAAGTTGTTCACATGTTCCGTGTCGATGGAGGCGCATTATAGGGATCCGAGTTTTTTGCACAACCCCTTTTTTGATCTTTTCTTTTCGTTTGCGCACTTTTCAGCCCTTTCGGGCGGATCTTGCGCGATCAGCGCCATTTTCCTTAGGATCCGTAGCTTCAGTTGGTTGTAATTCCACCGCCAACGTCTAGTATTGCCGGTAAATATGATCCCGACGTGAGGCTATTACCATGTCCGATGCAGTGCGTTCTTATCTTCATTACTCTCCAAAACTGGGTCAACGCGTAATGATCGACCCTTCCAGCGTGGTGATCGGCAACGTTGAGCTGGCCGATGACGTCAGTATCTGGCCGCTGGTTGCCATCCGCGGCGATGTCAACGCGGTAAAGATCGGTCCGCGCAGTAATATTCAGGATGGCAGCGTGCTGCACGTGACTCATAAGTCCGAACATAACCCAGAAGGTTACCCGCTGTTGATCGGGGAAGACGTGACCGTAGGCCACAAAGCCATGCTGCACGGCTGCGCCATAGGCAACCGGGTATTGGTAGGGATGGGATCGATCCTGCTGGATGGTGCAGTAATAGAAGATGATGTGATGATTGGCGCCGGCAGCCTGGTGGCTCCGGGTAAACGTCTGGCGAGCGGTTATCTTTATATGGGAAGTCCGGCACGTCAGATTAGGCCATTGACTGCAGCTGAGTTGGAAGGGCTACTCTACTCTTCTACTAACTATGTACGTTGGAAAGACGAATATTTGTCTGAAGACATCTGACAAGCGCCCGTTCCCTGGCAAGAGAACGGGCACAAGGTTATGCCGCCAACTCGTGGCGCAGTTGGCGCAGTACTGGTTCTATCTCCGGCATCACGCCGTGCCACAGCAGGAACGCATGCGCGGCCTGCCCCACCAGCATCCCTAATCCGTCAGCATATTCTGTAGCACCCTGTTGCTGTGCCCAGGTCAGAAACGGCGTTAACCCCTGCTGATAAAACATGTCATAACAGCGCGTGTTGCCAGTGATAGTGCCAACCGGCAATGCCGGGATCTCGCCGCTGATCCCGGACGCCGTAGCGTTGATCACTAAATCAAACTGTTGTTGATCGAGTTGATCCAGAGGCAAGGCGGTGATTTCACCGAGATGCTGAAAACTTTCTGCCAGCATTTGCGCACGACTGAAAGTGCGGTTGGTGATCGTCATCTCACAACCAAAAGACAACAGCGGCAAGATCACGCCCCGTGCTGCGCCCCCCGCCCCCACCAGCAAAATGCGATCCTTTGGTTTGATCAGCCCTTGGCGTTCCAGATCGGTCAGCAGGCCGATCCCGTCCGTATTGTCACCCAGCAACCCACCGTCCGGCAGCACCTTGAGCGTATTGACCGCTCCGGCCAACGAGGCACGCTCGCTCAATTCAGACGCAGCCTCGTAGGCATGCTCTTTAAAAGGTACCGTGACGTTCGCCCCCTGACCACCAGCCTGAATGAACGCTTGCAGCGCCTTTTCGAAACCGTCCAGCGGTGCCAAGACCGTACCATAGGGATGTTCTATGCCAGTTTGAGCGGCAAACAACGCATGAATGCGCGGTGATTTACTGTGGCTGATAGGGTTACCGAATACCGCAAACTTCTCCATTCACATTACCTCTAGCCTTGACGGATCTGTTCGCCGGTCAGGGCATCTCTGATTTCTGAAGGATTAAGGCGGCCACCAACGCTGCCGGCTAACACCGGGAAAGCGACGCCAAACTGCTTCTGCACTTCCTCGGCGCTACGGCAAGGCTCTTGCCCGCTGAGGTTGGCGCTGGTCGAGACCAGCGGTTTCCCGAATCCTCGGCAAAGCTGTTGAACCAGTGGATGATCGCTGACACGTACAGCCAGAGAGTTGAAACGGCCGGTCAACAAGCGCGACGTTTCCGGACGAGCAGGTATCACCCAGGTGACCGGACCGGGCCAACTGGCAAAAATGGCAGCCCGCTGCCGCTCGCTGAGTGCACTATCATCTATATAAGGTGCTAACTGCGCATAATCGGCAGCGATCAGGATCAGCCCCTTTTCCCAAGGCCGCTGTTTGAGGGCCAGCAATGCATTTACCGCTTGCTCACTGTCAGGATCGCACCCTAAGCCAAATACGGCTTCTGTAGGATAAGCGATAACCTGCTGAAGATGCAGCGCGTCAATAATGGGTGTAAAGAGAGGAGTGGTGTCTGAGTTCATGGCGTCATTATTCTGTGGTTGCTACGGGTTTTCCGCAAAGCTTACTGGCACAGCAAAGGACTGGGCCTTTTGCCGAACGCTTTTCCATCAGCAGCGGGTAGTGGCAGTACTCGCACTCACCGGCGACGGGTTTAAAATTGAGGACAAACTGACATTCAGGGTAGCGATCGCAGGCGTGGAAAACCTTACCATAGCGTGATTTACGCTGCAGCAGTTTGCCCTGACCACACTGCGGGCAGCTGATGCTGGTTTCGTCCGGTTTATCGATGACTTCGGTGTGATCGCACTCCGGATAGTTGCTGCAACCGATAAACATACCATAACGGCCCTGGCGCAATGCCAGCGTCGCCTGGCATTTGGGGCATTCCTGCCCGTCCAACATCTTGACGATGTGCCCATCGGCCTGCGCTTTTAGCGGTCGAATATGTTGGCACTCAGGGTAACGGGAACAGCCGAGAAAAGGGCCGTGGCGACCACTGCGGATCACCAATTCGGCCCCACATTCCGGACAGGGTTCATTTTGCCTGGCGGCAAAAATCGCGGCTTTTGTCATAACTTCTTCTATAGATGTTATCGGCTCAGTGCAGATAACCTTCGTTTACTTCAAACAACAGTTCTTCCATTTGCTGATAGGCGCTTTCATACCCAGGGATATTAAACAGCACCATCAGCACTACCCATTTCAGATCTTCGAGATCGAATTCCGTATTATCCAAAGCCATAACACGATCGATAACCATTTCACGGGTTTCGAGGTTCAATACCTGAATCTGCTCCAGGAACAGGAGGAAACCACGGCAACTGGCATCCAAACGCACGCCTTCTTCTTCGGTGTAAATCCGCATGGCCAGCGGATCGGCATCCATAAAATACGGCGCATTTTCGCCTTCCTGCAGGTCAGCGAGTTTTTCAAGCCAATTCAACGCGTTGTAGATATCATCCCGATCAAACCCCGCCTGAGCGAGATCATCAGTCAGTTGATCCTGATCGACGCGCATCTCTGGTTCATTGTGGATATAAGTTTCAAACAAGTACATCAGTACGTCGAACATGGCCTGCCCTCCTTATTCGGACATAGCCGCCGGGTACAGCTGCGATCCACCCTGCTAACTCCAGATCGAGTAATTTGATTACTACCTCTGGCACAGGTTGGCCGGCACGTTCAGCGACGACGTCAACAGGTGTCACCTCATCTCCTACGTTAGCCAACACATCGGCAAATGGCAATTCAACTTCGGCTTCTGACGCACAAATAGTTGTATTTTCGTTCAACGACAGCCAATGCAAGCCGCTTCCCAGCTGTTCCGCGATCTCTTTCGGCCCGGTTACCAGGTAAGCACCCTGTTGGATCAGCCAGTGTGTTCCCTCACTCATTGGGTTACCCAGCGCACCGGGTAAAGCGAAAACCTCACGCCCCTGATCAAGCGCACAGCGGGCAGTAATCAGCGTTCCGCTGCGCAGAGAAGCTTCAACTACCACCACGCCCAGACTTAACCCACTGATGATGCGGTTACGGCGTGGAAAATGGTCCGGCATCGGCAAATCGGTGACCAAATATTCTGAGAGCAAAGCCCCGCCACTATCAGCGATCTCTTCGGCCAGACGGCGATGTCGGCGCGGATAGATATTGGCCAGCCCACTGCCCAGAACGGCCACCGTCTGTCCTCCCGCCGCAAGTGCTGCGCGATGGCAGACGCTATCAATGCCAAGAGCCAACCCGCTGGTGATGGTAAACCCACAGTGAACCAGACCGGTGGTAAAGTAATTGCCCCAGTGCTCACCATAGTGGCTAAACTGGCGGCTGCCGACCATAGCGATTTGCGGCTGCTGCACCGCTTCCGGATTGCCTTTGACCAGCAGCAGCAAGGGGGCATCGTCGATATGAAGCAACCGCTCTGGATAGCCGCACTCACCGTAGATCCACAGAAAATGGTCGGGCTGTTCCAGCCAGGCAAGCGTGGCAGCCAGATAACGCGGATCCACCTGGCGAAACTGCGCCTGCTGTCGGGCATTCAGCCCCAGGTCATGCAGCAAGCGGGAAGGTTCTCCACCGGCCCAGACCAACTGCCGTATTATCTGGCTGGCCTGCGCTGTGCCAAGCCCAGTGACTCCGCGCATCCGTAAGCCGATTTCCTGTGCCTGCATCGCCTGTTCCCTCGCAAAAAATGGTGGTATTACCAATTCGAGCAATTGGTGCGCAATGCTGTCAATCAGGCCGGGAAATGTCTAGAATAGAAGCTAAACCTCGTTTATCACTCGGATACAGATCTCAAGATATATGTCAGTATTGCAGGTATTACATTACCCAGACGACCGGCTGCGCAAAGTTGCGGCCCCGGTAAAAGAAGTCAATGCGAATATCCAGCGCATCGTGGATGATATGTTTGAAACCATGTACGCAGAGGAAGGCATTGGCCTGGCTGCGACACAGGTGGATATCCATCAGCGCATTATCGTCATTGACGTTTCTGAAAACCGCGATCAGCGCCTGGTGCTGATCAACCCGGAGCTGCTGGAAAAAAGCGGCGAAACCGGGATCGAGGAAGGTTGCCTTTCCATTCCTGAGCAGCGTGCTTTAGTTCCGCGCGCCGCTAACGTGAAAATCAGAGCGCTGGATCGCGACGGCAAGCCTTTTGAGCTAGAAGCCGACGATCTGCTGGCCATCTGTATTCAGCACGAGATGGATCACCTGGTTGGCAAACTGTTCGTCGATTACCTGTCGCCACTCAAGCGCCAGCGTATCCGCCAGAAACTGGAAAAACTGGCCAAGTTTAACGCGCGCGCCTAACCGATCAGGAAATCAACGTGTCTGACTCTTTACGGATTATTTTCGCCGGAACTCCAGACTTCGCAGCGCGTCACCTTGACGCGCTGTTGTCATCTGGGCACCAGATTGTCGGGGTTTTCACCCAGCCTGACCGCCCTGCCGGCCGCGGTAACAAGCTGACGCCAAGCCCGGTCAAGGTTTTGGCCGAGCAGCATCAATTACCGGTATTTCAGCCAAAATCACTGCGCCCGGAAGAAAACCAGCACCTGGTGGCCGATCTCAACGCCGATGTGATGGTCGTCGTGGCTTATGGGCTGATCTTGCCGAAAGCGGTGCTGGATATGCCGCGACTTGGCTGCATCAACGTCCACGGTTCCCTGCTGCCACGCTGGCGTGGCGCCGCGCCGATCCAGCGTTCACTCTGGGCCGGCGATAACGAAACTGGCGTCACCATCATGCAAATGGACGTAGGTCTTGACACCGGCGATATGATGTACAAAATCGCCTGCCCGATTGAAGCCGATGACACCAGTGCCAGTCTGTATGACAAACTGGCGCAGCTCGGCCCGCAGGGCATGTTGACCACGCTGCAGCAAATGGCTGAAGGTTCTGCCAAACGTGAAGTGCAGGATGAGTCGCTGGTCACCTACGCCGAGAAGCTGAGCAAAGAAGAAGCTCGCCTCGACTGGAGCTTGTCAGCCGTGCAGCTAGAACGCTGCATCCGCGCCTTTAACCCGTGGCCAGTCAGCTATTTCACCATTGACGATCAGCCGGTAAAAGTGTGGCAAGCCACGGTGTTGGAACAAAACGCCAATGCGGAACCCGGCACCATCGTTCATGCCGACAAACACGGCATTCAGGTTGCTACCGCCGAGGGTATCCTTAACCTGACTCAGTTGCAGCCAGCGGGCAAAAAACCCATGTCGGCACAGGATCTGCTGAACTCACGTCGTGAATGGTTTACACCGGGTAACCGGTTATAAGCCGCCCTCACTGCCCGGCCGATAATCGCCGGGCTGTTTCTTTCTTAATGCCGATCGCTACCCGCTTTAGCCTATGAAAAACAACTACAATCTCCGAAGCATCGCAGCCAAAGCCATCGGCCAGGTGCTGGATCAGGGCCAATCTCTCAGTACTGTCTTGCCGCCACTGCAAAAATCCATTTCTGACAAAGACCGCGCTCTGCTGCAGGAGTTATGCTTCGGCACCCTGCGCGTGCTGCCACAGGTGGAATGGTGTATTCAGCAATTGATGGCCAAGCCAATGACCGGCAAACAGCGCACGCTGCACTATCTGCTGATGGTCGGCCTGTACCAACTGCTGTATACCCGCATCCCAGCCCATGCAGTGCTGGCGGAAACGGTAGAAGGCGCCGTCGCGCTGAAACGGCCGCAGCTTAAAGGGCTGATCAACGGTGTATTGCGCCAGTTCCAACGACAGCAGGAAGAGTTGCTGCAACGCGCCGCCAATAATGACAGCCGCTATCTGCATCCAAGCTGGCTTTTGAAACGTATCCAGCAAGCCTACCCCGCGCAGTGGGAACAAATCGTCGATGCCAATAATCAGAAACCACCGATGTGGCTGCGTGTCAGCCGACTTCATCACACCCGTGAAGATTATTTGCAGCTGATGGCGCAGGCGGGTATTGCAGCCGAACCCCATACCGAATATCGCGATGCAATACGCCTGCTGGCGCCATGCGCCGTTACCGACCTGCCGGGATTTGCCGACGGCTGGGTTACCGTGCAGGATGCTTCCGCTCAGGGTTGTGTCGATCTGCTGGATCCGCAAGACGGAGAACAGATCCTCGATTTGTGTGCCGCTCCCGGCGGCAAAACCACGCATATTCTGGAAGCTGCGCCCAAAGCTCATGTCATGGCGGTCGATATCGATGAGCAACGCCTGAGTCGAGTCAAAGAAAACCTGCAACGCCTGCGTTTACACGCCGAGGTCAAGCAAGGCGATGGACGTACACCGCAAGACTGGTGTGGTGATAAGCAATTCGATCGCATTTTGCTGGATGCACCGTGCTCTGCCACGGGTGTGATCCGCCGTCATCCGGATATCAAATGGTTGCGTCGCGATAGTGACATCGCTGAACTGGCTACGCTGCAGGCCGAGATTATCGAAGCCATTTGGCCACATCTCAAAAAGGGCGGTGTGATGGTATACGCTACCTGCTCAATTTTGCCGGCAGAGAACGCGGAGCAGATTACCGCTTTCCTCCAGCGCCATCCCGAAGCCCGTCTGGTTGAAACCGGCGATGAACAGCAGCCTGGCCGACAGAATCTTCCCCATCCGGAGGATGGAGATGGCTTCTTTTACGCTAAGCTGATTAAAATGTAGCTATTCAGTATTCAGGGCGCGGCTGTTGCGCCCTTTCAGAAAACCTTCAGCGGTTTCAGTGTGAAGCAGAGAAGCGAATGAAAATAATTATTCTTGGTGCCGGTCAGGTTGGTGGAACACTGGCGGAAAACCTGGTAGGCGAAAACAACGACATTACCGTCGTGGATACCGACTCTGGCCGTCTGCGTCAGCTGCAGGATAAGTTCGACCTGCGGGTTGTTCAGGGCTACGGTTCCCATCCACGCGTACTGCGAGAAGCAGGCGCAGAAGATGCCGACATGCTGGTTGCGGTCACTAACTCTGACGAAACCAACATGATTGCCTGTCAGATTGCCTATTCGCTGTTTAATACGCCGAACCGAATCGCCCGTATCCGCGCGCCTGAATATATCCGTGAATCAGAGAAACTGTTTCAACCTGAAGCGGTGCCCATTGACCATTTGATCTCGCCTGAACAACTGGTTATCGATTACATCTATAAATTAATTGAATACCCTGGAGCATTACAGGTGGTGAACTTTGCAGAAGGCAAAGTCAGCATCGCTGCAGTAAAAGCCTATTACGGCGGCCCGTTGGTGGGTAATGCCCTGTCTTCTATGCGTGAGCATATGCCGCATATCGATACCCGCGTTGCCGCTATATTCCGTCAGGATCGGCCGATCCGCCCACAGGGCTCTACAATTATCGAAGCCGGAGACGAAGTGTTCTTTGTTGCGGCTTCACAGCATATCCGCGCGGTAATGAGTGAGCTACAACGGCTGGAAAAACCTTATAAACGCATCATGATTGTCGGCGGCGGTAACGTTGGTGCAGGCCTGGCGCAGCGCTTGGAGAAATCCTACAACGTGAAGCTGATCGAACGTAATCAGCAACGCGCCACGGAGCTGGCCGAACAGCTGCATGACACCATCGTGTTCTATGGCGATGCCTCTGACCAGGAGTTATTGGCAGAAGAACATGTTGATCAGGTCGATGTTTTTATCGCCATCACCAATGATGACGAAGCCAACATCATGTCTGCCATGCTCGCCAAACGCATGGGTGCCAAAAAGGTGATGGTGTTAATTCAGCGTCGCGCCTACGTTGACCTGGTGCAGGGCAGCGTCATCGACATTGCCATTTCCCCTCAGCAAGCCACGATCTCAGCGTTGCTGGGCCACGTACGTAAAGCAGATATCGTCAGTGTTTCATCGCTACGGCGCGGCGTGGCAGAGGCCATTGAAGCTATTGCACACGGTGACGAGAGCACCTCAAAAGTAGTTGGGCGTATCGTTGAAGATATTAAATTACCGCCGGGCACGACCATTGGCGCCATTGTCCGCGGTGATGACGTAATTATCGCCAACGGCAGCAGCAAAATCGAACAGGGCGATCACGTCATTATGTTTATTACCGATAAAAAATTCGTTCCTGACGTTGAACGTTTGTTCCAACCAAGTCCGTTCTTCCTGTAGAACGAATTAATTGTCCCATGGTCTATAATCAGGTTGATATTCGTTGCCGTGGGTAAGAAGAGATAAAAACTTTTCTCTGCTTATTGTGGCAAAGGGAAATTGCTTTGTTAAACTTGAGTTATTAATTCTGCAAGGGGTGCGTTCTATGAGTATGATGAAAGAGTTTCGTGAGTTTGCCATGCGTGGCAACGTGGTTGATTTGGCAGTCGGTGTGATTATCGGTGCAGCATTCGGCAAGATCGTATCGTCTTTCGTTGCAGATATCATCATGCCACCGCTGGGTTTACTGATCGGCGGCGTTGACTTCAAACAGTTCCACCTGGTGTTACGCGAAGCTCAGGGCGCGGTGCCTGCAGTAGTGATGAACTACGGTTCATTCATTCAAACCGTTTTTGATTTTGTTATTGTTGCCTTTGCTATTTTCCTGGCAATTAAGTTAATGAACAAAGTACGTCGCAAACAGGAAGAAGCGCCAGCCGCACCACCTGTGCCAACTGCAGAAGAGAAGCTTCTGACTGAAATTCGCGATTTGCTCAGTCATCAGCAGCAACCAAAACTGTAAATCAGTTAATCCTGTGCTAATAAAAAGCCATCTAAATCAGATGGCTTTTTTAATGCCTTAAAACCAGAAGGCCAGTGGTAAATTATCATTTGATAGTTTGCCACTGGCCTCCCAATTACCGCCTTTTGCGTGTTTGTCTTTACGCCGGTAGCTGCCTTTCCCTTTGGTATTTTTCTCTACCCGTTGGCGAAATAGTGGATCATGCAACAGTGCCTCAATGGCATTGTCCTGGATCTTACCTTTAGTATGTCGGTATTGAGTCATGGTAATTCACCTTGTTTGTCTATGGTTATAAAACGAGAAGATAATACTGCCAGCAGTATAAAAATTAAAGGGCCGGCAAGCCTGTCAGGCACCCTTTTTCACTTTTTCATCGCTGGCGCCCTGTTCCAGCGCTTCCAGAATCGAGCAATAATTGCTGGTATGTGCGCTTCCGCAGCAGGCATCACTAAGGCGCTTTAGCGACTCACGCATCCGCGTTAATTCCTTAAGCTTGTTCTCGACTTCGCTCAGACGCGCATCGACGATCGACTTCGATTCCTGGCAGGTATGATGCTCAGGATCGACACGGATCGACAGCAATTCAGCAATGGTTTCCAGCGTAAAACCGAGCTGCTTGGCATAACGGATAAAGCGCAACCGCTGCAGGTCTTGATCGCTGTACAAGCGATAGCCGCCTTCGGTACGAATGTTATGATCCATCATTCCCTGCTTCTCGTAATAACGCACGGTATCCGGCGTCACATCGGCAAGTTTTGCCAGTTGCCCTATCTTAAACATCACTCTTCCTCCGGCGAAAATTTGCTGCTCAATGCTCTCTGATATTCACCGTGTAAAAAATCTGTGCTCATTCCAGCCTGACGAAGACGATGTTCCAACAGGGCCATTCGCTTGCCAAGTTCGGCATAGTCTGGATGTTCGCTATCAATTCCCTGTAGCAAACGGGCAATGTTCAAAGCCTCTTTACGATCTTCGAGCTCGGCAGGTAGATAGCCAGCATTTTTTAGCAGGCGAAAACCTGTCCGCAATTCAGCGGGCACGGCACTGTCATCATCCAACTCTAGTGGCTGCCCCTGGCCGGGCAAGTTATCTAACTCACCTTTCGCCTGCGCATCAAGAATATGGCGCTCCGCCCACTGATCAAGTAGCCACATAACATACTCTCTCAACTGACTGATGAATAGCGTTAGCATAGCGGATAGGGAGGGGGATCTTAAGCCTGACGGGGAAAGAACGCACGTTTGGCTGATTATGGACGTAAAAAAACCGGGCAAGCCCGGTTTTTTTACGCGTCTACAGATTACTCTGCAGTTGCTACTTCTGCTTGAGACTCAGCACGATCAACCAGCTCGATGTATGCCATCGGCGCGTTGTCGCCTGCGCGGAAGCCACACTTCAGAATGCGAGTGTAACCACCGGCACGGCTCGCGAAACGCGGGCCCAGCTCGTTAAACAGTTTTGCCACGATCTCGTTATCACGAGTACGGGCGAATGCCAGACGACGATTAGCTACGCTGTCGGTCTTGGCAAGAGTAATCAGCGGCTCAACAACGCGACGCAGCTCTTTCGCTTTTGGCAAGGTCGTCTTGATGATCTCATGACGAACCAAAGAGCCGGCCATGTTACGGAACATAGCCTGGCGATGGCTGCTGTTACGGTTCAGTTGACGACCACTCTTACGATGGCGCATGACCTTATCCTTCTCAGTAAAACCTTAACCTGTGATCCGGTTACTCGTCAGCAATGCTTGCCGGTGGCCAATTTTCCAGGCGCATGCCCAGAGAAAGTCCACGGGAGGCCAGCACGTCTTTAATCTCAGTAAGAGATTTTTTACCCAGGTTCGGCGTTTTCAGCAACTCAACCTCGGTACGCTGTACCAGATCACCGATGTAGTGGATAGCTTCTGCCTTAAGGCAGTTAGCAGAGCGGACAGTCAATTCCAGATCGTCAACAGGGCGCAGCAGGATCGGATCGAACTCTGGTTTTTCTTCTTTAACTTCCGGTTGACGTACATCACGCAAGTCAACGAAGGCTTCAAGTTGTTCGGCCAGGATGGTTGCCGCACGGCGGATCGCCTCTTCAGGATCGATCGTGCCATTGGTTTCCATTTCGATTACCAGCTTGTCCAGGTCAGTACGCTGTTCTACACGCGCTGCTTCAACATTGTAGGCAATACGCTCTACAGGGCTATAGCATGCGTCAACCAACAGACGACCGATCGGGCGCTCATCTTCTTCCGAATGAATTCGGGCAGAAGCCGGCACATAACCACGACCACGTTGAACTTTGATACGCATGCTGATAGCAGCGTTTTCATCGGTCAGGTGGCAGATCACGTGCTGAGGCTTGACGATTTCGACATCACCATCATGGGTAATGTCGGCAGCGGTCACAGGGCCAATGCCAGATTTATTCAGGGTAAGAATAACTTCATCTTTGCCTTGAACTCTCACCGCCAGCCCTTTCAGGTTGAGCAGGATCTCCAGGATATCTTCCTGTACGCCTTCTTTGGTGCTGTACTCGTGCAGTACACCATCAATCTCAACCTCGGTCACCGCGCAACCCGGCATAGATGAAAGCAGAATACGGCGCAGTGCGTTGCCAAGAGTATGGCCAAAGCCACGCTCTAAAGGCTCAAGGGTCACCTTGGCGTGCGTCGAACTGACTTGCTCGATATCTACCAGGCGCGGTTTTAGAAACTCTGTCACAGAACCCTGCATTGTGTCCTCTCTTTGGTACTAAGCCTTACTTGGAGTAAAGCTCGACGATCAGGTGTTCGTTAATGTCCGCAGACAGATCGGTACGTTCAGGCATACGCTTGAACACGCCTTCCATCTTAGCAGCATCAACTTCAAGCCAAGTCGGCTTTTCACGCTGCTCAGCCAGCTCCAGAGAAGCTTTAACACGAGATTGCTTTTTAGCTTTCTCGCGGATGCTGACTACGTCATTCGGAGATACCTGATAAGAAGCGATGTTAACAACGCGACCATTTACCATAATTGCTTTGTGGCTAACCAACTGACGTGACTCTGCACGAGTAGCGCCGAAGCCCATACGGTAAACAACGTTGTCCAGACGACCTTCCAGCAGTTGCAACAGGTTTGCACCGGTGTTGCCCTTCAGGCGTGCTGCTTCTTTGTAATAGTTACGGAATTGACGCTCCAGAACACCGTACATACGGCGAACTTTTTGCTTCTCACGTAACTGTACACCATAGTCAGACAGACGCGGTTTACGCGCACCGTGTTGACCAGGCGGTTGCTCAATTTTACACTTGGTATCGATCGCGCGAACGCCAGACTTCAGGAACAAGTCTGTGCCCTCACGGCGGCTAAGCTTGAGCTTAGGACCCAAATATCTTGCCATTTTCTTTCTCCAACTAACCTAAAAGCAGCGTTATACGCGACGCTTTTTCGGCGGACGACAACCGTTGTGAGGGATAGGAGTCACATCAGTAATGTTAGTGATGCGGAAACCTGCGGCGTTCAGTGCACGAATAGTTGATTCGCGACCCGGACCCGGTCCCTTAACCATAACTTCCAGGTTCTTGATACCGTATTCTTTTACTGCGTCAGCACAACGCTCGGCTGCAACCTGAGCTGCAAACGGAGTTGACTTACGAGAACCACGGAAACCAGAACCACCGGCAGTTGCCCAACCCAATGCGTTACCCTGACGATCGGTAATAGTCACAATGGTGTTGTTGAAAGAAGCATGGACATGAGCCACGCCGTCAGAGACTTGCTTTCTTACACGCTTACGTGTACGAACAGGTGCCTTTGCCATTATTCAATCACCCTGATTATTTCTTGATCGGTTTACGCGGACCCTTACGGGTACGTGCGTTGGTCTTCGTACGCTGACCGCGAACTGGCAGACCACGACGATGACGCAAACCACGGTATGTACCAAGATCCATCAGACGCTTGATGCTCAGGGTAACTTCACGACGCAAATCACCTTCTACAGTGAATTTGGCGACTGCTTCACGCAGCTGTTCAATTTGCTCTTCAGACAGCTCACTGATCTTAACATGTTCAGCAATACCCGTAGCTGCACAGATAGACTGTGAGCGGGTTTTACCGATTCCGAAGATCGACGTTAAGGCGATTACGGTATGTTTATGATCAGGAATGTTAATGCCTGCTATACGGGCCACTATGCACTCCTACTATTTTATACGGCAACACCATTCTGAAAAGCCCGTTTTCAGGATACTCAAATAATGTTGCAGCTACATACAAAAGATTGGCTGGCTAATCTAGCCAGCTCAACCCAACTTTGCAAGAAAAATATGCGAGATAATCAGCCTTGACGCTGTTTATGCTTCGGCTCGGCGCTGCAAATCACACGAACGACACCGTTACGCTTAACGATTTTGCAGTTACGACATAATTTCTTGACGGAAGCACGAACTTTCATTTTTACTCTCCGTAACTTCTCAAACGCACCTGATTAGCGGTTATAGCCTTTCAGGTTTGCTTTCTTCAATGCAGACTCGTACTGACTTGACATCATCAGAGTTTGCACTTGAGCCATAAAGTCCATGATGACGACAACCACGATCAGTAGCGAGGTACCACCAAAGTAGAATGGTACTTTCATTGCATCACGCATGAACTCCGGGATCAGGCAGATGAAAGTAATGTACATCGCGCCCACCAGGGTTAAACGCGTCATTACTTTATCGATGTACTTCGCCGTTTGCTCTCCCGGACGAATTCCTGGTACGAAGGCACCGGACTTCTTCAGGTTATCTGCTGTCTCACGCGGGTTGAAAACCAACGCCGTGTAAAAGAAACAGAAGAAGATGATTGCAGACGCATAGAGTAACACATAAAGCGGTTGCCCTGGCTGCAAATACAGCGAAATCGTTGTCAGCCAGTTCCAACCGGTACCGCCCCCAAACCATGATGCAATCGTGGCCGGGAACAGAATAATGCTGGAAGCGAAGATTGCCGGGATTACCCCTGCCATATTCACTTTCAACGGTAAGTGTGTGCTCTGTGCTGCATAAACACGACGACCTTGTTGACGCTTCGCATAGTTAACGACGATACGACGTTGACCACGTTCTATGAAAACAACGAAGAAGGTTACTGCAAACACTAATACTGCAACCAACAGCAACAGGAGGAAGTGCAGGTCGCCTTGCCGGGCTTGCTCAATAGTATGGGCCACTGCCGGCGGAAGTCCCGCTACAATACCTGCGAAGATAATGATCGAAATACCGTTGCCGATACCGCGCTCAGTAATCTGTTCGCCCAGCCACATCAGGAACATTGTCCCGGTAACCAGACTCACTACAGCAGTAAAGTAGAATGCAAAGCCTGGGTTTAACACCAGACCTTGCATACCAGGCATATTCGGCAGACCGGTAGCAATACCGATCGACTGGAATATGGCCAACACCAGCGTACCGTAGCGGGTGTACTGGCTAATCTTGCGACGGCCAGCCTCCCCTTCTTTCTTGATTTCTGCTAACGCTGGATGAACCACCGTTAACAGCTGGATAATGATCGATGCCGAAATATACGGCATGATCCCCAGAGCAAAGATAGAAGCACGGCTGAGGGCACCACCAGAGAACATGTTAAACATTTCAATGATAGTGCCTCTCTGCTGCTCAAGCAATTTGGCAAGCACAGTGGCATCGATACCAGGAATCGGAATAAAAGAGCCGATACGGAAGACAATCAGCGCGCCGATGACAAACAAAAGTCTGCGCTTCAGCTCGCCGAGCCCGCCTTTAGCACTTTGAAAATCTAATCCTGGTTGCTTAGCCATCTGCTACTTATTCCTCAATTTTACCGCCAGCAGCTTCGATAGCAGCACGAGCGCCTTTGGTGACACGCAGACCACGCAGGGTAACCGGACGAGCGATTTCGCCAGAAAGCATAACTTTCGCGAATTCGATCTGGGTACCAACAACGTTAGCGGCTTTCAGCGTGTTCAGGTCGATTACGTCGCCTTCAACAAGAGCCAGTTCAGACAGACGAACTTCTGCCGTGATCATAGCTTTGCGCGAGGTGAAGCCGAATTTCGGCAAACGACGATATAAAGGCATCTGACCACCTTCAAAACCACGACGTACGCCACCGCCAGAACGTGAGTTCTGACCTTTGTGACCACGACCAGCGGTTTTACCCAGGCCAGAACCAATACCACGACCTACACGCTTCGGCGCATGCTTGGCACCTTCAGCCGGAGACAGAGTATTTAAACGCATCTGTTACTCCTCAACTTTAACCATGTAGGAAACCAGGTTGATCATACCGCGTACAGCAGGAGTATCCTCGCGCTCTACGGTGTGACCAATACGACGCAGACCCAGACCGAGCAGTGTAGCTTTATGCTTCGGCAGACGGCCAATGGAGCTGCGAACTTGTGTTACTTTGATAGTCTTAGCCATGGTCAATTACCCCAGAATGTCTGCAACGGATTTACCACGCTTGGCAGCGACCATTTCAGGGGACTTCATATTTGCCAAAGCATCAATAGTTGCACGAACCACGTTGATCGGGTTGGTGGAACCATAAGCTTTAGCCAATACGTTGTGCACCCCAGCGACTTCCAGGACGGCGCGCATTGCACCACCGGCAATAATACCGGTACCTTCGGAAGCCGGCTGCATGAACACACGGGAACCCGTATGAGCACCTTTAACAGGGTGCTGCAGGGTGCCGCTGTTCAGCGCGACATTCATCATGTTGCGACGGGCTTTTTCCATCGCTTTCTGGATCGCTGCCGGAACTTCGCGTGCTTTGCCGTAGCCAAAACCAACGCGACCGTTACCATCACCAACTACTGTCAGTGCGGTAAAGCTGAAAATACGGCCACCTTTTACGGTTTTAGATACGCGGTTTACCGCGATCAGCTTTTCCTGCAGTTCGCCAGCTTGTTTTTCGATGTGAGCCATCTTAAACCTCTTCCTTAGAACTGAAGGCCAGCTTCACGGGCAGCATCTGCCAGTGCCTGGACTCGACCATGATATTGGAAACCGGAACGGTCAAAGGAAACTTTAGAGATCCCTTTTTCCAACGCGCGCTCAGCCAGAGTTTTACCTACGGCAGCTGCTGCGTCTTTGTTACCGGAATACTTCAGTTGCTCAGTGATAGCTTTTTCTAAAGTAGAAGCGGCTACCAGTACTTCAGAACCATTTGGAGCAATTACCTGTGCGTAAATGTGACGCGGGGTACGATGTACCACCAGGCGGGTTGCACCCAGTTCTTTGAGCTTACGGCGTGCGCGGGTCGCACGACGGATACGAGCAGATTTCTTATCCATAGTGTTACCTTACTTCTTCTTAGCCTCTTTGGTACGCACGACTTCGTCGGCGTAACGGACACCCTTGCCTTTGTAAGGCTCAGGACGGCGGTAGGCACGCAGATCTGCAGCAACCTGGCCAATAACTTGTTTATCAGCGCCTTTCAGCACGATTTCAGTTTGGCTTGGGCATTCAGCAGTAATACCTGCTGGCAGCTGGTGATCGACTGGGTGAGAGAAGCCTAAGGCTAAATTCACCACGTTGCCTTTAACAGCAGCACGATAACCAACACCTACCAGTTGAAGCTTCTTGGTGAAGCCTTCGGTAACACCAACTACCATTGCGTTCAGCAGAGCGCGCGTAGTACCCGCTTGGGCCCAGGCGTTAGCAAAACCTTCGCGCGGAGCGAAAGTCAGTGCGTTAGCTTCTTGCTTCACTTCAACGGCGTCGTGGACAGTACGAGTCAGCTCGCCGTTCTTACCCTTAATCGAAATAACCTGACCGTTGAGTTTTACCTCTACGCCGGCAGGAATGACGACGGGTGCTTTTGCAACACGAGACATTCTTTCCTCCCGAATTAAGCTACGTAGCAGATAATCTCGCCACCAAGACCTGCTTGGCGAGCTGCACGATCGGTCATAACACCTTTAGAGGTAGAAACAACAGCGATACCCAAACCGGCCATAACTTTTGGCAGCTCATCTTTTTTCTTATAGATGCGCAGACCTGGACGGCTGATTCGCTGAATGCTTTCTACCACTGCCTTGCCCTGGAAGTACTTCAGTACCAGTTCCAGAACAGGCTTGGCGTCGCCTTCGATTTTGAAATCTTCAATAAAACCTTCTTCCTTCAGCAGGTTGGCAATTGCCACTTTCAGCTTGGAGGAAGGCATGGTGACCGCAACTTTGTTCGCGGCTTGACCGTTACGGATACGGGTCAGCATATCCGCGATCGGATCTTGCATGCTCATCTGTCTTTACTCCCGTGATTCAATTGGTAATTACCAGCTAGCCTTTTTCAAGCCAGGTACTTCACCGCGCATAGCGGCTTCACGTAACTTGATACGGCTCAACCCGAATTTGCCCACATAACCATGTGGACGGCCAGTTTGGCGGCAGCGCTTACGCTGACGAGACGGGCTGGAATCACGCGGCAGAGTTTGCAGCTTGAGAACAGCATCCCAACGTTCTTCGTCGGACGAGTTCACACCAGAAATGATAGCTTTCAGTTCCTCGCGTTTTGCGCGGTACTTTTCAGCCAGTTTCACGCGAACAACTTCGCGTGCTTTCATTGATTGCTTAGCCATCAGTAACCCTGCCTTACTTACGGAACGGGAAGTTAAAAGCAGCCAACAGCGCGCGGCCTTCATCATCAGATTTCGCAGTAGTGGTAATGGTAATATCCAAGCCACGAACGCGATCGACTTTGTCGTAGTCGATTTCTGGGAAGATGATTTGCTCACGCACACCCATGCTGTAGTTACCACGGCCATCGAATGACTTAGCGGACAAGCCACGGAAGTCACGGATACGTGGAACAGCAATGGAAATCAGACGCTCAAAGAACTCCCACATGCGCTCGCCACGCAGAGTTACTTTACAGCCGATCGGATAGCCCTGGCGGATTTTGAAGCCTGCAACAGATTTGCGGGCTTTGGTGATGAACGGTTTTTGACCGGAGATTGCTGCCAGATCAGCTGCTGCGTTATCCAGCAGTTTCTTGTCAGCGATCGCTTCACCAACACCCATATTCAGGGTGATCTTCTCGACCCGAGGGACTTGCATGACAGAAGCGTAGCTAAACTCAGTCATGAGTTTTTTAACTACTTCGTCTTTGTAGTAATCATGCAGTTTCGCCATCGTATTACTCCAAATTACTTGATAGTTTCGCTGTTAGACTTGAAGAAACGGACTTTTTTGCCGTCTTCGAATCTAAAGCCTACACGGTCAGCCTTACCGGTAGCCGTGTTGAAGAGAGCAATGTTAGAAACCTGAATTGCAGCTTCTTTTTCAACAATGCCACCTGGTTGGTTCAGGGCCGGAACCGGCTTCTGATGTTTCTTAACCAGGTTGATACCTTCAACAATGACCTTGCCAGCAGACAGGACATTTTTTACTTTACCGCGTTTACCTTTGTCTTTCCCGGTAAGCACGATAACTTCGTCATCACGACGGATTTTCGCTGCCATGGTTCGCTCCTTAGAGTACTTCTGGTGCCAGAGAGATAATTTTCATGAACTTCTCATTACGCAGTTCACGAGTTACCGGCCCAAAAATACGCGTACCGATAGGTTGCTCGCTGTTATTGTTCAAAATAACGCATGCATTACCATCGAAGCGAATGACAGAACCGTCCGGGCGACGTACACCCTTCTTGGTGCGCACCACTACCGCCTTCAGCACATCGCCTTTCTTCACCTTACCGCGAGGAATTGCTTCCTTGATGGTAATTTTGATGACGTCGCCGATGCCTGCGTAGCGACGGTGCGAGCCACCTAGAACCTTGATACACATTACGCGACGTGCACCGGAGTTGTCGGCCACGTTCAGCATAGTCTGTTCTTGGATCATGTTAGTGCTCCGCTAATGTCAACTACAACTTTAGGACCTATTACTAGGTCGTTGAAAAGCCCCATAACCGAGGGCGCAGCATTATAACACCGCTTCCAGAGTATGGGTAGAAAAAATAAACGGCTCATTTTCTGAGCCGTTTATTAAGTTAGAGCCAGCTACTCTATTACAGAATCGCTTTCTCTACAACGCGAACCAACGTCCAAGACTTAGTCTTAGACAGTGGACGGCATTCGCGGATTTCTACCACGTCACCGATACCACATTCGTTGTTCTCGTCATGTACGTGCAGCTTGGTCGTACGCTTGATGAATTTCCCGTAGATCGGGTGCTTCACCGTGCGCTCGATAGCAACAACCATGGATTTCTCCATTTTGTCACTAACAACACGACCCTGCAGAGTACGGATAATATCAGTCATTTACACACCCGCCTTTTCAGTCAGTAAAGTCTTAACGCGTGCGACGTTACGACGCACTTGTTTCAACAGGTGAGTTTGTTGCAGCTGGCCACTTGCCGCCTGCATGCGCAAGTTAAATTGCTCACGCAGCAGGTTGAGCAGCTCAGTGTTCAGCTCTTCAACGCTTTTTTCACGCAGCTCTTGTGCTTTCATTACATCACCGTCTTAGTTACAAAGGTGGTTTTGATCGGCAATTTAGCTGCAGCCAGCTTGAATGCCTCACGGGCGACCTCTTCTGGTACACCGTCCATTTCGTACAGGACTTTCCCAGGTTGGATCAGGGCAACCCAATACTCCACGTTACCCTTACCTTTACCCATACGCACTTCGAGCGGCTTCTCGGTAATTGGTTTGTCCGGGAATACACGGATCCAAATTTTACCTTGACGCTTAACTGCACGAGTCATTGCACGACGAGCTGCTTCGATTTGACGAGCAGTCAGACGGCCACGGCCAACAGCTTTCAGACCGAAAGTGCCGAAGCTAACATCCGTACCCTGCGCCAGACCACGGTTGCGGCCTTTGTGCATCTTACGGAATTTTGTACGCTTTGGTTGTAACATCAGCGACTCTCCTTACTTGCGGCCTTTACGCTGCTGCTTTTTAGGTTGAGCAGCCGGTTCCGGTTGTTCAACTGCAGCCATACCACCCAGGATCTCACCTTTGAAGATCCATACCTTAACGCCGATTACACCATAAGTGGTGTGCGCTTCAGATGTGTTGTAATCGATATCCGCACGCAGTGTGTGCAACGGAACACGACCTTCACGGTACCATTCGGTACGCGCGATTTCAGCACCGCCAAGACGGCCGCTTACTTCAACTTTGATACCTTTAGCGCCAAGACGCATTGCGTTCTGTACAGCACGCTTCATAGCACGACGGAACATAACGCGACGTTCCAGCTGTGAAGTGATGCTGTCAGCAACCAATTTAGCGTCAAGTTCCGGTTTACGGACTTCGGCGATGTTAATTTGCGCAGGAACGCCAGCGATATCCGCTACGACCTTACGCAGTTTTTCGACATCTTCGCCTTTCTTGCCGATAACGATGCCTGGACGAGCAGTGTGAATAGTCACACGGATGCTCTTCGCAGGACGCTCGATAACGATGCGAGAAACGGAAGCTTTCGCCAGTTCCTTAATCAGGAATTGACGAACTTTAAAGTCGCTGTCCAGGTTGTCAGCGAATTCTTTGGTATTCGCATACCAAGTAGAGTTCCAAGGTTTGACAATACCCAGGCGAATACCATTAGGATGTACTTTCTGACCCATTGCTAGTCTCCAGAGTCTCAGCGATCGGACACAACCACAGTAATGTGGCTGGTGCGCTTCAGGATGCGATCTGCACGACCTTTTGCACGCGGCATAATGCGCTTCATGCTTGGGCCTTCGTCTACGAAGATTTTCGTGACTTTCAGATCATCGATGTCAGCGCCATCGTTGTGTTCTGCGTTAGCAATGGCAGACTCCAGCACTTTCTTAACCAGACCAGCAGCTTTCTTGTTGGTGTAGGTCAGAGTTTCCAGAGCTTGCGACACTTTCTTACCGCGGATCAGGTCTGCAACAAGGCGAACCTTCTGAGCAGAAGAACGAGCGTGGCGATGTTTAGCGATAGTTTCCATCTCTTCCTCCTACCTTAGCGCTTTTTAGCTTTTTTATCAGCCGCATGGCCGCGATAAGTACGAGTCGGCGCGAATTCACCCAGTTTGTGACCGACCATTTCATCGGAAACGAACACTGGTACGTGCTGACGACCATTATGGACAGCGATGGTCAAACCGATCATGTTAGGAAAGATCGTTGAACGACGGGACCAAGTGCGCAAAGGCTTCTTGTCACCGCTTTCCACCGCTTTCTCTACCTTCTTCAGCAAGTGCAGGTCAATAAAAGGACCTTTCTTGAGAGAACGTGGCATGGCTTATCCTCTAATTATTTTTTGCTACGGCGACGTACGATGAACTTATCAGTACGCTTGTTGCTACGGGTCTTCTTACCTTTGGTCTGAACGCCCCACGGGGTTACCGGGTGCTTACCAAAGTTACGACCTTCACCACCACCGTGCGGGTGATCTACCGGGTTCATCGCCGTACCGCGAACGGTAGGACGAACACCACGCCAACGTGCAGCACCTGCTTTACCCAGAACGCGAAGCATATGTTCAGCGTTACCGACTTCACCCAGGGTGGCGCGGCAATCAACTGGAACTTTACGCATTTCGCCTGAGCGCAGACGCAGAGTTACGTAGGAACCATCACGTGCAACGATCTGAACGTAGGCACCAGCAGAACGAGCCATCTGGCCGCCTTTACCTGGTTTCATTTCTACGTTGTGAACCGTTGAACCCACTGGGATGTTGCGCATTGGCAGGGTGTTACCTACCTTGATTGCAGCATCAACGCCAGATTGGATCTGGTCACCAGCTTTCAGGCCTTTCGGCGCCAGGATGTAACGGCGTTCGCCGTCTTTGTACAGAACCAGCGCGATGTTCGCGGAACGGTTCGGATCGTACTCCAGACGCTCAACCACTGCAGCCACACCGTCTTTGTTGCGTTTGAAGTCAACCAGACGATAATGTTGCTTGTGGCCACCACCGATATGACGGGTGGTGATACGGCCATTGTTGTTACGACCACCGCTTTTGCTCAGTTTCTCAAGCAGCGGGGCATAAGGTTTACCCTTGTGCAGCTCAGGGTTAACCACTTTAACAACGTGGCGACGACCCGGAGATGTAGGTTTACATTTAACAATTGCCATTGTTCTTACTCCTCCGACTTACTCTGCGCCGCCGATGAAGTCCAGGTTCTGGCCTTCTTTCAGGGTGACGTAAGCTTTTTTCCAGTCGCTACGACGACCAACACGCTGACCGTGACGTTTCACTTTCCCTTTAACTACCAGGGTGTTCACGTCTTCGACTTCGACTTCAAACAGTTTCTGCACTGCAGCTTTGATTTCTGCTTTGGTCGCGTCTTTGGCAACTTTGAGTACGATGGTGTTGCTTTTTTCCATCGCAGCGGATGCTTTTTCAGATACGTGCGGTGCACGCAGCACTTTCAGCAAACGTTCTTCACGGATCATGCCAGCATCTCCTCAACTTGCTTCACAGCATCAGCAGTCATAACCACTTTGTCGAAGGCGATCAGGCTAACCGGGTCGATACCTGCTACATCGCGCACGTCAACCTTGTACAGGTTGCGAGCAGCCAGGAACAGATTCTCATCCAGTTCACCGGTCACGATCAGCACATCTTCCAGAGCCATATCTTTCAGTTTCTGTGCCAGCAGCTTAGTTTTAGGCGCTTCTACAGAGAACTTCTCGACAACGATCAGACGATCTTGACGTACCAGTTCGGACAGGATGCTTTTCAGCGCGCCGCGGTACATCTTTTTGTTTACTTTCTGACTGTGGTCCTGAGGCTTAGCAGCAAAGGTCACGCCACCTGAACGCCAGATCGGGCTCTTTACAGAACCTGAACGCGCACGGCCGGTACCTTTCTGGCGCCACGGTTTTTTACCGGAACCAGTCACTTCAGCGCGGGTCTTCTGAGCACGGGTACCTTGACGGGCACCTGCTGCATAAGCAACAACAACCTGGTGTACCAGCGCTTCGTTGAAATCACGACCGAAGGTAGTTTCGGAAACAGTCAGCGCGCTTTGCGCGTCTTTCAATACTAATTCCATTGCTATCCCCTTACGCCTTCACAGCTGGTTTAACGATCAGGTTGCCACCGGTTGCGCCCGGTACAGCACCCTTAACCAGCAGCAGGTTGCGCTCAGCGTCAACACGTACTACGTCCAGGCTTTGAACGGTTACACGCTCGTCACCCAGGTGGCCAGCCATTTTCTTGCCTTTGAACACTTTGCCCGGAGTCTGGTTCTGACCGATAGAACCCGGAACGCGGTGAGACAAGGAGTTACCGTGGGTAGCGTCTTGGGTACGGAAGTTCCAGCGCTTAACTGTGCCAGCAAAACCTTTACCTTTAGAAGTACCGGTAACATCGACTTTTTTAACTTCAGCGAAGATTTCTACGCTGATGTTTTGACCTGCAGTGAACTCTTCACCTTCTGCAAGGCGGAATTCCCACAGACCACGGCCAGCTTCAACGCCAGCTTTAGCGAAATGGCCCGCTTCCGGTTTGGTCACACGGTTAGCTTTTTTGCTACCAGTGGTAACCTGAACGGCACGGTACCCGTCGTTTTCCAGGTCTTTAACCTGAGTCACGCGGTTCGCTTCAATTTCAATCACGGTTACTGGGATAGAAACGCCATCTTCAGTGAAGATACGAGTCATGCCCACTTTTTTACCGACTAAACCAATCATTGTTTCAACCTCTCAATCGCTCAATGACCTGATTAACCCAGGCTGATCTGCACGTCTACACCGGCAGCCAGATCCAGACGCATCAGAGCATCAACGGTTTTCTCGGTTGGCTCAACGATGTCAACCAGACGCTTGTGAGTGCGAATCTCGTACTGATCACGCGCGTCTTTGTTAACGTGCGGAGAGATCAGAACGGTAAAGCGCTCTTTGCGAGTTGGCAGCGGGATCGGACCACGGACTTGCGCACCAGTGCGCTTTGCAGTCTCGACGATTTCCGCGGTTGATTGATCGATAAGACGATGATCAAACGCTTTCAGGCGGATACGGATTCTTTGGTTCTGCATGAGACCAGAGCTCCAATTATTTATAAACGTAAATAATTACTCCTCACACCCATTTCGATTGATGGGGGAGTGTAATCGTCAACATATAACCCCCATATCGGGAGTATTGTTCGAAGAGCAGAAAGTCCTGCCTATCGACTGATTCGCTAAAATCAGGCTTACCAAGATTAGGTAAGCCCGCGCATTATACGCAAAACAGAGCGAGAAGCAAGGCACAGATGGAAATATGCTCAGGATATCGGCATTTTTTACCGGCGGGTAACTAACGGGTGAAAACCGAGGGGGAAATTCGTCGGGATTAGGGTAAAAGCTTTGTCGCTGCTCCCCTGCCCTGCCGGAGAAACTCATGCCGGCAGGAGAACATCGTTGTAAAAGGTATTTATTGCCTACAACTGAGCTTGGGCATAGTTCTGGATACCCAGACGCGCTATCAAATCCAGTTCAGTTTCCAGCCAGTCGATATGTTCTTCTTCATCGGCCAGAATTTCTATCATCAGGTCACGGCTGACATAGTCATGGATAGAATCAGCATAGGCGATGCCTTCACGCAGATTCTTGGCGCCATCCAATTCCAGGGCCAGGTCCGAACGCAACATTTCTTCGATATCTTCGCCAATGTTCAGCTTGCCGAGATCCTGCAAATTCGGAAGGCCTTCCAGAAACAGGATACGCTCGATATAACGATCGGCATGCTTCATTTCGTCGATCGACTCGTGGTATTCCTTTTCATTGAGGCGTGTTAGCCCCCAGTTCTTGAACATTCGGGCGTGCAGGAAATATTGATTGATGGCAACCAGCTCGTTACCGAGCAGTTTGTTGAGATGAGCAATGATCTTTTTATCGCCTTTCATAGGTAAATCCTCCTGGCCAGTTCTAAAAGTGTAGAAGCTGTAAGCCAAGAGTCAAAAAATAACCTTACCTTTAGTTAGGCAACTTCGTGCATTGGGATAATGGTTCCGCTTTCCTCCACCATAATCTGTCTTGCCTGACGAATGCACTTTCCGCAATCGGTACCAATCGGCACAAGTTCACGCAGTTGTTTCATGGTATGCGGGTTGTGCTGACGCACGGCTTTACGGATCGCTTTGTCAGTCACGGCATTACACAGACATACGTACATAAGAGACTCACTTCTTAACCAATTCTGTAAGTCTAAATAGGAATGCTTTTTATTTCAATTAAGATTTGAGCAAATTGCATAAAAAAAGGGCACCGAAGTGCCCTCTTTTGTGTCGAAAAATTATTCGCGATTAAGCGATAACTTTAGCAACAACACCAGCGCCAACGGTACGGCCGCCTTCACGGATTGCGAAACGCAGACCGTCGTCCATCGCGATTGGGTGGATCAGGGTAACAACCATGTTCACGTTGTCAC
>NZ_JALJRT010000021.1:0-31011 GCF_024519545.1 Serratia sp. Ser99 | reverse complement strand
CTTGTGGAGTGCCCACACAGATTGTCTGATAAATTGTTAAAGAGCAGTGAGTTAGCCGCCGTAGCTTGCTATCTCGAGGTGGCGTATAATACGCTTTCCTCTTTCAGAGTCAACCCCTAAATTTCAGGATTTTTCTCTTCGAACCCCGGAGACTCTGTGAAGTTGTTCACATGTTCCGTGTCGATGGAGGCGCATTATAGGGAGTTCCTCGCAGGCCGCAACAGGTATTTTCGACAAAAACGATCGTTTGCTGCATTCCACAGCAAAAGCCCGCCTTATACCCTGTTGTGCACAAACTTATCCACAGAAGCCATTTGCACGGAAAATTTACGAGCGCCACGCAAACGTTTTCGCTACAATTCCCCGCGACGAAACGCTCCCCTTTTTATGGGGGCGTTACCTGAATTTGTGCCTGATACCCCCTTTATAGAGAGAAAAACCTTTCCTTATAGAGAGTAGAAGGTGGAAATTCACGTAACGCTCTTTTATTGCGACTCCAAAGCCAAGGGATAAAACCATGCAACAACCTCGTCCAATCCGCCGGGCCCTGCTCAGCGTCTCTGACAAAGCCGGTATCGTTGAATTCGCCGAAGCGCTTTCAAGCCGTGGCGTTGAACTGCTCTCCACCGGCGGTACCGCTCGCCTGCTGGCAGATGCCGGTCTACCTGTTACCGAAGTTTCCGACTACACCGGCTTCCCGGAAATGATGGATGGACGAGTAAAGACGCTGCACCCGAAAGTGCACGGCGGCATTCTGGGCCGTCGCGGCCAGGACGATGGCATCATGAGCCAACATGACATCAAGCCGATCGACATGGTGGTGGTAAACCTGTATCCGTTCGCCCAAACCGTGGCACGCCCGGATTGCTCGCTGGAGGATGCAGTAGAGAATATCGACATCGGCGGCCCAACCATGGTGCGCTCCGCGGCCAAGAACCATAAAGACGTCGCCATCGTGGTAAAAAGCAGTGACTACGCCGCTATCATTACCGAGATGGATAACAACGACGGCTCACTGCAATACGCCACCCGTTTCGATCTGGCTATCAAGGCGTTTGAACACACCGCCGCTTACGACAGCATGATCGCCAACTACTTCGGCGCGCTGGTGCCGGCCTACCATGGCGAAACCGAGCAGCCTTCCGGTCGCTTCCCTCGCACGCTGAACCTTAACTACATCAAGAAGCAGGATATGCGCTACGGTGAAAACAGCCACCAGCAGGCCGCCTTCTATATAGAAGAGAATGTTCAGGAAGCTTCTGTCGCCACCGCCGATCAGCTACAGGGCAAAGCGTTGTCGTACAACAACATCGCCGATACCGATGCGGCACTGGAGTGCGTGAAAGAGTTCGCCGAACCGGCCTGCGTTATCGTCAAGCACGCCAACCCCTGTGGCGTGGCGATAGGCGACGATATTCTGGTAGCCTATGAGCGTGCCTATCAAACCGATCCTACCTCCGCGTTCGGCGGCATCATCGCCTTTAACCGCGAACTGGACGCCGCCACTGCGCAGGCCATTATCAGTCGTCAGTTTGTGGAAGTGATTATCGCCCCTAGCATCAGCCAGGAAGCGCGCTCCCTGCTGGCCGCCAAACAGAACGTCCGCGTGCTGGCCTGCGGCCAATGGCAGCAACGCGTTGCCGCTCTGGACTTCAAGCGCGTCAACGGCGGCTTGCTGGTGCAGGATCGCGATCTGGGCATGGTGAGTGAAAGCGATCTGCGCGTAGTGTCCGAACGCCAACCTACCGCTCAGGAATTGCGTGATGCGCTGTTCTGCTGGAAAGTGGCCAAGTTTGTTAAGTCCAACGCCATTGTTTATGCGCGCGACAACATGACCATCGGCATAGGTGCGGGGCAAATGAGCCGCGTTTACTCAGCCAAGATCGCCGGCATCAAAGCCGCCGACGAAGGTCTGGAAGTCAAAGGCTCGGCCATGGCGTCCGACGCCTTCTTCCCGTTCCGTGACGGCATCGATGCCGCGGCAGCCGTTGGCATCACCTGCGTGATCCAGCCAGGCGGGTCGATCCGTGATGATGAAGTGATTGCCGCCGCCAACGAACACGGCATTGCGATGATCTTTACCGATATGCGTCACTTCCGCCATTAATCCTTTTTGCTGCGTGCGCTGCGGTGCACGCCCTTCGTGGAGCACCTGATGAACATTTTAATTATCGGCAACGGCGGACGCGAACACGCGCTGGCCTGGAAAGCAGCCCAATCACCGCTGGCGGACAAAGTTTACGTAGCACCGGGCAATGCCGGTACCGCGCTGGAACCAGGTCTTACGAACGTCGAGATCTCCGCTACCGATATTCCGGCCCTGCTCGCTTTTGCCCAGAGCAACGATATCGGCCTCACCATTGTTGGGCCGGAAGCGCCGCTGGTGATTGGCGTGGTTGACGCCTTCCAGGCCGCCGGTCTGAAAATCTTTGGTCCCTCTCAGGCCGCAGCTCAGTTAGAAGGCTCTAAAGCCTTCACCAAAGATTTCCTGGCGCGCCACAATATCCCAAGCGCCGAGTACCAAAACTTTACCGAAGTCGAACCGGCGCTGGCCTATGTTCGCAGTAAAGGTGCACCGATCGTCATCAAGGCCGACGGCCTGGCTGCCGGTAAAGGCGTGATTGTTGCCATGACGCTGCAGGAAGCGGAAGACGCCGTGCAAGACATGCTGGCAGGTAACGCTTTCGGCGATGCAGGCCACCGCATCGTGGTGGAAGAATTCCTGGATGGGGAAGAAGCCAGCTTTATCGTTATGGTAGACGGAGAAAACGTAGTGCCGATGGCCACCAGCCAGGATCACAAACGCGTCGGCGATGGCGACACCGGCCCGAACACCGGCGGTATGGGAGCTTATTCCCCGGCGCCAGTGGTGACCGATGAAATCCACCAGCGCGCGATGGACCAGGTTATCTGGCCAACCGTGCGTGGCATGGCGGCGGAAGGTAACACCTATGTCGGCTTCCTTTATGCCGGACTGATGATCTCTGCGGACGGTCAACCGAAAGTCATTGAATTCAACTGCCGCTTTGGCGATCCGGAAACACAGCCGATCATGCTGCGTCTGCGCTCTGATCTGGTTGAACTGTGCCTGGCCGGTGCGGAAGGCAAGCTGGATGAGAAAACGTCTGAATGGGATGAACGTCCTGCGTTGGGCGTAGTACTGGCAGCCGGCGGTTATCCGGGTGACTACAACAACGGTGAGGTCATTCAGGGTCTGCCGCAGCAAGAAAGCGCCGACGGCAAGGTATTCCATGCTGGCACCCGTATGCAGGGTAACGACGTGGTGACCAGCGGTGGCCGCGTGCTGTGCGTTACCGCACTGGGTGAAACGGTGGCTCAGGCACAACAACGCGCTTACCAATTGGCGGAAGGCATTCAGTGGCCAGGCAGCTTCTGCCGTAAGGACATTGGCTATCGTGCGATTGCACGCGGCAAATGATCTGAACGCTAAAATCTCTGAGGGCTCCGCCATGCGGGGCCTTTTTTATAGCTGATCTTCTTTCGGTTCCCAGCGGCAAAAATCGTCGTTTGCCACCAGCAGCAGTTCACGCCCTTCTGGCGCATCCAACCAGGCAATATTCACCGGTTGGCTGCTGTTGCGGGCGCGACGCTCAATCCAGGCTTCGGCACTGCCGTCCAGCCCTGGTTTCAACGTTTGGCCATCGCAGGTTTGCACCGTGCCCTGTTGCCAACGCCCCTGCAGCAGTTTCACATTGCCGGCACGCAGCGCATTACTCACTTCAAGCACTCGACGCGCCTGATATTGGTACAGCGCGATTTCATCGGCGGTCAGTTGTTCACGCCGCGTGGCCAGTTGACGCTGCATAAAGCTTACTTCGCCGTCATCGGTGAAGCGAAGTTGGATAGAGTCACGATCGCCATCGGCATCGGTGCGTTTAATCTGGCGCAGTTCGCCGTTTTGGTATTCGTACAGCGTGGTGACGGTGCCCGGACCGCGATAAGGACTGTAGACACTCATCAGCACCTGTGGGCGATGCCGATCGTCGTCTTTGCGCCACAGGCGAATAACGCCCTGGTCGGCCACAAAGCCGCTGGCACTAAAGGCAGGGGGATCTGAATGACTGCTGCAGGCGCTCAGGACACCGGCAAAGCCGATGACCATGAGCGCCTGTCGGATAAACAAAAGGGGCGCTATTGCCCCCCTGTTTAATCTTTTCACCAACACGCAGTATTACTTAACCGCGTCTTTCAGTGCTTTACCAGAAACGAACGCAGGCACGTTAGCAGCTGCGATTTTGATTTCTTTACCAGTCTGCGGGTTGCGACCAGTGCGCTCGTTGCGGTGGTTGACCTTGAAAGTACCGAAACCAACCAATTGTACTGCATCACCTTCTTTCAGAGACTCAGTAATAGCAGCCAGGGTGGATTCCAGAGCCAGTTTAGCTTGTGCTTTGGAAAGGTCAGCCTTGTCCGCGATTACATCAATCAGTTGAGTCTTGTTCATAAGTTATCCTTACAGTGTGTTTATCGTTTGCAAAGCATCGAGTGCGACGGATATGCCGATTGACAGCACTCCCTGCATACACGCACCGATAGCCACTTTTTTTACGCCCCCCAAATGTAGACCAGACAGGGTGCGGATGTGAAGCCTTAAGGCATGACAAATCAGGCGTTAAATCACGTTTTCTTGCCTTATTGCGTTAAATTTATCCCGATATTACTCACCGCGGCCTCGCGGAGGTCAGAACGCAAGCCTTTGATCAGCTCTAAATCGCGTTCCTCGCAGTCAGCCAACAGGCGGAAAATTTCCCATTGGATGTCCCATTCTTCCTCTACCGCAGGCAAAACCTTGAGCTCATCGTCGGTCATTTCTTTACCGGCCTGAGTCATTTCCAACATCGCCACGGTGCGAATTGACGTTTCGCTAATGGCGATCGCGTGCTCTAGCGTCTCCCCGCTGAGTCGCGAATGGATCAGTTCCCCTAATGCGATACAGGCGTCAATAGCCGGGTAAACGCCGTAAAGATCGTAATCTTCTGCCGAAGGTATCGCCTCTTCCAACTTCTCCAGCTGGCTGTCAAAGTTGACCTTGGCGTCCTTGACCACCAGCGTTTCCCACACCAAATCCAGAATGCGGCGGTAAATCGCCGGATCGCCAAACTCGGTTTGCAGGCAGAACATCTGGTAATTCGGATACATACGCTCGCACAAACTGGCCATAAAGGTCAAATGTTGCCAGCTTTCAAGCTTTTCCAGACGTAAATGGATCGGGTTACGTAGCATTATTCACTCTCTTACGCGTTATCTGCGCCGCAGTGTACCCGAAATCGGTCATTGCGACACCTCTGGATGCTGCTGCAACCAGCGCTGGAAGGCCGGCCGGCGCGAGGCGATGGCATCAGCCCAGCGCGTAGGTTCCGGCAAACGGTAGCCCGCCATACAACGTTGTACCCAGGCCAACGCACTGTCTGCCCCGACGCGGTGGCCGGTAGAGATAAACAACGGGTTACAACGCGCCTTGCTACGCCACACCCAGCCAAGCTGCTCGCCTTTATCTTCCAGCGGCGCCAACGCGCCGACGGCGGCGTCCAAAGGGGCGAATTTACCGCACAGACGCTTTTTGGCGACGCCAATGGTCGGTACGTCGACCAGCAGACCGAAATGGCTGGCAACGCCCAGTCGGCGCGGGTGTGAGATACCATGGCCGTCGACAAAAACCAGGTCCGGCTTCTGCTGCAGTTGCTCCCAAGCCGCAAGCAACGCAGGGTATTCACGAAATGATAAAAAACCGGGAATGTAAGGCAGGGTGGTCGTGACACGAGCCACCCGGTACTCCACCAGCTCCAGCGATGGATAGCGCAGGATGGCAATGGCAGCACGCGTCACCTCACCTTCCTGTTCAAAGCCCACGTCGGCACCGGCAATAAAGGCCGGCGACTCGGTCTGGAAGTCATCGTAACGAATCACTTCCGAGGCGCGCTGCAATTGCTCCGCGCGTAGGGCTTGAGTATCTATCACGTCCGGTCCTTAGCGATGGTATTTGCCCGATTGAGCGTGAACCGCCTCGACAAAGGCGCCGGCGTTTTCTGGTGGCACATCCAAATGAATGCCGTGACCCAGATTGAAAACATGCCCTTCACCGTGACCGAAACCGGCCAGAATAGTTTCCACTTCCTGGGCAATACGCTCAGGTGACGCATACAGCATAGAAGGATCCATGTTGCCCTGCAGCGCGACTTTATCCCCTACGCGACGGCGCGCGTCAGCGATGTCGGTCGTCCAGTCAAGACCCAGCGCGTCACAACCGGTGGCCGCCATAGCCTCCAGCCACTGGCCACCACCTTTGGTGAACAGCGTGACCGGCACGCGGCGGCCATCGTTTTCACGCAGCAGCCCATCGACAATCTTATGCATGTAATGCAGAGAGAATTCGCGGTAGTCACGGCCGGTCAGCACGCCGCCCCAGGTATCGAAGACCATCACCGACTGCGCGCCGGCTTTGATCTGGGCGTTGAGATACAAAATGACGCTGTCTGCCAGCTTATCCAGCAGCAGGTGCAGCGTAGCCGGCTCCGCATACATCATTTTTTTCAGCTTGGTGAAGGCCTTGCTGCTGCCGCCTTCCACCATATAGGTCGCCAGGGTCCACGGGCTGCCGGAGAAACCGATCAGCGGCACTTCGCCTTTGAGCTCGCGGCGGATAGTACGCACCGCGTTCATCACATAGCCCAGCTCCACTTCCGGATCGAAGGCCGGCAACTTGTCCACGTCGGCACGACAGGTAATGGGCGAGGAGAAACGCGGGCCTTCGCCGGTTTCGAAATACAGCCCCAGCCCCATAGCATCGGGAATAGTGAGGATGTCGGAGAACAGAATGGCCGCATCCAGCGGGAAGCGGCGCAACGGCTGCAGCGTAACCTCGCAAGCCAGTTCCGCGTTCTTGCACAGCGACATAAAATCACCGGCCTGTGCACGGGTGGCTTTATACTCCGGCAAATAACGACCGGCCTGACGCATCATCCATACGGGGGTCACATCCACCGGCTGACGCAGCAGCGCGCGCAGGTAACGATCGTTCTTCAACTCATTCATTTATGGGGCTCCCTTATTCATCTGCCGCTATTGTAGCGAGTTATTGCTCGCGGCATAAGGCTACGGTGTCCTCTATCAGGCGACGCGCCACGGTGCCGGGCGGCGGCAAAAGCGGCAACCGATCGTAGCGGTACCAGCCGGCATTAAGCAGCTCTTTCGGATCGTGACGGATCTCACCCCGATGGTAATCGGCCATAAAGGCCATCATCAGCGAATGCGGGAATGGCCAGGGTTGCGAGGTGACGTAGCGCAGGTTTTTGATTTCAATATTACTTTCCTCCATTACCTCGCGCGCCGCCGCCTGCTCCAGTGTTTCGCCGACCTCAACAAAACCGGCCAGGACAGTATGAATTCCACCGCGATGGCGCACGTGCTGGGCCAGCAGGATCTCGTCGTCACGTCGAATGGCAACAATCACGCAAGGGGCGATTTGCGGGTAGTAACGCTCGCGGCAATTGCCGCACAGACAGGCACTCTCCGTGCGACTGAGGTGCATCTCGTGGCCGCAGTAACCGCAGTAGCGATGGGAACGGTAGAAGTCGGCCAGTTGCACTCCCCTACCGGCGAGCTGGAACAGTCCACGATCGAGCTCAAGCAGTTGGCGTACCGAGCCCATGTCCTGCGGCATCGCCTGACGGACCAGCCAGACCGGCAGCCCTTCCCATTCACCAATAGCCCTGGCCATTCGCCCCTGCAGGGAGAATGACGCCGCCAAACCACACGGCAATTCACCGTTTGGTAACCAAAGTTTGCTTTCATGGCTGACAATCCACCAGCCATTTTCATTACCCGTTAATGCAAGTTCCATATCGTTGTTGCACAACCTCAGCTTCACTGGCACTCTACAAATCGGCCTTGTAACATTTTAATAACTTACTGTTACGTTTTATTACTTACGGAGTCAAACATGCTCAACCGTTTGGAAAGCCTGACTCAGCGCGTTGGTGGTAGTAATGAATTAGTTGATCAATGGCTTCAGGCTCGCAAGCAATTGCTGGTCGCCTATTGCACCCTCGTGGGTATCAAACCGAATAAAGAAAAGCATACGCCGCTGAATGAAAAAGCGCTGGAGAACTTTTGCCATAATCTGGTGGATTACCTCTCCGCCGGTCATTTTCATATCTATGACAGAATTATCAAGCAAGTGGAAGGCGCATCCAGTCCGAAAATGACGCTGTCGGTAAACATCTACCCCAAACTGTGGGCAAATACCGAACAGATTATGGCATTTCACGATCGCTATACCGAAGTGGATATCGATCAGGATGTGTGCCTGGAACTCCATCAGGCATTGTCGGATATCGGTGAAACCCTGGCGGCACGTTTTACCCTGGAAGATAAGCTGATCCAACTGGCGACCGAAGCCTGGCAACAAACGATGCCGGATAAAGCGCTGGATCAGGCACGTTAGAATTTTGTAGTTTTTTTTATTCACCCTCCTATACTGGGGGCATCTTGTCGGAGTGCCTAGCGCCTGATTTGTTCATCAAATTGGCCAGGCTGAGACCGTTAATTCGGGATCCGCGGAACCTGATCGGGTTAATACCCGCGAAGGGAACAAGAGTAATCTATCGCCACAGGCAGGTGATCCCAACAGGGATAATCCCGCCCTGTCGGCCAGCATCATTACTCCCTCCGAGCTCCAGACAAGCAACATTCCCAACCCAACACACTGGTAGGAACTTGCTATGTCTAACGTTAAAAAACCCCGTGCCCGTAAAGAGCAACGCGAAGAAGCCCAGCAGTTTATCAATACCCTTCAGGGCGTGTCCTTTCCCAATTCACGCCGGATTTATCTGCAGGGCTCACGCAACGATCTGCAGGTGCCGATGCGTGAAATCCAGCTTAGCCCCACGCTGCTTGGCGGCGACAAAGACAACCCACAGTACCAGCCCAACGAAGCCATTCCGGTATACGACACTGCCGGTCCTTATGGCGATCCGCAATCTGAACTTAATGTGCATACCGGCCTGGTAAAACTGCGTGCAGGCTGGATAGCTGAACGCGGTGATACCGAACTGCTCAATGGCGTCAGTTCCGGTTTCACCCAGCAGCGCCTGGCGGATGAAGGTCTGGATCACCTGCGTTTTGAACATCTGCCGCGGCCGCGCAAGGCGCAACCCGGCAAATGCGTCACCCAGTTGTACTACGCCCGCGCTGGCGTAATCACTCCTGAGATGGAGTTTATCGCCATCCGCGAAAACATGGGCCGCGAGCGTATCCGTGGCGATGTCCTGCGTCAGCAGCATCCAGGCCAGAGTTGGGGCGCCAATCTACCGGAGAACATCACGCCGGAATTCGTTCGCCAGGAAGTGGCCGCTGGACGCGCCATCATCCCCGCTAATATCAACCATCCCGAATCCGAGCCGATGATCATCGGACGCAATTTTCTGGTGAAAGTTAACGCCAACATCGGCAACTCGGCGGTGACCTCATCCATCGAAGAGGAGGTCGAAAAACTGGTCTGGTCCACCCGCTGGGGCGCGGATACGGTGATGGACCTGTCCACCGGCCGTTATATCCACGAAACCCGCGAATGGATCCTGCGTAACAGCCCGGTACCGATCGGCACGGTGCCTATCTATCAGGCGCTGGAAAAAGTGAACGGCGTGGCGGAAAACCTGACCTGGGAAATGTTCCGCGATACGTTACTTGAGCAGGCAGAGCAAGGCGTTGACTACTTCACCATCCACGCCGGCGTACTGTTGCGCTATGTACCGATGACCGCCAAGCGCCTGACCGGCATCGTCTCGCGCGGCGGTTCGATCATGGCTAAATGGTGTCTGTCACACCATCAGGAAAACTTCCTGTACCAGCACTTCCGCGAAATCTGCGAAATTTGCGCCGCCTATGACGTCTCACTGTCCCTGGGAGATAGCCTGCGCCCCGGCTCAATTCAGGACGCCAATGATGAAGCGCAGTTCGCCGAACTGCACACGCTGGGCGAACTGACTAAAATTGCCTGGGAATATGACGTGCAGGTGATGATCGAAGGCCCGGGTCATGTACCGATGCAAATGATCCGTCGCAACATGACCGAAGAGTTGGAGCATTGCCACGAAGCGCCGTTCTACACCCTTGGCCCGCTAACCACCGATATCGCTCCAGGCTATGACCACTTCACCTCCGGCATCGGCGCCGCGATGATCGGTTGGTTCGGCTGCGCCATGCTGTGTTACGTCACGCCGAAGGAGCACCTCGGGCTGCCGAACAAAGAAGACGTCAAACAGGGGCTGATCACCTACAAAATTGCCGCCCACGCCGCCGATTTGGCCAAAGGCCACCCGGGTGCCCAGATCCGCGATAACGCCATGTCCAAGGCGCGTTTCGAATTCCGCTGGGAAGATCAGTTCAACCTGGCGCTCGACCCGGCTACCGCCCGCGCTTATCACGACGAAACCCTGCCGCAAGAGTCCGGCAAAATCGCCCACTTCTGTTCCATGTGCGGCCCCAAATTCTGCTCGATGAAAATTTCGCAGGAAGTACGCGACTATGCCGCTGCGCAGGAAGCCGCCAAACCGATAGAAGTACAACTCACCGGCATGGAAAAAATGTCGGCCGAGTTCCGTTCACGCGGCAGCGAGCTCTACCACAGCGCCGGCAACCTGCAAGAGGAACTGAGCAATGACTGATATCACCACGCCTTTCCCCGCCACTCCGCACAAGCTGGGGTTATACCCGGTAGTCGACAGTGTCGAATGGATTGCTCGCCTGCTGGATGCGGGTGTTACCACCATCCAACTGCGCATCAAGGATTTGCCGGATGAGCAGGTCGAAGAGGATATTGCCGCCGCCATTGCGCTCGGTAAAAGGTACAACGCCCGGCTGTTTATTAATGACTATTGGCAATTGGCGATTAAACACGATGCCTATGGCGTGCACCTGGGCCAGGAAGACCTGGAGACTACCGATTTGGCGGCCATTCACCGCGCCGGATTGCGTTTGGGCGTTTCTACCCATGACGATACCGAACTGGCACGTGCCATTGCAGTGAAGCCTTCTTATATTGCGCTGGGGCATATCTTCCCGACGCAAACCAAAGACATGCCTTCCGCTCCCCAGGGCCTGGCAGAGCTGAAACGCCATATCCTCGGGTTGAGTGACTATCCGACGGTGGCGATCGGCGGGATCAGTATCGATCGCGTGGCCGACGTGTTGGCCTGTGGCGTAGGTAGCGTGGCGGTGGTCAGCGCCATTACTCAGGCGCCGGACTGGCGCGCCGCTACCGCTCAACTGCTGCAGCTGATCGAAGGCAAGGAGTAACGCCATGTTGAACGATCAAGAGTTCCTGCGTTACAGCCGCCAACTGCTGCTGGAAGATATCGGCCCGGAAGGTCAGGAGAAGCTGAAGCGTTCGACGGCGCTGATCGTCGGGCTTGGGGGCTTAGGCTCCCCTGCAGCGCTCTATCTGGCCGCCGCCGGCGTCGGTACGCTGTTGCTGGCCGATGACGATACGCTTCACGTCACCAACCTGCAGCGCCAGATCCTGTACCGCAGCCCCGACGTGGAAAAAAGCAAAGCCGCTCTGGCACAGCGCCAGTTACAGGTACTGAACCCGATGGTCGAGTCCATTGCGCTGGAGCAACGGCTGCAAGGCGAAACCTTGCACCACGCCGTGGAGCGCGCCGATCTCATTTTGGACTGCAGCGACAATATGGAAACCCGCCATGCGGTGAACGCCGCCTGCATCAGCGCCGACAAGCCGCTTATCAGCGGCAGCGCGGTGGGTTTCAGCGGCCAGTTGCTGGTCATTGAACCGCCTTATGTCCACGGCTGTTACGCTTGCCTTTACCCGGAACAGGCAGAACCGCAGCGCAATTGCCGCACCGCTGGCGTGCTCGGCCCGGTGGTCGGCGTCATCGGTACGCTGCAAGCCCTGGAAGCGATAAAGATGCTGGCAGGCATGCCTTCACCACTGAATGGCAAACTACGGTTGTTCGACGGTAAACAACAAAGCTGGAGCACCTTGCAACTCAGCCAGGCCAGCACCTGTGCAGTATGCGGAGGGGCAGCATGAAGATCCGGCTTAATGAGCAGCCGTTGGAACTGGCGCAGCCCCTGAGCGTCGATGCTTTGCTGGAGCAACTGCAACGCCACCAGCCGGGCACCGCGCTGGCTATCAACCAAACCATCATCCCACGCGCCGACTGGGCTAACCACCAGGTGCAGGACGGTGATGACATCCTGTTGTTTCAAGCGATCGCCGGAGGCTGACATGCTAAAAATCGCCGATACCACCTTTACTTCACGCCTGTTTACCGGCACCGGCAAGTTCGCCACCCCAGCGCTGATGCTGGAAGCCCTGCAGGCCTCCGGTTCGCAGCTGGTCACCATGGCGATGAAGCGCGTCGATCTGCACGGCGGCAATGATGCCATTCTGGCGCCGCTGCAACAGTTGGGCGTTCGCCTGCTGCCCAACACCTCTGGCGCCAAAACCGCCGGCGAAGCGGTGTTTGCCGCCCGGCTGGCGCGTGAGGCACTCGGCACTCACTGGGTAAAACTGGAAATTCACCCTGATGTGAAATACCTGCTGCCGGACCCCATAGAAACCCTGAAAGCGGCGGAAACCTTGGTAAAAGAAGGCTTTGTGGTGCTGCCTTACTGCGGTGCCGACCCGGTGCTATGCAAACGGCTGGAAGAAGTGGGCTGCGCGGCGGTCATGCCACTCGGATCGCCAATCGGTTCCAACCGGGGGCTGCGCACCCGCGACTTTCTGGAGATCATTATCGAACAGGCCAAAGTGCCGGTGGTAGTGGACGCCGGTATCGGTGCGCCGAGCCATGCACTGGAAGCCATGGAACTGGGTGCCGATGCGGTGCTGGTGAATACGGCTATCGCCGTGGCGCGCGATCCCGTACAGATGGCGCATGCTTTCCGTTTGGCATTGGAAGCCGGTGAACTGGCGCGTCAGGCCGGTTTGGGCAGTAGCCAACGTAGTGCGGCGGCTTCCAGCCCGCTGACGGCTTTTCTCAGCCAGGCCGGGGAGACGTTGTGATGGCCGATGATTTCAGCCGCCGCTGGCAGCAGTTGGATTGGGACGACATCTCGCTGCGCATTAACAGTAAGACGGCGCGGGATGTGGAGCGTGCACTCAATGCGGACAAGCTGACGCGTGAAGACTTTATGGCATTGATCTCCCCTGCCGCGGCGCAATATCTGGAACCTTTGGCGCAACGTGCACAGCAACTGACTCGCCAACGTTTTGGTAACGTGGTCAGCTTCTATGTGCCCTTATACCTGTCTAATCTATGCGCTAATGACTGCACTTACTGCGGTTTTTCAATGAGCAATCGCATCAAGCGAAAAACCCTGGATGCCGCAGAAATCGAACGCGAGTGTCTGGCGATTAAAGCTTTGGGTTTTGAGCATCTGCTGCTGGTCACCGGTGAACACCAAACCAAGGTCGGCATGGATTACTTTCGCCAGCATATTCCGGCGATCCGCCGCCATTTCAGTTCGCTGATGATGGAGGTACAACCGCTGGCGCAGGAAGAGTATGCCGAACTGAAAACGCTGGGGCTGGATGGCGTGTTGGTGTATCAGGAAACCTATCATCCCGCCACCTATCTGCAGCATCACCTCCGTGGGCAGAAACAGGACTTTCATTGGCGGTTGGCCACGCCGGATCGCTTGGGCCGCGCCGGGATCGACAAGATCGGTCTCGGCGCTCTGGTCGGGCTCTCCAACAGTTGGCGCACCGACTGCTATATGCTGGCCGAGCACTTATTCTACCTGCAGCAAACCTATTGGCAGAGCCGTTATTCCATCTCGTTCCCGCGTTTGCGCCCCTGCGCCGGCGGTATAGAACCGGCGTCGATCATGAGTGAACCGCAACTGGTGCAGTTGATCTGTGCTTTCCGGCTGTTCGCCCCCGACGTGGAACTTTCTTTGTCGACGCGTGAATCCCCGTTCTTCCGCGATCACATGATCCCGGTGGCGATCAACAGCGTCAGCGCCGGATCCAAGACACAACCCGGTGGCTATGCCGACGACGTGCCGCCTGAACTGGAGCAGTTCGAACCGCATGATGGCCGTACGCCGCAACAGGTGGCGCAAGCGATTAGCGATGCCGGTTTGCAGCCGGTGTGGAAAGACTGGGACGGCTATCTTGGACGTGGCGCGCAATAAGCTGTAATCCATTAACCATTGCAGAGAAATCCAAAGATAGACTGCGCAAAGTCTATCAACCAAGCTGGTACCGAAAATCACACCGGCTATAGTCCCTCTGCCGGCCGCCAAACCCGGCGCCGGCCGGGGCCGTTACCTTCTCAATGGCCCCGCCTTACCCATCCCCGGATCGTGCCGGATACCCTCCCGCGCGATCCGGGCCTTCCTTTTTGGTTTGCTCACTCATCAACGCGGTTCGGGGATTTTGACAAAGTCAACTGGTTGGACCACATTTAACCTCTCACCCCCGGCGGAATAATAACCATGAACCTGTACCTGCGACTGATTTGGATCTTTATCTCGTCACGCTGGAAACCGCGCATGTCAATGGATGACCTGACCAGCACCCTGCAAACTCGAGTTTGGCTAAATGATATCGATATCAATCTGCACATGAATAATGGCCGCTACCTGACGGTGTGCGACCTCAATCGGGTAGATATGTTTATTCGAACCGGATTAATGAAGCTGATGCTCAAGCGGCGTTGGTCGCCGATCGTCAGTCAACTGAATATGAATTACAAAAAGGCGCTGCAGCCCTTCCAACGTTATCAAGTCAGTATGACCATTACTCACTGGGGCGATCGTTACTTTTATGCGACTCATACTTTCAGTGTCGGCGATCGGATTGTGGCACTGGGCACGTCACAGGCAGTCGTAGTCGGGAAAGAAGGCGTAGTGGCGCCAGAAGAAGTAGCAGAAAGCGTGCGGCAATATCAACAGGCGAGCAAGGTGTGACCACCTGCGCCGCGGTGATGTGATGAGTCCCTGATGCTGCAATGGCCCTGGCGTCGGCCGTGTATCTTTTTTTGCTGCCTGCCCCTAGCTTGAAGACAAGAGCAGGCAGCTTATTCTGTGAGACAGGCAGCCCCCCCAGGAACGCGAATCGCACATATAAGAGCTAATTAATCATATCAACGATAAAATGTGAATGTCTTTTGAGTGTTTTTTTGAGTGATATTGAGTGTAATTTGAGTTTAGTCATGAAAATCAAACGGATATCGCCGCAGCCATCCTGACTTCATCTATAATCGAGCCAGCAGGCAACCTCGGGACAGCAAATGCTCGTGGTCAACATCAGAAAAATCGAGGTGATCATGAAAAAAACGCCAAATTACGCAGAGGCAATCAGTATGTTGCTGGCCCAGAAAGGGGTAGGTGACAGAAAGCACGCATCAACCATGGCAAGCATTCTGAACCTTCAATATAACAGCGCCAAGCAGAAGCTGGACGGTAAAAGAGGCATCACTCTCGACGAGATAAAAAGAGTATTTCAATACTTCAATGAATCTTTTGAAGGACGCAGAGCCCACAACTGCGTGTTTATCATGAACAGCATACATAAACGGTGCAATATCGAGGTTGATGACAAGCCGGTAGACAGCATTGAGGACGCGGAAACCTATGCGTTCAGAAAAGACGATCTTTTTATTATTAACACCGGCAGAGATAAAAGCGCAGGCGCAGAGCTGTATAAGGTCAGGAAAATAGACTTTCTTCCTGCACCCAGAATTGCCATCCTCGACAATGACCAAGACATCCTGGAGTTGCTAAAAAAAATCACCACCCGCTACGGTATCGAAACAGAGACTTTTCCAACCGCAAAAGCAATCATCGATAGCCTGGAGCAACATACCTACGAGGCCTTTATCCTTGATTGGCTGTTAGACTTTGGCGAGACATCAGAAAAGGTCGTAGAAAAGATAAAAGATCGAGTGGATACCCATGCACAAATCATCATCCTGACAGGCCAGTTACACCACTATGAGAAAAACATCGGCGATATGATATTAAACTACGACGTGCATTTGATTGAGAAACCAGCCAAGCCGCTGATTATTTCTTCACTGTTGCTTTCCCATTTGTTTTTCAACTGATTTTATTGGCAAGCAAATGAGGAATGACGAGCCTTTACCCTCAACAGATTTTACTCTGAGGGTGCCCTTCATCCTGGTCACATAGTTCTTTATAATGGTCAGGCCCAAGCCCAGCCCCTGGCGCGTCTCTCTTTCCACCCCCTGATTAAATGCTTTATATAATCTGTTAATATTTTTCACGTTAAATCCGATACCGTTATCTTTCACCAGAAGATAAAGACGACCGTGACAAACCTTCACATTCAGAATTACTAATCCGCAATGGGTATATTTATCGGCATTACCCAACAGATTGACGATTATTCGATATAACTTGTATTTATCGGAATGAACTTCCCCTGAATAAGACGAATGCCGGACAATAAATTTATTGCGACCGTCCCCACCCACCGCAGCAACAGCATCGTCAACCACCTCATTGAGTGAAAACAGAGAATCATTGACCTTTACTTCCCCCATTTCAAGCCGTGAGTAATCCATGACCTCACGCGTTTGCTCTGCAATTTTATTGCCGTGATGCGAGATGAGCCTGGCCTCTTTTTTTAACTCATCCTGCACCAACTCATGCTCCATGATGTCTGCCGCAATGACGATGGCCTGCGTTGAGCCGGCTATCTCATGGTAAATGGAAGAAATAAAGATATTCTTATTCTTAACTATCTCCTTCAGTGAAAACGCATGCTTCAAAATCAGGAACATCATCAAGAAAATCAGCACCAGTGAAATAATAGCAAACAGCTCGGCTTTACCTGAATTATCTTTGATGATGTCTTTAACCTCGGTGAAATTCCTTATCTGTATTTTGTAGATTATCTCTTGAATATCGACCAGGGTAATTTCCATCTCGTCCATAAAGGAGAGTATATCGGCTCTGGTTTTGGTGCCATTTAACAACTCAACGCTAAGTTGATCCAGCTCAGCATACTGCTGCTTCAAAACCGCAATGGTTTTTATAAATTCTTCATCATAATAAAAAGCATCGCTGAACGTCGAGCGCCCCTCAAGAATGGCAATTTTTGAGGCAAATATTTTCTTTTTGAGCATAAAAGCGTCGTAGTTATCCTCATCGCCCAGCAGCAATGCGGTTTTTGTCCTTTCAAATGACAAAAAGAGGATTTCAGCAACGGAGTAATTATCGAGATTGGGCTCAATCTGCTTGTATCGCTCTTTCACATTGCCGAAATTTGTGGCAATCAGTAAAACTAAGAGTACCAACACTGCAACCAGAGCGACAAGCGTCCCGATAAATTTTTTGCTCATTTCACTTAACCTCTAGCATCTTTATCTGCCAAACGGTTTTTGCGTTCACATCAATATTGTTCAACTCTGGGTGGCTATCACGAGGATAGATAATCGCAAAAGGCCCTAACTGTGCGACGTCCATAAGCTCGCCATTTTTCTTATAGGCGATAATAACCTTGTATTTAGCCAACTCAGCAACGGGCATTGAGTATGAATAATCATCCCAGGCAAAAGCGCGAACCTTACTTCCCGTCAGGCCATATTCCTTTGCCAGCACGCTAAACTCAACGCCGGTAAAAACGGCCTCAGGAGTGAAATTGGTAGAGGTTTTAATCGAAGAAGATGGCATCGCCTCTAATGCCTTTAGCGTAATCTTAACCTTCTCGCCATCGCTCTTTTTAAGATAAAAATAATCAACGCCAGCATAGAGTGGAGCGCTAAACAGAGACATCAGAAATAATGCTATCAATCCTTTGATTTTCATTACTTATCACCTTTACGTTTAACCAACTCCGCCTGACCAAACTCATCCTTGCCAATGGCAACCCACCCGCGCCGCTGATAAAACGCTTCAGCCTTCGATCCCGGATCGGTAGTGAGATGGATCTCTTGAGCACCATTTTCGAATAACCATGCCGTTACTGCATTCAGTAAGGCAGAACCAATCCCCTTCGACTGGTATTCCGGTTTAACAAACAGCCCACCGATCAAGGGTTCAGGAATAAAGAGCCCGAAACCTACGCCGGCGTAATCATCACCGCACTTACAAATCCAACCACCACCCTGATTGATATCATCCAGTGCCTGGGTCCTATGAAGATATTGGATCTGGTGAGGGTGAAGCGGGTTCTCTTCGACGGAGAATCTAATTTCATACAGGTAAGGCAGGTGTTTTGCCGTAAGTTTCTCGAAGGTGATCAGGCTGTCCATATCTGTACAATCCTTGGTTGTAATAGCACGCAGGTGATTTTAGCCATTATTTTGGGTTTATTCATAGTAGCAAAAATTCCCCCTGCCGGAGCGGGCAAAAAAAAACCGCCCCCGGAGGAGCGGTTTATCTGGTAAGGAACCGGCAAGCCGGATCCCGAGTGCATTCAACGATTAATCGTTGTTGCCGCCCAAGCCTGCATTCAGCAGTTCAGCCAGGTTAGCCGTTGCTTCTTCCGCGCTCACCTGCGGAACAACTGGCACTTCACCCTGTGCTTTACGGCGCATACGGTCCTGATGATAAGCGTAACCGGTACCGGCTGGGATCAGACGGCCCACGATGACGTTCTCTTTCAGGCCACGCAGTTCATCACGCTTACCGGCAACAGCCGCTTCGGTCAGAACACGCGTCGTTTCCTGGAACGATGCTGCGGAGATGAAGGACTCGGTCGCCAAGGAAGCCTTGGTGATACCCAGCAGATCGCGTGAGAAGGTTGCCTCGATTTTGCCTTCAGCAGCAAGCTGACGGTTGGCAATCTTAACGCGTGACACTTCAGCCTGCTCGCCTTCCAGGAACTCGGTGCCACCTGCGCTGACGATGGTGCCTTTACGCAGCATCTGACGAACGATAACTTCAATGTGTTTATCGTTAATCTTAACGCCTTGCAGACGGTAAACTTCCTGCACTTCGTTGGTGATGTAGCGGGTAACCGCATGCACACCACGCAGACGCAGAATGTCGTGCGGAGATTCTGGGCCGTCAGAAACAACGTCACCACGTTCCACAACTTCGCCTTCAAACACGTTGAGCTGACGCCATTTTGGAATCATCTCTTCGTAAGCGTCGCTGCCGTCCAGTGGAGAGATGACCAGGCGACGTTTGCCTTTGGTCTCTTTACCGAACGAGATAATCCCGCTGATTTCAGCCAGGATTGCAGGCTCTTTCGGACGACGTGCTTCGAACAGATCCGCAACGCGAGGCAGACCACCGGTAATATCCTTGGTACCGCCGGATTCCTGAGGAATACGCGCCAGGGTATCACCCGCACCGATCTGAATGCCGTCTTCCAGCTGCACAATCGCTTTACCTGGCAGGAAGTATTGAGCAGGCATATCAGTACCTGGGATCAACACGTCGTCGCCTTTGGCATCAACGATTTTCAGTGCCGGACGCAGGTCTTTACCGCTACCGGTACGCTCTGCGCTGTCCAGTACAACCAGAGAAGACAAACCGGTCAGTTCGTCGGTCTGGCGTGTAATGGTCTGGCCGTCAACCATATCAGCGAAGCGGATGAAACCACTCACTTCGGTGATAACTGGCATGGTGTGCGGATCCCAGTTAGCAACGGTTTCGCCGCCGTTAACTTCTGCACCGTCACCTTTGCCCATCACGGCACCATAAGGCACTTTGTAGCTTTCTTTGGTACGGCCGAATTCGTCGATCAGCTTCAGTTCGGTGTTACGAGAGGTAATCACCAGCTTGCCTGCGGCGTTCATTACGAACTTCACATTGCTCAGCTTCAGGCTACCCTTGTTTTTCACCTGGATGCTGGATTCAGCAGCCGCACGAGATGCCGCACCACCGATGTGGAACGTACGCATCGTCAGCTGTGTACCCGGCTCACCGATTGACTGTGCCGCGATAACGCCGATAGCTTCGCCTTTGTTGATGATGTGACCACGTGCCAGGTCGCGACCATAGCAGTTTGCACACACACCAAAGTCGGTTTCACAGCTCACTACGGAACGGACTTTAACGCTGTCGACAGAGTTCTCTTCCAACAGGTCACAGGTCTTCTCGTTCAGCAGGGTGTTGCGTGGCACCAGGATGTCAGCCGTACCCGGCTTGATAACATCTTCTGCTGTCACACGACCCAGAACGCGTTCACGCAGTGGCTCTTTAACGTCACCACCTTCGATAACCGGAGTCATCATGATGCCGTTGTGAGTACCACAGTCGTCTTCGGTAACTACCAAGTCCTGCGCCACGTCAACCAGACGACGGGTCAGATAACCGGAGTTAGCCGTTTTCAGTGCGGTATCCGCCAGACCTTTACGAGCACCGTGCGTGGAGATGAAGTACTGGAGTACGTTCAGACCTTCACGGAAGTTCGCGGTGATTGGCGTTTCGATGATGGAGCCGTCCGGCTTCGCCATCAGACCACGCATACCGGCCAGCTGACGAATCTGAGCGGCGGAACCACGCGCACCGGAGTCGGCCATCATAAAGATGCTGTTGAAGGAAACTTGTTGTTCCACAACGCCGTCACGGTTAACCACGTCTTCAACCGACAGGTTTTCCATCATCGCTTTAGCAACACGTTCGTTTGCCGCAGCCCAGATATCGATCACTTTGTTGTAGCGTTCGCCGGCGGTAACCAGACCAGATTGGAACTGCTCCTGGATCTCGGCAACTTCGGTTTCCGCTTCTTCGATGATCTCCGCTTTCTTGGCCGGGATAACCATGTCGTCGATACCTACGGAAGCGCCTGAACGGGCTGCGTAAGCAAAACCGGTGTACATGATCTGGTCAGCAAAGATAACGGTCGGCTTCAGGCCCAGGATGCGGTAACAGGTGTTCAGCATCTTGGAGATAGCTTTTTTGCCCAAAGGCTGGTTAACGATCGAGTACGGCAGACCGCGCGGCACGATCATCCACAGGATGGCGCGACCAACGGTAGTGTCGATGATCGAAGTCTGGTGTACAGACTCGCCTTCGGTGTTTTTGATCTCTTCGGTGATACGCACTTTGACACGCGCATGCAGAGAAGCCAGACCGGCGCGGTAAATACGCTCCGCTTCTTTCGGGCCGCTCAGCACCATGCCTTCGCCTTTGGCGTTAACACAGTCACGGGTCATGTAGTACAGACCCAATACAACGTCCTGAGAAGGAACGATGATTGGCTCGCCGTTCGCAGGTGACAGGATGTTGTTGGTAGACATCATCAACGCACGCGCTTCCAGCTGAGCTTCCAGCGTCAACGGTACGTGAACAGCCATCTGGTCACCATCGAAGTCGGCGTTGTATGCCGCACAAACCAGCGGGTGCAGCTGGATTGCCTTGCCTTCGATCAGAACAGGTTCAAACGCCTGGATACCCAAACGGTGCAGGGTTGGTGCACGGTTCAGCAGTACCGGGTGTTCGCGGATAACTTCGTCCAGGATATCCCAAACGACAGCTTCTTCGCGCTCAACCATTTTCTTGGCGGCTTTGATAGTGGTGGCCAGGCCACGCAGCTCCAATTTGCCGTAGATGAACGGTTTGAACAGCTCCAGTGCCATTTTCTTAGGCAGACCGCACTGATGCAGACGCAGGTATGGACCTACGGTGATTACAGAACGACCAGAGTAGTCAACACGTTTACCCAACAGGTTCTGACGGAAACGACCCTGTTTACCTTTGATCATATCGGCCAAAGATTTCAGAGGACGTTTGTTGGAACCGGTGATGGCACGACCGCGACGGCCGTTATCCAGCAGGGCATCTACCGCTTCTTGCAGCATACGCTTTTCGTTGCGCACGATGATGTCAGGCGCAGCCAGATCCAGCAGACGTTTCAGACGGTTGTTACGGTTGATCACGCGGCGATACAGATCGTTCAGATCTGAAGTCGCGAAACGCCCCCCATCCAACGGAACCAGCGGACGCAGATCCGGCGGCAGTACCGGCAGCACGGTCAGGATCATCCACTCTGGCTTGTTGCCAGACTGCACGAACGCTTCCAGCAGCTTGATACGCTTGGTCAGCTTCTTACGCTTGGTTTCGGAGTTGGTTTCGTTCAGCTCTTCGCGCAGCTGCTCGCACTCGGCTTCCAGATCCATGTTTTTCAACAGGGCCTGAATAGCTTCCGCACCCATCTTGGCGTCGAATTCGTCACCGAACTCTTCCAGCGCATCCAGATACTGCTCTTCAGTCAGGATCTGACGACGCTCGAGGTTAGTCATACCGCCTTCAACAACCACATAGGATTCGAAGTACAGTACACGTTCGATGTCACGCAGCGGCATATCCAGCAGCAAACCGATGCGCGAAGGCAGCGATTTCAGGAACCAGATGTGCGCAGTCGGTGAAGCCAGCTCGATGTGGCCCATACGCTCACGACGTACTTTGGTCTGGGTCACTTCAACGCCGCACTTCTCACAGATCACGCCGCGGTGTTTTAAGCGCTTGTACTTACCGCACAGGCACTCGTAGTCTTTTACCGGCCCGAAGATACGGGCGCAGAAAAGGCCGTCACGTTCTGGTTTGAACGTACGGTAGTTAATGGTTTCCGGCTTTTTAACTTCACCGAACGACCACGAACGGATCATGTCTGGCGATGCCAGAGCAATCTTGATCGCATCAAACTCTTCGGTCTTAGTTTGCGCTTTCAGAAACTTCAATAAGTCTTTCACGGATTGGCTCCTGTCGGAGTTAAACCTGTTGGGTGCACGCTGACAAATCGCGCACCCGTGTGACCTGAACAACCACCCTCAGGCTCCCTAAGGCCGGGAGCCTGAGCTGGAAAAACGATTACTCGTCTTCCAGTTCGATGTTGATACCGAGCGAGCGGATTTCTTTCAACAGTACGTTGAAGGACTCCGGCATGCCTGGTTCCATGCGGTGATCGCCATCCACGATGTTTTTGTACATCTTGGTACGGCCGTTAACGTCATCCGACTTAACGGTGAGCATTTCCTGCAGGGTATAAGCCGCGCCGTATGCTTCCAGTGCCCACACTTCCATCTCACCGAAGCGTTGACCACCGAACTGCGCCTTACCACCCAGCGGTTGCTGAGTAACCAAGCTGTAAGAACCGGTTGAACGGGCGTGCATCTTATCGTCAACCAAGTGGTTCAGTTTCAGCATGTACATATAGCCAACGGTAACCTGGCGCTCAAATTGCTCACCGGTACGGCCATCGAACAGCGTAATCTGACCCGAGGTTGGGATCCCGCCCATTTCCAGCAGTTGCTTGATTTCAGTCTCTTTCGCACCATCAAACACCGGCGTTGCGATTGGCATACCTTTTTTCAGGTTCTCTGCCAGACGCAGGACTTCGTCGTCGGTGAAGGTGTTCAGGTCAACTTTCTGGCAGACGTCGTCGCCCAGATCGTAGGCCTTCTGAATGAACTCACGCAGCTTGGCCACTTCCTGATGCTGCTTGAGCATTTGGTTGATCTTCTCACCAATGCCTTTCGCAGCCATACCCAGGTGGGTTTCCAGGATCTGACCGATGTTCATACGTGATGGTACGCCCAGCGGGTTCAGTACGATGTCAACCGGCGTGCCGTTTTCATCGTAAGGCATATCTTCGATCGGGTTGATCTTGGAGATAACACCTTTGTTACCGTGGCGGCCTGCCATTTTGTCACCCGGTTGGATCTGACGTTTTACGGCCAGATAAACCTTAACGATTTTCAGCACACCTGGTGCCAGATCATCGCCCTGGGTGATCTTACGACGCTTGGCGTCCAGCTTCTTCTCGAAGTCGGATTTCAGCTCGTCGTACTGCTCTGCCAGCTGTTCCAGCTGGTTTTGCTTCTCTTCGTCGGTCAGGCCCAGTTCCAGCCAGCGATCGCGTGGCAGTTTGCTCAGCTTCTCAGCTTCGACACCGCCGGCAACCAGCACCGCATGGATACGCGTGAACAAGCCAGCTTCCAGGATCTGCAGTTCTTCAGTCAGGTCTTTCTTCGCCTGCTTCAGCTGCATCTCTTCGATTTCCAACGCACGCTTGTCTTTTTCCACGCCATCGCGGGTGAAGACCTGCACGTCGATAATCGTACCGGAAACGCCGTTTGGTACACGCAGAGAGGAATCTTTAACGTCAGATGCCTTCTCACCGAAGATCGCACGCAGCAGTTTCTCTTCTGGCGTCAGTTGTGTTTCACCTTTTGGCGTTACCTTACCGACCAGAATGTCACCACCGGTTACTTCAGCACCGATATACACGATACCGGATTCATCCAGTTTGGAGAGCGCAGCTTCACCCACGTTAGGGATGTCGGCAGTGATCTCTTCAGGCCCCAACTTGGTGTCACGAGACACACACGCCAGTTCCTGGATATGGATGGTAGTGAAGCGATCTTCCTGAACTACACGCTCGGACACCAAGATGGAGTCTTCGAAGTTGTAGCCGTTCCACGGCATGAACGCCACACGCATGTTCTGGCCCAGCGCCAGTTCACCCAGGTCAGTGGACGGGCCATCTGCCAGCACGTCGCCGCGCTCGATTGGCTCACCCAGATTCACACACGGCATCTGGTTGATGCAGGTGTTCTGGTTAGAACGGGTGTACTTGGTCAGGTTGTAAATATCGATACCTGCTTCGCCCGCGTGCATCTCGTCTTCGTTAACTTTGATAACGATACGGGAAGCATCCACATACTGGATCACACCGCCACGGCGAGCTACGGCAGTAACACCGGAGTCAACCGCTACAGCACGTTCCATACCGGTACCTACCAGCGGCTTGTCAGCACGCAAGGTTGGAACCGCCTGACGTTGCATGTTCGCACCCATCAATGCACGGTTGGCGTCATCGTGTTCCAGGAATGGAATCAGTGAGGCACCAACGGAAACAACCTGCTGGGTTGATACGTCCATATAGTCAACCTGATCGCGGCTGAACAGGCTTGATTCGCCTTTGCTACGACAGGTGACCAGGTCTTCTATGAAGCGGCCGTCTTCGTCCAGGTTGGAGTTCGCCTGAGCGATAACGAAGTTGCCTTCTTCAATAGCAGACAGATAGTTGATTTCATCGGTAACCAAACCGTCACGCACGCGGCGGTACGGAGTTTCCAGGAAGCCATACTCGTTTGTCTGTGCGTACACGGACAAGGAGTTGATCAGACCGATGTTTGGACCTTCCGGCGTTTCGATTGGACACACGCGACCGTAGTGAGTCGGGTGTACGTCTCGAACTTCAAAGCCGGCACGTTCACGGGTCAGACCGCCTGGGCCCAATGCAGAGATACGACGCTTGTGCGTGATCTCGGACAACGGGTTGTTCTGGTCCATAAACTGAGACAGTTGGCTGGAGCCGAAGAACTCTTTCACCGCCGCCGAAATTGGCTTGGCGTTGATCATGTCCTGTGGCATCAGGGTATCCAGATCGCCCAGGGACAGACGTTCTTTCACCGCACGCTCAACACGTACCAGACCTACACGGAACTGGTTCTCAGCCATTTCGCCGACGGAACGGATACGACGGTTGCCCAAGTGGTCGATATCGTCCACTTCGCCTTTACCGTTACGGATATCGATGAGCTTCTTCATCACTTCAATGATGTCGTCTTTGCTCAGGATGCCCGAACCTTCGATCTCGTCACGCAGCAGAGAACGGTTGAACTTCATACGACCAACCGCAGACAGATCGTAGCGGTCTTCAGAGAAGAACAGGTTCTCGAACAGGCTTTCGGCAGCTTCGCGCGTTGGCGGCTCACCAGGGCGCATCATGCGGTAGATTTCTACCAGCGCGCTCAAACGATCGCTTGTTGGATCGACACGTACGGTCTCAGAGATGTACGCACCGTGGTCCAGATCGTTGGTGAACAGCGTTTCAATACGCTTGTGGCCTGACTGGCTCAGTTTGGCCAGCAGATCCAGCGACAGCTCCATGTTGGCTGCGCAGATCAGCTCACCGGTATTGGTATCGATATAGTCCTTCGCGACCACTTTGCCCGCGATGTACTCGACCGGTACTTCAATACTATGAATTTCGTCTTTTTCGAGCTGACGGATATGACGAGCGGTGATACGACGGCCTTTCTCAATGTAGATCTTGCCGTTGGCTTCGATATCAAACGAAGCAGTCTCACCACGCAGACGCTCTGGAACCAGCTCCATCTGCAGCTTGTTATCACGGATCTCGAAAACTACTTTCGCAAAGAACAGGTCAAGGATCTGCTCAGTGGTGTAGTTCAATGCACGCAGAATGATGGTCGCAGGCAATTTACGGCGACGGTCAATACGTACAAACAGGTTGTCTTTCGGGTCAAACTCGAAATCCAACCATGAACCGCGGTAAGGGATGATACGTGCGTTATACAGCACTTTACCCGAAGAGTGGGTTTTACCCTTATCGCTGTCGAAGAATACGCCAGGACTACGGTGAAGCTGAGATACGATAACCCTCTCAGTACCATTGATCACAAAGGTGCCGTTTTCGGTCATGAGCGGAATCTCGCCCATATAGACTTCTTGTTCCTTGATGTCTTTGACCGTACCTTCCGGAGCTTCACGCTCGTAGATTACCAGGCGCAGTTTTACGCGCAGCGGTGCAGAGAACGTCACACCACGGATCTGGCACTCTTTGACGTCGAAGACCGGCTCACCAAGACGGTAGCTAACGTATTGCAGCTCCGAATTGCCACTGTAGCTCTGGATAGGGAAAACAGAACGGAATGCGGCTTCTAAGCCGTACTGCCCTTCTGGATCTTGCTCGATAAACTTCTGGAACGAATCAAGCTGGATAGAAAGGAGATATGGTATGTCCAAAACTTGTGGACGCTTACCAAAATCCTTACGAATACGTTTTTTCTCGGTATAGGAGTAAACCATAGGGTTCCTCAGCTCGCTGGAAAGTCGAACCTATCTGTCCGTCCGGATATAGGACGGTTCACGCAACACCATTTTGTCGACCGGAAAGCGGGAACACTTTCCGCAATACTCGTTTCTATCACGCTTAAATCATTTCGTTGCGCTGTACGGCAGATTTTGCTGCGGCAGGGAGGGCAATATATTAAGTCGTCGATAGAAAGAAATATTGGGGTTAGTCAGTAGCCAAACAGTGTGAAACTCTACTGACGCCCTACAGCGCAAAAAGGCTGGTGACCAAAAAGTCACCAGCCATCAGTCTGTTAGTTAAAACAGACTGCACTCAGAAAGCAGTGGCTTATTTAACTTCAACTTCAGCGCCAGCTTCTTCCAGAGCTTTTTTCAGTGCTTCAGCGTCGTCTTTGCTGATGCCTTCTTTCAGTGCTGCTGGTGCAGACTCAACCAGGTCTTTAGCTTCTTTCAGACCCAGGCCAGTTGCGCCACGTACTGCTTTGATTACTGCAACTTTGTTCGCGCCGATACCTTTCAGTACAACGTCGAATTCAGTTTTTTCTTCAACAGCTTCAGCAGCAGCAGCAGGACCTGCAGCTACAGCAGCAGCAGAAACACCGAACTTCTCTTCCATAGCGGCGATCAGTTCAACGATTTCCATTACAGACAGAGCTGCAACGCCTTCGATAATTTGGTCTTTAGTGATAGACATAACAAATGTTCCTAAAATTCAGAAATAGTTTAAATACGTAAGCAAAGGCTAAGAAAGAGGGCTTATGCCGCTTCTTTCTGATCGCGCAGTGCAGCCAGAGTGCGAACCAATTTGCCGGCAGCGGCTTCTTTCATGGTTGCCATCAGGCGTGCGATTGCTTCATCGTAAGTAGGCAGAGTTGCCAAGCGGTCAATTTGTGCCGCAGGGATCAGCTCACCTTCAAAGGCCGCAGCTTTAACCTCGAATTTTGCATTCGCTTTCGCGAACTCTTTGAACAGACGAGCAGCAGCGCCCGGGTGTTCGTTAGAGAATGCAATCAAGGTAGGACCGACAAACGTGTCTTTCAGGCATTCGAATGGAGTGCCTTCAACTACGCGACGCATCAAGGTGTTGCGAACAACACGCATGTAAACGCCAGCTTCACGACCTGCTTTACGCAGTTCAGTCATTTTATCAACGGTAACGCCACGGGAATCCGCAACAACCGCAGACAGCGCGCCTTTGGCTACTTCGTTGACTTCAGCAACAATCGCTTGTTTGTCTTGAAGATTTAATGCCATTAGCTTTTTGCTCCTGGATTTAGCCGGGGGAAATCCCCAGCACTCACATCACTCAACACCTTGTGATAAATCACGCAGCGAGAGCGTTCAAACACGGTGAGCAGAATCCAGCAAAGACAATTTAAAAATTTTCTTTAGGCTCTGTCACCGTCTACGCAGGAAGGATTAAGTACCTTTCGATACACCTGCGGTCTTGGACGGAGGCCTGGATAGGCCAGGCTCCAACCGAAAAATCTTTGTTCCACTATGGCTATTGCCAATAGCAAAACCTTGGGGCATAAGATTCTAGACGAACCTTAGCCCCAAGTCAAAGCGATAATCGCAGGACGATTAGTTCGCTACAGCAGTCAGGCCGCTTTGATCGATAGCAACGCCAGCACCCATGGTGGTGGAGAGGCTAACTTTCTTGATGTACACGCCTTTCGCCTGAGATGGTTTTGCTTTTTTCAGCGCAACCAGCAGGGCTTCCAGGTTTTCTTTCAGCTTGTCTGACTCGAAATCAACCTTACCGATAGTGGTATGGATGATGCCGTTTTTGTCGTTACGGTAACGAACCTGACCTGCTTTAGCGTTTTTCACTGCTTCAGCAACGTTCGGAGTAACGGTACCCACTTTCGGGTTTGGCATCAGGCCACGTGGACCCAGGATCTGGCCCAGTTGACCAACAACGCGCATTGCATCCGGGGAAGCAATAACAACGTCGAAGTTCATTTCGCCTTTCTTGATCAGGTCTGCCAGATCTTCCATACCTACCAGCTCTGCGCCAGCAGCTTTAGCAGCTTCAGCGTTAGGGCCCTGGGCAAATACGGCAACGCGAACAGAACGACCGGTGCCGTTTGGCAGAACGGTAGCGCCACGAACGTTTTGGTCAGATTTACGAGCGTCGATGCCGAGGTTAACAGCAACGTCAACGCTTTCTACGAATTTAGCGGTGGCCAGCTCTTTCAGCAGAGCAACAGCTTCGGTGATGTCATACTGTTTAGTAGCATCAACTTTGTCACGGATCACGCGCATGCGCTTGGTCAGCTTAGCCATTTCTTAATCCTCCACTACCAGGCCCATGGAACGAGCAGTACCTTCGATGGAGCGAGTCATCGCTTCAACGTCAGAACCAGTCATGTCCGCAGCTTTGGTTTCTGCGATTTCACGTACCTGAGCACGAGTCACTTTACCTACTTTGTCTTTGTTCGGCTTGCCAGAACCAGACTTGATACCAGCCGCTTTTTTCAGCAGAACTGCTGCTGGCGGGGTTTTGGTAACGAAAGTGAAGGAGCGATCAGAATAAACGGTAATAACAACCGGAATCGGCAGACCTTTCTCAACGCTGTCAGTCTTAGCATTGAACGCCTTACAGAATTCCATGATGTTAACGCCTTGCTGACCCAGAGCTGGACCAACTGGCGGACTTGGGTTAGCCATACCGGCTGCAACCTGCAGCTTAACGTAGGCTTGTACTTTCTTGGCCATTTACAATTCCTCGGTTTGGGTAATATCGCCTCAATAGAGGCTCCCCGTGTTTCACCCCGCTCAACTCAATGAGCAAGGCCTATAAAAACAAAAGGCGCGAAATTATAGTTCAATTTCGCGCCTCTGACAAGCGGCAAAAGCCACTCGCTGCTGATTAATTGATCAGCCCTTTTCAACCTGAGCGAAGTCCAGTTCCACCGGCGTTGCACGGCCAAAGATGGAAACGGAAACTTTCAGGCGGCTCTTCTCGTAATCCACTTCTTCAACAACACCGTTGAAGTCAGCAAACGGACCATCGTTAACACGGACCAGTTCACCCGGTTCGAACAGCGTTTTAGGACGCGGCTTGTCACCGACCTGTTGCAGGCGGTTCATAATCGCATCAACTTCTTTATCGCTGATCGGTGCCGGACGGTCAGAGGTGCCGCCGATGAAACCCATTACGCGCGGAACGCTACGCACCAGGTGCCAGCTGGCATCGTTCATAACCATCTGGACCAGGACATAGCCCGGGAAGAATTTACGTTCACTTTTACGACGTTGGCCACCACGGATCTCAACAACTTCTTCCGTAGGTACCATCACTTCGCCGAACAGCTCTTCCATATCGTGCAGTTTGATGTGCTCACGCAGCGATTGCGCTACGCGACCTTCAAAACCGGAAAACGCCTGAACGACGTACCAACGTTTTTTTGGAGCTTCAGACATTTTAGAACCTCAGGCCAGTAATAAACGATACCAGACGGACCAGAATACCGTCCAGGCCCCACAGAATCAGTGACATCACGGCAGTTACCGCGGCAACGATCAACGTGGTGTGTAGCGTTTCCTGACGAGTTGGCCAGATCACCTTGCGCACTTCAGTGCGCGCTTCGCGTGCAAACGCAACGGTGGCCTTGCCTTTGGTGGTCATCAGCGCTACAGCGCCAGCAACAGCGATAACCACTACAACAGCCAGCGCACGTAATGGCAGGCTGAAATCACGGTAGTAATAGTTACCGACAATCGCTACAACCAACAGAACGGCGACGATCAGCCACTTAGCCGTTTCCAGGCCGCGCCCGCTCCCTTGAGCCTCGGTATTCGCACTCATAAACCAACCTGTCACAATGAATTCAGAACAGACAACTTTGCCTCGCACAGCAAGACAAACCAAACCGATCAAATGCCGCTCGGCAGCATTTCGGTGTTTTACGCTATGACGTATCTCAGTCAATACGGCTTTAAGAGCCCATCTCACCAATGATTATGACTGCAAAATCGCTGATGAGATAGGTTCTAGTTCACAGCGTAGAAAAAGGGCATCAAATGATGCCCTTTTACCGCGTGTCGCGTCAAACGTTATCAGCGATTAAGCGATAACTTTGGCAACAACACCAGCGCCAACGGTACGGCCGCCTTCACGGATTGCGAAACGCAGGCCGTCGTCCATCGCGATTGGGTGGATCAGGGTAACAACCATGTTCACGTTGTCAC
>NZ_JALJRT010000020.1:0-35497 GCF_024519545.1 Serratia sp. Ser99 | reverse complement strand
ATGGTAGTGTGGGGTCTCCCCATGCGAGAGTAGGACACTGCCAGGCATCAATTAAACGTTATCAGCCTGACAACTGGTAATGAGCAGGATCGCCAAGCGCGGTTTTGCCCACATCGAAAGATGTGACGTAAAAGAATCGGTGGAGCGGTAGTTCAGTTGGTTAGAATACCTGCCTGTCACGCAGGGGGTCGCGGGTTCGAGCCCCGTCCGTTCCGCCACTTATTTAAATTATGCCTGCTATCTTAGCGGGCATAATGTTAAGCGAGATTTAGGGGCGTAGCTCAGTTGGTAGAGCACCGGTCTCCAAAACCGGGTGTCGCGAGTTCGAGTCTCTCCGCCCCTGCCATATTAGAAACCCTTTGCGAAAGCGAAGGGTTTTTTTTTGCGTGAAATTTCCCCATCTCCCATAATTCCCCTGAAAGATCGCTTAAAACTCCCACCGAAATCGTTCCCAATTTAGACATTTTTAGCTGGATCCATGTACAAAATGGTTGTTCTGCCGTGATGTGATGCCGCGCATTATTCCTGCCCGATTTTCGACTACACCTAATGTGTGTCCAACCCTAAGGACACCCACTTCACCAGAAAAAATGCAGCATACACAACAACGATAATCCCTGCCCGGCGTGGTTCCATGCCAAGGCAACGCGAGGAGAACAACATGGTTAAACGTCTGCTGTTAGCGGCCGCCATTACTGGCGCTTTGGTAGGTACGGGACAGGCGGCACCGCTGGTCGTCGGCTTTTCACAGATTGGTTCCGAATCGGGTTGGCGTTCGGCGGAAACCAAGGTTTCGAAACAGGAAGCGGAAAAGCGGGGTATCACGCTGAAAATCGCCGATGCGCAGCAAAAACAGGAAAACCAAATCAAAGCGGTCAGATCTTTCATTGCTCAGGGTGTTGACGCCATTTTCATTGCACCGGTTGTCGCCACCGGCTGGACGCCTGTGCTGCAGGAAGCCAAGGAGGCCAAAATCCCGGTATTCCTGCTCGACCGAATGATTGAGGTAAACGACCCTTCGCTGTATACCGCGGCGGTGGCTTCTGACAGCGTGCACGAAGGTAAAGTCGCAGGAGAATGGCTGGTGAAAGAGGTCGCCGGCAAGCCTTGCAACGTAGTCGAGCTACAGGGCACCGTGGGCGCCAGCGTTGCCCTCAACCGTAAGAAAGGTTTTGCTGACGGCATAGCCTCCGCCGCCAACGTTAAGATCATCCGCTCGCAATCTGGTGATTTTACGCGCAGCAAAGGTAAAGAAGTGATGGAAAGCTTCATCAAGGCTGAGCAAAACGGCAAAAATATTTGCGCCGTTTATGCACATAACGACGACATGGCAATCGGCGCCATCCAGGCGATTAAAGAGGCGGGTTTAAAGCCGGGCTCACAGATCAAAATCGTTTCTATCGACGGTGTGCCTGACATATTTAAGGCAATGATGAACGGTGAAGCCAATGCCACGGTCGAGCTAACCCCGAATATGGCCGGGCCGGCGTTTGATGCGCTGCTGGCGATGAAGAAAGACGGTACCCCGCCGCCGAAGTTTATCCAGACCGAGTCCAAGCTGCTGCAACCGGATACGGCTAAACAGGAGTTCGAGCTGAAGAAAAGCATGGGTTATTAATCTACTCACCGGCGGAACAGCAGATGGCTAACTCTCAGACGACGTTATTGACGATTAAGGGATTATCCGTTGAATTTCCTGGCGTAAAAGCGCTGGAGCAGGTTGATGTCACGTTGCAGCGCGGAGAGATCATGGCGCTGCTGGGCGAAAATGGCGCGGGGAAATCCACGCTGATCAAAGCGTTGACCGGGGTTTATCAGCGTTCCGCCGGCGAGGTATTACTGGAAGGCATCGCCATTGCCCCGCAGAGCACCGCGCAGGCGCAGACATTGGGCATTGGTACGGTTTATCAGGAAGTTAACCTGCTGGCGAACATCTCGGTGGCCGCCAACCTGTTCATCGGGCGAGAGCCCACGCGCTTCGGCCTGATCGATCAAAAAAAGCTGCTGCGCCAGGCTCAGCAGCTTTTACTGGGGTATGGGTTGCAGTTGGACGTCAGCCAGCCGCTGGGTAATTACTCCATTGCCATCCAGCAGATTATCGCTATCGCGCGGGCCGTCGATCTGTCCGCCAAAGTCTTGATTCTTGATGAGCCAACCGCCAGCCTGGATGCCAAAGAGGTCAGCATGCTGCTGGACATTCTCAGCCAGCTCCGTAGTCAGGGAATGGGAATGATCTTTGTTACCCATTTTCTCGATCAGGTTTACCGCATCAGCGATCGCATCACCGTACTGCGCAACGGCAAGTTAGTGGGAACGAAAGCCACCGCCGACTTACCGCGTATGGAACTGGTACAGATGATGCTCGGCCACGCGTTTGATGAGTCATTACTGAAACGCAGCGAGCATACGCCCTCAAAGGCGCCATCGTTGGTTGAATTCAGCGGTTATGGGCGGCGCGGGATGGTTGAGCCCTTTGATCTGCAGATTCGCCCGGGTGAGATTGTAGGGCTGGCCGGGCTGCTGGGATCGGGGCGTACCGAAACGGCCCAGCTCATATTCGGTATCAAACCGCGCGACAACGGCAGTGTAAAAGTCGAAGGGCGTGCGGTGAACATCCGGACGCCACGTAACGCTGCCAGCCTCGGCTTAGGGTATTGCCCCGAAGATCGTAAGATCGATGGAATCATCGGCGCTGCGACCGTGCGGGAAAATATCATTTTGGCCCTGCAGGCTCAACGCGGCTGGCTAAGGCCGCTCTCGCTGAAAGAGCAAACCCGCATTACTGAAAGCTATATCCAACTGTTGGGCATTCGTACTCCTGGGCCAGAACAGCAAATCCAGTATCTGTCCGGCGGTAATCAGCAGAAGGTGCTGTTGTCACGTTGGCTGGCGACGAAACCCCGTTTTCTGATCCTGGATGAACCGACGCGCGGCATTGATGTTGGTGCGCATGCCGAAATCATTCGCTTGATCGAAAAGCTCTGTGACGAAGGTCTGGCATTGTTGGTGATCTCCTCCGAACTGGAAGAACTGGTGGGTTATGCCGATCGCATCGTTGTGCTTCGAGACCGGAAACACGTAGCGCAGCTTGAACATAACGCCATTACGGTGCCTGCAATCATGCAGGTAATAGCCGCACAACAGGGGGCAGGATGAACCTCAGGAGTTTCTCCATGACCAGTGGGCCGCGTAAAGTCAGGTGGGTCATCCCTGCCGGAGCAACGCAACTGGGGGCGCTGGCGGTGATTTTGCTTATCGACAGTCTGGTCGCCCCGAATTTCTTTTCCCTACATATTCAAGACGGTCGACTGTTTGGCAGCGTAATCGACATTGTTAATCGCGGCGCACCGGTCGCGTTATTGGCATTGGGTATGACGTTGGTAATCGCCACCGGTGGTATCGACCTTTCGGTGGGAGCGGTGATGGCGATAGCCGGTGCCACGGCGGCAACGCTGACCAGCGCCGGTTATCCGCTGAGCTATGTACTGGCAGCCGCCCTGGCGGTTGGCGCACTGTGTGGCCTGTGGAACGGGTTTTTGGTGGCGGTGCTGCAGATACAGCCGATTGTTGCCACGCTGATGCTGATGGTGGCTGGGCGCGGCATTGCCCAACTGATTACCGAAGGGCAAATCGTCACCTTTGAGCGAGAGGGGTTGGCATGGCTCGGCAGCGGTGCGCTGATGTATTTGCCGATGCCGGCGATCATTGCTGCGGTCATGCTGCTGTTGATCTGGCTGTTAACGCGTAAAACGGCGTTGGGACTGTTTATCGAAGCCGTAGGCATCAATCTGCGTTCCGCGCGTAATGCAGGTGTCAGCACCGGCTGGGTGGTGATGGCGGTGTATGTGATCTGCGGGCTGTGCGCCGCCGTTGCCGGCGTTATCGTCACGGCGGACATCCGTGGCGCTGATGCCAACAATGCCGGGTTGTGGTTGGAGCTGGATGCGATCCTGGCGGTTGTGATTGGCGGCGGTTCACTGATGGGCGGTCGTTTTAACCTGTTGCTGTCGGTAGTGGGAGCATTAATTATTCAGGGGATGAATACCGGCATTCTGCTGTCCGGCTATCGGCCTGAGTTTAATCTGGTGTTGAAGGCGATTGTGGTGTTGGCGGTGTTGATGGTGCAATCGCCCAGCTTCACGCTGCGCCACCTGCTTGGGAGAAGAAAACCATGATCAAACGTAATCTTCCGCTGCTGATTACCGTCCTGGTGTTCCTTCTGGGCTACGCTTTTTGTCTCACGCAGTTTCCCGGCTTTGCCTCAACGCGGGTGTGGTGCGATTTGCTGACCGACAATGCCTTTCTGGGCATCGTCGCGGTCGGCATGACGTTTGTGATCCTTTCCGGCGGTATCGATCTGTCTGTCGGCTCGGTGATCGCCTTCACCGGGGTGCTACTGGCCAAGTTGATCGGAACTTACGGCATTGCACCGGGTTATGCGTTCATCATCGCGCTGTTGATGGGGGCGTCGTTCGGCGCGCTGATGGGTTGGATCATTGATGTGCTGAAGCTACCGGCGTTTATTATTACGCTGGCCGGAATGTTCTTCGTACGGGGCATGAGTTTTATTGTTTCAGAGGAGTCGATTCCCATCGATCACCCGCTGTATGTGACGCTGGCGAACTATGCCTGGAAACTGCCGGGCGGTGGGCGCTTTACATTGTTGGCGCTGGTGATGCTATTGGTTGTGGCGGTCGGCATGGTGCTGGCGCACCGTATGCGCTTTGGGCATAACGTCTACGCCATCGGCGGTAATCGGGTCTCTGCCGCGCTGATGGGCGTACCGGTACAGCGTACCACCGTGCTGATTTATATGCTCTCAAGCACGCTGGCGGCACTGTCCGGGATCATTTTCTCGCTGTATACCTCGGCAGGTTATGCCCTGGCGGCAAGCGGCGTGGAGTTGGATGCCATTGCTGCCGTCGTGATTGGCGGTACCTTGTTGACCGGCGGCGTGGGCACCGTTTTAGGCACGCTGTTTGGCGTGCTGATCCAGGGATTGATTCAGAGCTACATTACCTTCGACGGCACGCTCAGTTCGTGGTGGACCAAAATCGTTATCGGTATTCTGTTGTTCTGCTTTATCGGCCTTCAGAAGGCGATAAGCGCGTTTTGGCTCAGCAGCCGAACCCAACCCCGGCATCCTCGTTTGAAGCCGTTATAGCGCCTCATGCTGAGGTTTTCAAAGGTATTTTCAGCAGTTGCCGGATCAGCGGCTGCTGGTCGCTATTTTGCAGCCAGACGGCGTACAGCGGGCGGATAATGGCCGGGATCTCGGCGATGGCGGTTAACTGCGGGTAATCATTCTCCCACTGACTGGGCAGGAAGGCGCAGCCACCGGTGGTTTCCAGCAGTTGCCGGGTCAGATGCGCAGAGGTAGTGGTGAGCACCGGCAGAGTGTCGCTCTCCAGCATGCGGCTTTCCTGCTGATGGAAATCAGCCCCCCATTCCAGCTTGATATAGGGCATCGGCGCATGTTGATCGCGCAGGGTGGAAGAGAACAGCCGCAACGAGAAATTCCCCAACAGCTGGCTGGCCAGTTCATCCATCTTTGGCGGTTCAGTGGTGATGAGCAAATCGAGCTGTCTTTCATGCAGCTGTTTTACCAAAGAGTGCCGTAGCGCCACCCTGGCCTCCAGCTGCAACGCCTCACGCTGCTGATAGAGCGACTGCAGCCAGGGGGTCAAATAAGCCTCCCACAATGACGCCGTGGCACCGATGGATAACTCGGTATGTTGCAGTGAACGCACCACCTCTTTTTTCGCCAGTTGCCAGGTCATCATCAGGCTCTCTGCATAGGGCAAAAGCCGCTCTCCAGCAGGCGTCAGGCGGATATTGTTGCGGTGACGGGTGAACAGATTCGCGCCCAATTGGTTTTCTAACTGGCGGATGCGGAAACTGACGGCAGACTGCGTTAAGTACAAGGATTCTGCGGCTCGGCCAAAGTGACGCGTTCTACTGACCTCCAAAAAGGTTTTCAGTAATTCGGTATCCACACCCATCTCCAGTAATTTTTATCGTTAAGATTTAAATGTTTTGTTTTACACAATGTCAAGCCTATCTAATACTCCGCGCCATAAACAGCACGGCCATGAGAGAATTAGGAGCGTGTCAGATGGCGGATAGCTTCACCACGACCAGTCGATTTTTTGATAATAAACATTACCCTCGCGGGTTCTCCCGTCACGGCGATTTCACCATTAAAGAAGCGCAATTGCTAGAGCGTTTCGGGTATGCGTTCAACGAGCTGGATACGGGTAAACGCCAGCCGGCCACTGAAGAAGAACAGTTGTTCGTCGCAGTGTGCCACGGTGAGCGCGAGCCGGTTACCGAGCAGGAAAAAGTATGGGCTAAATATCTGGCGCGCACACGTCGCCCGAAAAAATTCCATACTCTGTCCGGCGGTAAGCCGCAGGCTGATGCGGTGGAAGATTACACCGACAGCGAGGATTGATTTTAATGGGGCCTTTGGGCCCCATTATTATTCAAGGCTGCGGTGCAGCTGCAGCAGCAGGCGATCCATACTGCGGTAACCAAGCGCTTCACTCAAGTGTCGCTTATCAATAGCCCGATCTCCCGCCAAATCCGCCAGCGTGCGAGCCACTTTCAGGATCCGCTGCCAGGCGCGAACCGATAATCCCAACCTGTTTAACGTCGTTTCAAGAAAATCCGCGTCCGCGTCGTTAAGTCGACAATCCCGTTCGACCTCATGATTGTTCAGCAGGGCATTAATCTTCCCCGCTCGACTGAGCTGCCTTTCACGCGCCAACAGCACACGTTCCCGTACCTGAGCGCTGTTTTCACCGGCAATGCGCTTTTTGCTAAGCAGGCCTGGTGGCAACAATGGCACTTCAATCGAGAGATCGAAACGATCGAGAAAGGGCCCTGAAAGCCGCCCCAGATAGCGCAGGACCTGCTGTGGCGATGCGCGGTTATGCATGCCCTGGTAATGCCCGGTAGGGCTGGGGTTCATGGCGGCGATCAGCTGTACCCGTGCCGGGAAGCAGACTTTGGCGCTGGCGCGGGAAACCACGATCTCGCCGGACTCCAGCGGTTCGCGCAGCGCATCCAGTACCCGCCTTTCGAATTCGGGCAGTTCATCCAGAAACAGGACACCATTGTGCGCCATGGAAATTTCACCCGGCCTCGGCAGCGAACCCCCGCCGACCAGAGCGGCCATCGAGGCGCTATGGTGCGGTGCGCGAAACGGCCGCTGTCGCCATGGCAGCGCTTGCGCAGCATGATGCAGCAGGCTGGCCACCGCGATGCTTTCCAGTGCTTCCTGATCGGTCAGCGGCGGGAGAAGGCCATTCAGGCAGCTGGCCAACATGGTTTTCCCGGTCCCTGGCGGGCCAACCAGCAGCAGGTTGTGGCCGCCGGCAGCGGCGATTTCCAGCGCGCGCTTTGCCTGTTCCTGACCCAGAATATCCTGCAGATCGGCCGGTTCGGGCGCGTTGTTCATTGCCGGCGGCGCATGGGCTACCGGTAAATCCGCTTTACCCAATACAAAGGCGCATACCTCTAACAGGTGGTCCGCCACCAGGGTTTTGCTCTGCGTAATTAGCCCCACCTCCGGCCCATTGGCGGCCGCCAAAACCAATTGCCGTCCTGACTCCATGGCGGCCAGCGCGGCGGGAATGGCTCCGCTGACGCCCCGTAGAGCGCCAGATAATGCCAGTTCGCCAAGGAATTCATAGTGAGCCAGCTTATCGGCTGGCAGCTGTTCGGAAGCCGCCAGGATAGCCAGCGCAATCGGTAGATCATAGCGACCGCCTTCCTTGGGCAGATCGGCCGGTGCCAGATTGACGGTAATACGCCGTGCGGGAAAGGTGAAACCGTTATTGATCAAGGCGCTGCGCACTCGATCACGCGCCTCTTTAACCGTGGTTTCCGGCAGGCCGACCATCGTCAGGCCGGGCAGCCCATTGCTGATATGCACTTCCACCGTAACCGAAGGGGCCTGAACGCCCAGTGTGGCCCGGGTATAGATCACTGCCAGTGACATATTGCTCTCCTTGCTGAAGGCAACATGATGCGGGATGTGTTGCGACGTCGCGCTTTACCCTTGGAATATTTGCGCGATAAGCCGTAATTAAAATTATTGGTTTCAGATAGATAGCCGTTTTTTGTGCAGGGCTTCGCAAAGGGCGGCAATACCCCTTAACAATTACGCGAACGCTGCAACACATTAGCAGGCTAACCATGTTGCGACCGGAGGGGAAATGGGTGTATTTAACAATTGATTAAAATAAAAATCACCTATTTAACACAATCCGACCGCCGCTGCATTCTGCCGCGGCAGCCGCTAAACCTCATGACTTCGTACTCTACGGTAGGGATAACATTATGTTTGGTTGGACACCGCTGCAACGCAATGCAGCTATCGCCAGCTTTTCAAGCTGGACGCTTGATGCTTTCGATTTCTTCGTGCTGGTCTTTCTGCTCAGCGATATCGCGCAATCTTTCCATGTCGGTATGGAAGAGGTCACGCTGGCGATCCTGCTGACGCTGGCGGTACGCCCGATTGGTGCGCTGATCTTTGGCCGTGCGGCGGAAAAATATGGCCGCAAACCGATTTTGATGCTGAATATCGTGTTCTTCTCGGTGTTTGAACTGCTGTCCGCGGCGGCACCCTCGTTGACGATATTCCTGCTGCTGCGGGTACTGTACGGCGTGGCGATGGGCGGGATCTGGGGTGTGGCCTCATCGCTGGCGATGGAAACCATTCCCGATCGTTCGCGTGGCCTGATGTCGGGGATTTTCCAGGCCGGCTACCCCTTCGGTTACCTGTTGGCGGCGGTAGTGTATGGCCTGCTGTTTGAAATTATCGGCTGGCGCGGCATGTTCGTAATCGGCGCGGCACCCATTTTATTGCTGCCGTTTATTTACTACTGCGTGCAGGAGTCGCCGGTGTGGCTGGCGGCCCGAGAACGCAAGGAAAGCAGCGCATTGCTGCCGGTGCTGAAGAGCCATTGGAAGCTGTGCGGCTACCTGGTGCTGCTGATGGCGGCGTTCAATTTCTTCTCGCACGGTACTCAGGATATGTATCCGGTGTTTTTAAAAGTTCAGCACGGTTTCGACCCTAAAACCGTCAGTATCATTGCCATTAGCTACAATATCGCGTCAATCATTGGTGGCGTTTTCTTTGGGGCACTGTCGGAAAAAATCGGCCGTAAGAAGGCGATCATCATTGCCGCCTTGCTGGCGTTGCCGGTGATCCCGCTGTGGGCGTTTTCCAGCGGTTCGCTGATGCTGGGGATTGGCGCATTCCTGATGCAGTTCATGGTGCAGGGGGCCTGGGGCGTGGTGCCGACTTACCTTACCGAATTGGTGCCGGCCAATACCCGCGCGGTACTGCCGGGGTTTGTTTATCAATTGGGTAATCTGATTGCTTCGGTCAACGCCACGCTGCAGGCGACGATAGCCGAGCATCATGGCCATAATTATGGGCTGGCAATGGCGATTATCGCCGGTACGGTGGCGATCGTGATTGCGTTGTTGGTGTTCTTCGGCAAGGACACGCGTGGTAAAGCGATCTCGGGTGCCGTGAAGTCCTCAGGCGTGCAGGCTAACGTTTGAATACCGGACATTTTGCACGAGGTATGACCAGATTGCGCCGAATAATAACGCAAAAAAAGTGTTGTCATGCCGCGCGGGACTATGGTACCTCTGTAGGTATTAGTTCGAAACGAGCACAGTGAACAAACCCATTATGAAAGCCTTTGCCCAAGTGATTAGCCTAGTCGTGATTAGCGTGGTGGTGATTATTATCCCACCGTGCGGGGCTGCACTTGGACGAAGAATGGCTTAGAAAACAAGCCGGAATCGCAAGAGAACCCCCGCACCGAAAGGTCCGGGGGTTTTTTATTGGCAAGAGAAAAGTGAAGCGAGGATAAGAATATGAATAACAGAACAAAATCCTGCAGTTGTCGAAGTAAGGCGGGGAAATAACTATGAACGGGGCTCAGTGGGTAGTACAAGCATTGCGTGCACAGGGAGTTGATAAGGTATTCGGCTATCCAGGTGGCGCAATCATGCCGGTCTACGATGCATTGTATGACGGTGGGGTAGAACACCTACTGTGCCGCCACGAACAGGGCGCCGCAATGGCTGCCATTGGTTATGCCCGCGCAACCGGCAAAGTCGGCGTTTGTATCGCCACCTCTGGTCCCGGCGCCACCAATTTGATCACCGGCCTGGCCGATGCGCTGCTGGATTCGGTTCCGGTAGTGGCCATCACCGGCCAGGTGGGTTCCGCGCTGATTGGCACCGATGCCTTTCAGGAGATCGATGTTCTCGGCCTGTCTCTGGCCTGCACCAAACACAGCTTCCTGGTGGAATCACTGGACGCGCTGCCGGGCATCATGGCGGAAGCCTTTGCCATCGCCTGTAGCGGCCGCCCTGGCCCGGTGCTGATCGACATCCCGAAAGACATCCAACTGGCCCACGGCGAGCTGCACCCGCACCTGGTGCCGGTCGTCGAAGAGTTGCATTACCCGGCGGCGGAGGTGGCGCAGGCCGCCGAGTTGCTGGCGCAGGCTCACAAACCGATGTTATACATCGGCGGCGGCGTAGGCATGGCGCAGGCGGTACCGGCACTGCGTGAGTTTATCGCGGTGACTCAAATGCCCAACGTTGTCACGCTGAAAGGGTTGGGCGCGGCGGATGCTGCTCACCCGTATTACCTCGGTATGCTGGGCATGCACGGTACCAAGGGTGCCAACCTGGCGGTGCAGGAGTGCGATCTGCTGATCGCTGTCGGCGCGCGTTTCGACGACCGCGTGACCGGGAAACTGAATGCGTTCGCGCCGCATGCCAAAGTGATCCACATGGATATCGACCCGGCGGAAATGAGCAAATTGCGTCAGGCACACGTTGCGCTGGAAGGCGACTTGAAGGCCTTGCTGCCGGCGTTGCAGCAGCCGCTGAAGATTGCCGCCTGGCAGCAGCGGGTGGTTGAGCTGAAGGAAGCCCACACCTGGCGTTATGATCATCCGGGCCAGCCGATCTACGCGCCGCTGTTGTTGAAACAGCTGTCCGAGCGCAAGCCGGCCAACAGCGTGGTGACTACCGACGTGGGCCAGCACCAGATGTGGAGTGCGCAGCACATGACCTTCGAGCGCCCGGAGAATTTCATCACCTCCAGCGGCCTGGGCACTATGGGGTTCGGCGTACCGGCCGCGGTTGGCGCCCAGATGGCGCGCCCTGAGGATACGGTGATCTGCGTATCGGGCGACGGTTCCTTCATGATGAACGTACAGGAACTGGGCACCATAAAACGCAAACAGCTGCCGCTGAAAATCGTATTACTGGATAACCAGCGTTTAGGCATGGTTCGCCAGTGGCAGCAGCTGTTTTTTGACGGGCGTTACAGCGAAACCAATCTCTCCGATAACCCCGATTTCCTGATGTTGGCCAACGCCTTTGGCATTCCCGGCCAGCGTATCACCCGTAAAGACCAGGTGGCAGACGCGCTCGACGCCTTATTCAACAGCGAAGGGCCCTACCTGCTGCATGTGTCGATCGATGAACTCGAAAACGTCTGGCCGCTGGTGCCGCCGGGTGCCGGTAACGAAACCATGTTGGAGAAAATCTCATGATGCAGCATCAACTCTCAATCCAGGCCCGTTTTCGCCCTGAAATGTTAGAGCGCGTATTGCGCGTCGTGCGTCATCGTGGCTTTCAGGTTTGTGCTATGAATATGGTTTCGGCGTCAAATACCGACAAGATTAATATTGAATTGACCGTTGCCAGCCAGCGCCCGGTGGATCTACTGTCATCTCAGTTGAGCAAACTGATGGACGTCTCCTGCGTTGAGATCCAACAGCAAACATCACAACAAATAAGCGCCTGATGCGTGAGAAGGATAAAGAACAATGACGAAGAAAGCCGATTACATTTGGTTCAATGGTGAGATGGTTCCCTGGGCTGACGCCAAAGTGCACGTGATGTCGCATGCGCTGCACTACGGCACTTCGGTGTTTGAAGGCGTTCGTTGCTATGACTCCCATAAAGGCCCGGTGGTGTTCCGTCACCGCGAGCATATGCAACGCCTGCACGACTCGGCAAAAATCTACCGCATGCCGGTATCACAAAGCGTTGATGAGCTGATGGAAGCCTGTCGCGCTACGCTGCGTAAAAACAACCTGGTCAGCGCTTATATTCGCCCGCTGGTGTTTGTGGGCGACGTCGGCATGGGGGTTAACCCGCCAGCTGGCTACAAGACAGACGTGATTATCGCGGCGTTTCCTTGGGGCGCGTACCTGGGTGAAGAAGCGCTGGAGCAAGGCATCGATGCGATGGTTTCGTCCTGGCACCGCGTGGCGCCAAATACCATCCCCACCGCGGCCAAAGCCGGTGGTAACTACCTTTCCTCCCTGCTGGTGGGCAGCGAAGCGCGCCGCCACGGTTATCAGGAAGGGATTGCGCTCGACGTGCACGGTTATATTTCCGAAGGGGCAGGCGAGAACCTGTTTGAAGTGAAAGACGGCGTGTTGTTCACCCCGCCGTTCACCTCTTCCGCGCTGCCGGGCATTACCCGCGACGCCATCATCAAACTGGCGAAAGACATGGGCTTCGAAGTGCGTGAGCAGGTGCTGTCCCGCGAATCGCTGTACCTGGCCGACGAAGTGTTCATGTCCGGCACCGCGGCGGAAATCACCCCGGTGCGCAGCGTCGACGGCATCCAGGTCGGCATTGGCAAATGCGGCCCGGTGACCAAACAAATTCAACAGGCGTTCTTTGGCCTGTTTACCGGCAAGACCGAAGACAAATACGGCTGGCTGGATCCGGTAAACCCATAAATAACGACGTTACCTGTTAGGGTAAAACGACAGACAGACAAGAATATCCAGGCGGTTCGTTCGCCGCCTGTAATAAATACATTTGGAGTGAAGAGCATGCCTAAGTACCGTTCCGCCACCACCACCCACGGCCGCAACATGGCGGGTGCCCGCGCATTATGGCGCGCGACCGGAATGACCGACGACGATTTTGGCAAACCCATTATTGCGGTGGTCAACTCATTTACCCAGTTCGTTCCGGGCCATGTGCATCTGCGTGATTTGGGCAAGCTGGTTGCAGAACAGATCGAAGCCTCAGGCGGCGTTGCCAAAGAGTTCAATACCATTGCGGTGGATGACGGTATCGCCATGGGCCACGGTGGCATGCTCTATTCCTTGCCGTCACGCGAACTGATCGCCGACTCGGTGGAATACATGGTGAATGCTCACTGCGCGGATGCGATGGTGTGCATTTCCAACTGCGACAAAATCACCCCGGGCATGCTGATGGCGTCATTGCGCCTGAACATTCCGGTGATTTTCGTTTCCGGCGGCCCGATGGAAGCCGGTAAAACCAAGCTCTCCAATCAAATCATCAAGCTGGATCTGGTGGACGCAATGATCCAGGGGGCTAACCCGAACGTCAGCGACGCCGACAGCGAACAAATCGAACGCTCCGCCTGCCCGACCTGTGGTTCCTGTTCCGGCATGTTCACTGCCAACTCAATGAACTGTTTGACCGAAGCGCTGGGCCTCTCGCAACCGGGCAACGGCTCGCTGCTGGCGACCCATGCCGACCGTAAGGATCTGTTCCTCAACGCAGGTAAACGCATCGTTGCCCTGACCAAGCGCTATTACGAACAGGACGATGAAAGCGCACTGCCGCGCAGCATCGCCAACAAGGCGGCGTTTGAAAACGCCATGACGCTGGATATCGCCATGGGCGGCTCGACCAACACCGTGCTGCACCTGCTGGCCGCGGCGCAGGAGGGCGAAATTGATTTCACCATGGAAGATATCGACCGCCTGTCACGCAAGGTGCCGCACCTGTGTAAAGTGGCGCCAAGCACCCCGAAATACCATATGGAAGACGTGCACCGTGCCGGTGGCGTGCTGGCGATCCTCGGTGAGCTGGATCGCGCAGGACTGTTGAACCGCGATGTAAACAACATACTGGGCCTGACCCTGCCACAGACGCTGGAGCGGTATGACATCATGCTGACCAAGGATGAGGCGGTGAAAAAAATGTTCCGCGCCGGTCCGGCGGGCATTCGTACCACCCAGGCGTTCTCGCAGGACTGCCGCTGGGATACGCTGGACGACGATCGCGCAGAGGGCTGTATCCGCTCGCTGGAAAATGCGTTCAGCCAGGATGGCGGCTTGGCCGTGCTGTACGGCAACATGGCGCAAGACGGCAGCATCGTTAAGACCGCCGGCGTCGATAAAGACAACCTGACTTTCCGCGGTCCGGCCAAAGTGTACGAAAGCCAGGACTCGGCGGTGGACGCTATCCTCGGCGGCAAAGTGGTTGCCGGTGACGTAGTGGTGATCCGCTACGAAGGGCCGAAAGGCGGACCGGGCATGCAGGAAATGCTTTACCCAACCACCTACCTGAAATCCATGGGCCTGGGCAAAGCCTGTGCGCTGATCACCGACGGACGTTTTTCCGGCGGCACCTCGGGCCTGTCAATCGGCCACGTTTCACCGGAAGCGGGCAGCGGCGGCCTGATTGCGCTGATCGAAGATGGCGACATGATCGACATCAATATTCCTCAACGCAGCATGGTGCTGGACGTTTCGGACAGCGAACTGGCGGCACGCCGTGAAGTTGAGCTGGCACGTGGCGATCGCGCCTGGACACCGAAAAACCGTGAGCGTCAGGTTTCCTTGGCGCTGCGTGCCTATGCCATGTTGGCAACCAGCGCTGACAAAGGTGCAGTACGCGACAAGAGCAAGCTGGGAGGCTAAGTATCATGGCGGTATCGCAACCCCTACCCGACGCCCCCTGCGGCGCGGAGTATTTGCGAGCGGTGCTCCGCTCGCCGGTATACGAGGTGGCTCAGGTCACTCCGTTACAGGCCATGAGCAAAATTTCTTCGCGCCTCGGCAACACCATTCTGGTGAAGCGCGAAGATCGTCAGCCGGTGCACAGCTTCAAGCTGCGCGGGGCCTATGCCATGATCGCCAGCCTGAACGAAGAGCAGAAAGCGCGCGGCGTGGTAACGGCTTCGGCCGGCAACCATGCGCAGGGCGTGGCCTACTCCGGAAAACGCCTGGGGATCAAAACGCTGATCGTCATGCCGGTGTCCACCGCAGACATCAAAGTGGATGCGGTACGCGGTTTCGGCGGCGAAGTACTGTTGTACGGCGCCAACTTTGATGAAGCCAAGGCCAGGGCAATTGAGCTTTCGCACAAGCAGGGCATGACCTTCGTTCCCCCGTTCGATCACCCAACGGTGATCGCCGGGCAGGGCACGTTGGCGATGGAGCTGCTGCAACAGGACGCGCATCTCGACCGGGTGTTTGTTCCGGTTGGCGGTGGTGGTCTGGCGGCGGGTGTTGCGGTGTTAATCAAACAGCTGATGCCGCAGATCAAAGTGATCGGCGTGGAGGCGGAAGACTCCGCCTGCCTGCGCGCGGCGCTGGACGCCGGGCATCCGGTAGATTTGGCGCGAGTCGGACTGTTTGCCGAAGGCGTGGCGGTGAAGCGCATCGGTGACGAAACCTTCCGCCTGTGCCGGGAATATCTGGACGACGTGATCACCGTCGACAGCGACGCTATCTGCGCGGCGGTCAAAGATTTGTTTGAAGACGTGCGTGCCATTGCCGAACCCTCCGGCGCGCTGGCATTGGCCGGGCTGAAGAAATACGTTCAGCAGCACAACATCCAGGGCGAGCGCCTGGCGCACGTGCTGTCCGGTGCCAACCTGAACTTCCACGGCTTGCGTTATGTATCTGAACGCTGCGAATTGGGCGAACAACGCGAAGCCCTGCTGGCAGTGACCATTCCTGAGCAGAAAGGCAGCTTCCTGAAGTTTTGCCAACTGCTGGGCGGCCGGTCGGTGACCGAGTTCAACTACCGTTACGCCGATGCGGACAACGCGTGCATCTTCGTCGGTGTCCGCCTGACGCGTGGCCATGCCGAACGCCTGGAAATCATCGACGAGCTGAACGCCGACGGTTATCAGGTGGTGGATCTGTCCGATGACGAAATGGCCAAACTGCATGTGCGCTACATGGTCGGTGGGCGTCCTTCGAAACCCCTGCGCGAGCGGCTGTACAGCTTTGAGTTCCCGGAGTCGCCGGGCGCGCTGCTGAAGTTCCTGCAAACTCTGGGCACCCATTGGAACATCTCGCTGTTCCATTACCGCAGCCACGGCACCGATTTTGGCCGCGTGCTGGCTGGTTTTGAGCTGTCGCAGACCGAACCTGAGTTTGAGCAGCATTTGCAGGCGCTGGGCTACGACTGCCACGATGAAACCGATAACCCGGCGTTCCGCTTCTTTTTGCAGGGCTAAGGGAACCGACAAGGACGGCGCATGACGGATAAATTTAACGGCTTTAGCCAGCAGGGCCTGAATTTTCTTCAGCAGGTGCGGATCGAGAACGACAAGGAATGGTTTGAAGGCAACCGCGGCGTTTACGATCGTGAGCTGCTGACGCCGTTCCGCTCGCTGGTGACTGAGCTTGCCCCGACGATGCTGGCGATCGATCCGCAGTTTGAAACCCGCCCGGCGATCGGCAAAACGCTGTCGCGCATTCACCGCGACACGCGTTTTTCTCACGATAAATCACGTTATCGCAGCCGCATGTGGTTGACGTTCAAACGGCCGAGCAAAGACTGGAAGGATGCCCCGGTTTATTTCTTCGAACTGGGGCCGGACATGTTGCGCTATGGGCTGGGTTATTACAGTGCCAACAAGCAAACCATGGATCTGTTTCGTCATACGCTGCAGCGTCGGCCGCAGCCTTTTCTCGAGGTCGCGGCCTGCTGTCAGCCGCCGTTCGAGCTGGTGGGAGAAAGCTACAAACGCCCGCTGGTTAAAGAGCAGGCGGCAGACATTGCCACCTGGTACAACCGCAAATCTTTTGCGGTGATGGTCACCGACAGCCAGGTGGAGACGTTATTCAACGCCGGGCTAACGCAGACGCTGGCGCAAGCTTTTCAGCAGTTGGAGCCGCTTTACCATTGGTTGATGCAGGTAGAGGCGATGAAACAAGTCGATCCGGCAGATCTCTAAATACCCGTCGTCTTTCAAGCTGCAGCGTTGTTGGCTGCACTAGCTGCAACATGAAATCTTTGGGGTATTTCTATCTCGCATTTCAACTGATCGTGTTTAAAAGTAATGGTGTCGATTTAAGGATTTTTGACCGTTAATAACAAGCGCCAGAAAGCGTCGATCAGCGGATCGCTGAGGCGTTTTTTCTGCACGCAGACGCCCAGTTCGAACGGCTCGACCATGGAGATGTTTTCTAACTGTGAGATGCGGTTACGTACCGGCTCCGGGCTGTTGTCCACTACCACGCCGGGGATCAGTGCGATGCCGCAGCCCAGTGCCACCATGGAAACAATCGCCTCGTGGCCGCCGACGGTGGCGTAAATCAGCGGATTGGCGATGCGCTGGCGACGGAACCACAGCTCGATACGTTTTCGCGACGGGCCATGCTCCGGCAGGATAAACGGAATATTGGCCCAGTCGGGCTGCTCGGCAAATGCCTGGCTGCGCACGGCGCAGGGCAGCGCCGGGGCAATCAATACCAGCGGGATCTCGCCGATTTTGGTGAAGGCTACGCTGGTGGGCAGGGTTTCAGGCCGGCCGGCAATGCCCAGATCGGCTTCGTTGGACTGAACCTTATCGACGGCGTCGGCAGCGTCACCGGTGGTGAGTTTAATTTCTACCAGCGGATGTTGCGCGCGGAAGCGGTCCAGGATCGGCGGCAGGTGGCTGTAGGCGGCGGTGACCGAGCAGAACAACCGCAGCTCGCCGCTCAGCGAAGGGCCGTGCTGGCCGAGAGAATGCTTCAGCTGCTGGTATTGCAACAGCGTCTGCTGGGCAAAGTCTTTTAGCTGCTCGCCGGCATCGGTGAGCTGCACGGTGCGGTTATCGCGTAAAAACAGCGGCTGCCCGAGGATCTCTTCCAGCCGTTGGATCTGGCGGGAAAGCGTCGACGGACTGACGTGCATCGCCTTGGCGGTGCGGCCAAAATGGTGGCTTTCGGCCAGATGAAGGAACAGCTTTAAATCACGCAAATCCATATCAGTACGCTCGCAGCAAGAGTGTTGCATAAATTGCAATATCACATTCGTAATATATCAATTTAAGCAACGCGTTTCCTGTTATACATTGAGTTTAACGAATCTCCGCACAGACAGGCGGGGAATGAAAATAACATGCAAGACACAACATCTAACTGGAGTACCACCATGGCTAACTATTTCAACACATTGAACCTGCGTCAGCAGTTGGCGCAATTGGGTAAATGCCGTTTTATGGCACGTGAAGAATTCGCTGATGAAGCCGGCTACCTGAAGGGCAAAAAAGTGGTGATTGTCGGCTGTGGCGCACAGGGTCTGAACCAAGGCTTGAACATGCGTGACTCGGGGCTGGATGTGGCTTATGCCCTGCGTAAAGAAGCTATCGACGAAAAGCGTCCTTCATGGCGTAAAGCGACCGAAAACGGCTTCAAAGTAGGGACTTACGAAGACTTGATCCCGCAGGCCGACCTGGTGGTTAACCTGACGCCGGACAAGCAGCACACCTCGGTAGTGCGTGCCGTACAGCCGCTGATGAAAGACGGCGCGGCGCTGGGCTACTCTCACGGCTTCAACATCGTTGAAGTGGGTGAGCAAGTACGTAAAGACATTACCGTGGTGATGGTTGCGCCAAAATGTCCGGGCACCGAAGTGCGTGAAGAATACAAACGTGGTTTCGGCGTACCGACCCTGATTGCGGTTCACCCGGAAAACGACCCTAAAGGCGAAGGCATGGCGATTGCCAAGGCATGGGCTGCCGCGACCGGCGGTCACCGCGCCGGCGTTCTGGAGTCTTCCTTCGTCGCCGAGGTGAAGTCTGACCTGATGGGCGAGCAGACCATTCTGTGCGGCATGCTGCAGGCAGGTTCACTGCTGTGCTTCGATAAACTGGTTGCTGAAGGTACCGACCCGGCTTATGCAGAAAAACTGATCCAGTTCGGTTGGGAAACCATCACCGAAGCGCTGAAGCAGGGCGGTATCACCCTGATGATGGACCGTCTGTCCAACCCGGCGAAACTGCGTGCTTATGCGCTGTCCGAGCAACTGAAAGAGATCATGGCGCCGCTGTTCCAGAAGCACATGGACGACATCATCTCCGGTGCCTTCTCCAGCGGCATGATGGCCGACTGGGCAGAAGACGACGTGAAGCTGCTGAACTGGCGTGAAGAGACCGGCAAGTCGGCGTTCGAAAACGCGCCGCAGTTCGAAGGTAAAATCAGCGAGCAGGAATACTTTGACCACGGCGTACTGATGGTGGCAATGGTGAAAGCCGGTGTTGAGCTGGCGTTTGAAACCATGGTTGACGCAGGTATCATCGAAGAATCTGCTTACTACGAATCACTGCACGAACTGCCGCTGATCGCCAACACCATTGCGCGTAAGCGTCTGTACGAAATGAACGTGGTTATCTCTGATACCGCCGAGTACGGCAACTACCTGTTTGCCAACGCGGCAGTGCCATTGCTGAAAGAGTTCATGACTACCCTGCAGGCGGGTGATCTGGGCAAATCCGTGGCCGGGACTTCCGTAGATAACGCGCAACTGCGTGACGTGAACGAAGCGGTGCGCAATCACCCAATCGAATCCGTTGGCCGTAAGCTGCGTGGTTATATGACGGATATGAAACGTATCGCGGTAGCAGGCTAAATACCCGTCGTCTTTCAGGCTGTAGCGTTGTTACCTGCACTATCACACCCCAGTCGCTGACTAAGGTAAGCTCCTGGGGATGAGATAGCTTGGCACCTGGCTACAACCTGAAATCCATAGGGTATTAAGATGGGTTTTCGAGCCCAATAAAAAGGCCAGCATTATTGCTGGCCTCAGATTGCTGACAAAGTCCTATGCAGTTAAAAGTCCTGATCTGAGGACGAATAAAAACAAAGGATTATGTCTTCTGATTTACCCCAAACATCCGAAAACCACGTTTTTCGGGTGTTTGTCATCAGACTAAGGCCAGCATTATTGCTGGCCTTTCGCATTTCTACGGAACAGGATTCATTGCGGCATGGCTGCGAGTGGGATAATGGCGCCACGATGCTGGATCACCGTGCTGGCGGTGAGATGACCGCGCTGCGCCGCTTGCACGGCGTCGCCGCCGGTTAAGCGTACCGCCAGGTAACCCGCGCTGAAAGAGTCCCCGGCCGCCGTGGTATCCACTACTTTTTCTTTCGGCAGCCGTACCGCCGGGATTTCAAATTCGGTGCCTTCGGCGCTGAACACCAGGCAGGCCTCTGCCCCGCGTTTGATCACAATCTCCATTACGCCCAACTGCTGCGTGCGTTGCACCACCTGTTCCACCGGCTGTTTGCCCCACAGCAAATCCTCGTCATCCAGCGTCAGGAAGGCGATATCGGTGCAGGCCAGCACCTCGCGATAAGCCTGCTGCGTTTCTTCCCGGTTTTGCCACAGCCGCGGGCGATAGTTGTTATCGAAAATGACCTTGCCGCCGTTGGCGCGGCACTGGCGCAGTAATGCCAGCAGCTTGGTGCGGCTGGCCGCGTCGAGGATCGCCACGCTGATGCCGCTAAGGTATAGATAATCGAAGTGGGCCAGTTGTTCGCATAACGTCTCCGCCTGTGGGCTGGCCAGCCAGTAACGGGCGGCGGCGTCATTGCGCCAGTAATAGAAAGTGCGTTCGCCGGCCTCATCGGTTTCGATCACGTACAGGCCCGGCAGCTTGTTTTCCAGCCGTTGAACCAGGCGCGTATTGACCTTCTCCTGTTGCCAGGCGTGCAGCATCTCATCGCTGAAACTGTCGGTGCCGAGCGCGGTAACGTAATGCACCTGCAGCGTGCTTTCTGCCACCTGGCGGGCGATGTATACGGCAGTATTTAGCGTATCGCCGCCAAAGCCGCGGCTAAGGTCCGCGCCTTTTTGCGACAGTTCAATCATGCATTCGCCGATCACGGCAAGATTCTGGGTGGTCATAGTCAACGAGCCCTGGCTGAAAGAAGAAGGTGAATGAATGCGAAACCCATCCAGTCTCAAGGCAAGGGGCGAGGGAGTCAACGAAAATAAAACAACGTTTTAATTTAATTATGACGACGATCGGGAAACTGAAAAATTTCCCGATCCGCAGAAAAGAGTCCGCCGTTATTTAGCGGCTGCGCGCAGCTCGGTGACGCATTTGCCGCCGATGCCCCAGTTGTCGGTTTCTACTTCATCGATGACGACCACGGTGGTGGCCGGATTCTTCCCCAGCGTATCCACCAGCAGTTGTGTCACGCCGGCGATCAGCTGTTTCTTTTGCTCCGCTGTCGCACCTTCACGGGTAATTTTGATATTTACGTAGGGCATGTTTTTTTCCTTGGTTTTTTGTTATCGCTATTCACTGTAGAAGGCTTTTGCCGTCGCTTAAAGTTTTATCGCCTGCTGCCGATAAACCCAGGGAAGCAATCACGCAGACTGAGCGTTTTCATGTCCCTTCGATGGCGATAGTCCCAATGACAACCAAGATGATTTCTGGTCTGCTGGCGCCATTCCTTGCCGTATGCACACATATAAAAGCACAGCATTTTTGGCGGCAATGCCGGCGGCAGTATACTTTTCAGCCGATCTACCGCACCTGTGGCACTCTGCTGGCACTCGAACTGCTGACGGCGGTGTCTCATCCTGACGCACCGGACAAACCGCTGTCGCCGGAGCACTATTTTGCCGCCCTTGACGTGCGCAAGCGCCTGCAGATCATTCAGGAACAGCTGACGTTGCTCCAGCACTGGCAGCCGTTGTTGACCCGTCACGCGTTGATGGTATCGGTCAATATCGACGGCATAGCATTGCAGGCGCTTCAGCGGCACGACGTGTTGCAACGACAGATTGCCAGCATGCCTTATCTGCGCTTCGAACTGGTGGAGCACGCGGGAATGGCGTTGAACGGCCCGTTGCAGCAGATTGCCGGGGCCGAGCGGCTGTGGTTGGATGACTTCGGTAGCGGGCTGGCGAATTTCTCCGCCGTCAGTACCTGGCGCTATCAATACATCAAGGTGGCGCGTGAATTGTTCACCCTGCTTAAGCAGACGGAGGATGGCATTCAACTGCTCTCCACGCTGGTCAGAATAATGAATCAGCACAGCGAAGGAGTGATTGTAGAAGGAGTGGAAACCGAGCAGGAATGGCTGCTGGTACAGCGCTCTGGTGCCCTGGCGGCGCAGGGGTACTACCTTTCCCGTCCGGCCCATTTCGACACTCTGCAAACCTTGCCCAGATTGTTTTCCGTGCCGACTGCCTGATCCTCGTCCCCTAAAGCGTGAACTCTGGCCTATCCTCGGCTAGGCTTGATAACAGTTGCTTATCAATTGTTGGCAAGTTTCGCGTTCAGGGAGCCATTATGACAAAAACAGGAAAGGCGTTCACTTGGGTGGGCGGTATTGTGCTGCTGATCATCGTCGCGTTGGTGATCTTTGCACTGGCCTTCGACTGGAATCGCCTCAAACCGACCATTAACGACAAGGTGTCTGCCGAATTGCACCGTCCGTTCGCTATCCGTGGCGACTTGGGTGTGGCGTGGACACGTGATAAGGATGAAGGCGGTTGGCGTGCCTGGGTGCCATGGCCGCGTATTCATGCCGAAGATATCGTGCTGGGTAACCCGGAAAATATCCCGGGCGACACTATGGTCCAGTTGCAGCGCGTCGAAGCCAGCATCTCGCCACTGGCGTTATTGGGCAAAGAGGTGCTGATCCCGCGTATTTGGCTGAAGCAGCCGAACGCGAGCCTGCGGCGTCTGGCCAATGGCGAGAATAACTGGACCTTTAACCTGGCCGGCGATCCCAATCAGCCCCCGTCCGACTGGACGGTGAACGTTCATGACATCGTATTCGATAAGGGTCAGATTGCTTTTAAAGACGCCACGCTGAAGGCCGATTTCCGCGCTGAGATTGACCCCCTCGGCAAACCTTTGCCGTTCAGCGAAGTGACGGGCAAAAAAGACGCCAGCAAAGCCATCACGCCTGACTATGTTTTCGGTTGGAAGGTGAAGGGGACCTATAACGGTGAGCCGCTGGCCGGCAGCGGCAAGATCGGCGGTATGCTGTCGTTACAAAGTGCCGACTCGCCATTCCCGCTGCAGGCAGATGTGCGTTCCGGCTCAACCCGGGTGGTGGTAGCAGGTACGCTGTCCGACCCGATGAACCTCGGCGGGCTGGACTTGCAGCTTAAATTCTCCGGTGACAGTCTGGGGAATCTGTATGGCCTTACCGGCGTGCTGCTGCCGAATACTCCGCCTTACTCCACCGACGGTCACCTGAGTGCTCGCCTGCACGAGAAAGGCGGGGCCGTATTCCAGTACCAAAAATTCGACGGCAAAATCGGCGACAGCGATATTCACGGTGATTTGACCTATGTCGCCAGCAAGCCCCGGCCGAAGCTAAGCGGTGAGGTACTGTCGAAGCAGCTGCGCTTCGCCGATCTGGCGCCGTTGATTGGCGCGGACTCCAACACCGAAAAAGCCGGACGCGGCGAAAAAAGCCGTCAGCCGGCCGGCAAGGTGCTGCCGGTAGAAAAGTTTGAAACCCAAAGCTGGAAGGTGATGGATGCGGACGTCAAATTCACCGCCAAGCGCATTGAGCACGGCAGCTCGCTGCCGCTGAGCGACCTCTATACCCATCTGCAGTTGAACAACGGCGCCATCCTGATGGATCCGCTGCGGTTCGGCGTGGCGGGCGGTAACCTCAACGCCACCCTGCGCCTCGACGGCAGCAAGAATCCGATGCAGGGTCGGGTGGATATGCACGCGCGGAAATTCCAGCTCAAGCAGCTGTTGCCGAACGTGGGATCGATGAAACGTAGCCTGGGCCAGCTGAACGGCGATGCCAAACTCACCGGCACTGGCAACTCGGTGGCGGACTTGCTGGCGACCAGCAGCGGCGATCTGCGGATGGTGATTAACAATGGGGTTATCAGCCGTAGCCTGATGGAAATTCTCGGGCTCAACGTCGGTAACTATCTGGTAGCGCAGCTCTTTGGCGACGACGTCGTGGGCATTAACTGTGCGGCGGCGGACATCGGGATCAGCACCGGCGTGGCGGCACCGCGGCTGTTTGTGTTCGATACCGAGAACGCGATTATCAATATCAGCGGCAATACCAATCTGGCCACGGAGCGGTTGGACCTGTCCATCGATCCGGAAAGTAAGGGGATGCGGGTGCTGACGCTGCGTTCGCCGCTGTATGTGAAAGGCACCTTCGCGCATCCGGACGCTGGGGTGAAGGCTGGTCCGCTGATTGCGCGCGGTGCTGCGGCAGTGGCGCTGGGCGTGGTGTTGACGCCTGCAGCGGCATTGTTGGCGCTGGTTTCGCCGAGCGAAGGCGGTGAGGAAAACCAGTGCGGACAAATTCTGCAGCAGATGAAGAAGAAAAAATGATCGCTAATGGCCCGCACTGCGGGCCATTTTTATTGCAGAACCCGGCAGTCGTGATCCTGAATTTCTTCCGCCGAGGCCAGGGTAAACGGCAGCAGGCTGCGCTCGGTGGCCAGCAGTAGGAAGTCGCCGCCCGGCAATGCGGTCATTGCCAGGCCAAAACTGCCCATACGGCCTTCGGATCGTGGTACCCCTTTCGCCAGCAGGCGGAAAGCCCCCTGTTTTTTCAGATCATTAGCGGTGACCTTGCGCACCAGATAGTCATGCCCCAGTAAACCGCCGGGCATGGGTTCCCACTGTTCACTGTATTCTGTCGCATATCGCGCCAACTGCGTTTTTACCGCCGGTAACAGGCAGGAGATATGAATATGCAACTGATTCTGCGTTCGGCCATATTGCGAGTTAATCGCCAGCGAAATATCGGCGTCATCAATCTCTTTGCCGTATTTATCCGCCATAAAATGCCGTGCCGCCCAGGCTTGCTCAAAGAAGTTTGGGGTGGTGGCTTCCAGCACCTGCGGGCTTTCAATGCCGGTGATTTTGGCCGTTGGCATCAGTAAATACTGCAGTGGCCCGTTGCGATCCTTAAACACCACAAAACCGGCCTGTGGGTCGACCTGCGCGCAGGGGGCGGGGTTGTTATGCGCTTGTTGATTGGGCAGGCACTGTTGGCTGACGATACGCCATAGCGCGTTTGAATTGGAGGGTATTAGCCAGAACCAGCCAGCCAGCGCAATGGCGATCACCACCAATGGCACAACGTACCAAAACAGTCTGCGGCGCAGAGACATTATTGATTTCCATTTCTGTCAAAGAGGAAGGGTTCAGCATAGTCCGATTTTATGACAGGAGACAATACGGGAAGTGCGGCCCGCCTGATGGGGGCCGCGTAAGTAGAACAGGGTTACAGCGACTTGTCTCGGGTCTCTTTCATCAACAGCAGGGCGATCAGCGTCAGGCTGGCCATGGCCGCCAGGTACAGACCGACATAGAACAGGCCGTAGTGCGTTGCCAGCCAGGTGGCGATATAAGGCGCTACCGCAGCCCCGAGGATTGACGCGACGTTATAGGAGAAGGATGCGCCGGTATAGCGAACCTCCGTCGGGAACAGCTCCGGCAGCAGCGCGCCCATCGGGCCGAAGGTCAACCCCATGATGCTCAGGCCGCACAGCAGGAAGCCCATCACCAGCGCCTGGTTTCCGGAACCCAGCATGCTCGGGAACAGGAAAGCGAAGGCGATCATCAGCAGAGTAATGACGATCATGGTCTTGCGACGGCCAAAGGCGTCAGCCAGCAGACCGGCAATCGGTACCATAACGCCAAAGCCGATCACCGCCACCATCAGCATCCACAGGAAGCTGTTGCGCGAATAACCCAAGCCCAGCGGCTGCGGCGTGGTGCCATAGGTCATCGAGTAGACCGTCATCAGGTAGAACAGCGTATAGGTTGCCAGCATGATGAAGGTGCCGAGGATCGTCACCTTCAGGTGCTTGCTGAGCAGGGTGCCGAGCGGAATTTTCACCTGCTTGCCGGCTTTTGCCACCTTGGCGAATACCGGTGTTTCATGCAGTGACACTCGTACGTACAGCCCGATCAGCACCAGCGCGGCGGACAGAATAAACGGCACGCGCCAGCCCCATTCCATAAACTGCTGGTCAGTCAGCAACCAGGAGAGCAGCAGGAAGGTCCCGTTGGCGAAGAAGAAGCCGATAGGCGCGCCCAGCTGCGGGAAGGAACCGTACAGCGCCCGTTTTCTGGCCGGGGCATTCTCGGTGGCCAGCAAGGCTGCGCCGCCCCATTCCCCGCCCAGGCCCAGACCCTGACCGAAGCGCGCCAGCGCCAGCAGGATTGGCGCGAAGATACCAATGGTTTCGTAGCTTGGCAGCAGGCCGATCAGCACGGTGGAAATCCCCATGGTCAGCAGTGAGGCGACCAGGGTCACCTTACGCCCAACGCGATCGCCGAAGTGGCCGAACAGCGCCGAACCAATAGGGCGTGCAACGAAAGCGACGGCGAAAGTGGCCAGCGACTGCAGCGTGGCGGTCGTGGGATCGCCCTGTGGGAAGAAGATATGCGGGAAAACGATCACCGCAGCGGTGGCGTAAATGTAAAAATCGAAAAACTCGATAGCGGTCCCGACCAGCGAGGCGACAATCACTTTTCCGCGTGAGTTAACCGGTGTTGACGCGTCGTCGGCGTCCAGAGTTGGTGCGATGGAGGCTTGCATAATATTTCTTATATTTTGAATTTGTAAAAATCCATCTTAGTCACAGCAAAATGCCTTTTCAATGACGAAACTTTGTACAATGCGGCGATTAACCGGTTAAAAAGCTTAATGTTTCATCACTGCGTTTCCGCATAGATTTTAACGTTGCCAAATGAATGATTCGCAGACTGAACATCTGTAAAAGGCGAAAAGAAAAGTTAGGCTGTAGTTTGTTATGCTGGTTTTGGCAGGTGAGCGGGTTTCTTATTGGTTTTATATGCTGGTTTAATTGCTTAAATGCAAAATAAAAAACCGGCCACAGGAAAGTGGCCGGTATGATTGCGTTGATTTACGGCGCGGATTGTTCTGAGGTTGGCAGGGTTTTATCCTCTTTATATTGCGCGGTGGCGATCCAGGCGGCGCAAAACAGCGTCAGACGGGCGAAGAAATAGAAAAACGCCATCAGCCCAATCACCGAACCAAAGGCTGCCCCGGAAGGGGATTTAGCCACCTGTGGCAGCGTCATGGTCATCACAAACTTAATCACTTCGAAACCGATAGCGGCAAGCAGCGTGCCCCGCAGCAACGCTTTTTTCTTCGGCTTATGCCGTGGCAGCATCCAGAAGATCCACAAAAACAGCAGGTAGTTGGCAAAGATGGAGATCGACAGCGCAATCAGCGTCATGGCCGGTCGCAGCCATTCTATGCCTTCCAGACCCAGCGCCTGCACGATCGCCGCCTGCGCCGAACCGGCAATGGAGGTCAACGTCAGGGTGATAATCAGCGCCACCACCAGACCGGTGAGCGAGATAAAATCGCGGGTGTATTTGAAATAGATTTTTTCCTGATCCTGCGGATTGCGCTCCCAGACGTCACGCGACTGTGCACGGATCGCCTCTCGCAGGTTGCCCATCCAACTGATCCCCGAATACAGCGCCAGCGCCAGGCCGGTCAGCCCCACGGTGGTACGTTGCTGAATGGCGGTATTGACGGTGTTTTTCAGCGTGCCGGCCAGGGTCGGATCGCTGATGCTGCCGACGATTTTATTGATCAGCCCGGTGAGCAGGTCCGGATTGGATGCCAACACAAAACCGACGGCGGCAAACGACACCATCAGAATCGGGATCAGCGAAAGAAACGAGAAATAGGTGATGGCGGCGCCGAATTGGCTGCCCAGGCGATCGTTAAAGCGCTCGGTGGCGCGCAGCAGGTGAGCGATGCTTGGCCAGGCCTTGATGCGTTCGACCAGGCGTGAAAATCCGGAAATGCGCCGGTCAAGGGTCTGGTGGCCGGTCTTGATGTCGATCAGCGGTTTTTGCGGCGCTTCACTGTTGGGCTGACGGGGGTCTTTATCTGATCCTGTAGGCATTACGTCACGATATCCTTAACGATAAATAGGCTGTCTCAATGTTGATTATAGCCAAAAGGCTCGTCGTTTTGGCCGCCGGGGCCGGTAACCGGCTAATTTGTGAGCTTAGCGCGTTCACTCCCCCGGTGAAATGTTGCAGCCTGCCGATGGGTAAAATTCTTATGTCAGCCGCGTTCCAGCGCGGTTTTTTTCATTCTCCGACCTTCAATTTTTATCTGTTTCATCACTAAGAAAGCGTTTACTCATGATGTGGCGCGACGGTTTACCAGTCGCCGCGCAACTGCAGCCGTAGGGGCTGGAACGGTTTCAACTGTTAACACGAGAGAAAATGGAAGGTCATATGAAATTACTTAATCACCCCACCTGTCGCCCGTTTACCGAAGCGGGCAATTTGACCCAGATATCCGCCTACTATGAGGAGGAACGGCACATCATGTGGATGCTGCTGCGTGCTGAACCGCGCCCTTGCTTCAATCAGGCGTTAATCGAAGACATCATGACGCTGGCGCAGGCAGCAAAAGAGTCTTCATTGCAGTTTGATTTTTGGGTCACCGGATCGCTGGTGCCCAATATGTTCAACGTCGGTGGCGATCTGCAGTTCTTTGCCGAGGCCATTAAAAACCGCAAGCGCGAGGCGATGATGGCTTACGCACGTGCCTGCATTGACTGCGTGCATGCGGCGGCGCGCGGGTTTGATACCGGTGCGGTCAGCATTGCGATGGTGGAGGGCAGCGCCCTGGGGGGCGGCTTCGAAGCGGCGTTGGCGCACCATTTCGTGCTGGCACAGAACAACGCGCGGATGGGTTTTCCGGAAATTGCGTTCAACCTATTCCCCGGCATGGGGGGATATTCGCTGGTGGCACGCAAGGCAGGTATGCGCCTGGCGGAAGAGCTGATCTGGGGGGGCGAGTCGCACACCGCGGAATGGTTTGAAAGCCGTGGCCTGGTCGATCAGTTGTTCCAGCCCGGCGATGCTTATGTGGCGACCCGCACCTTCATCGATACCATCCGGCCCAAATTGAACGGGATGCGCGCCATGCTACGCGCCCGTCAGCGGGTGCTGCAGCTCACGCGTTCGGAGCTGATGGATATTACCGAGGATTGGGTGCATTCGGCCTTCACCATCGAGGAGAAAGATCGTGCCTATATCGAGCGTCTGGTTATGCTACAAGACCGCCACACGCTAAACCTGCGTCGTGCAGGCTAACATTACCTGGCCCGCATCAGGCTGAGGAGGGATGCGGGCAATAAGATTGCAGCCAATGTTCCAACTGGTCCGGGAGCATTGGCCGCGCAAACAGAAATCCTTGTTTCTCATCCACACCGACTTCATCCAGAAACTGATTTTCGCTTTCGGTCTCTACACCTTCGGCAATCACCCGGAACCTGAGCGCTTCGGCCGCCGCGACGATGGCGCGCACCAGCGACTGCGAAACCGGATTGCAATTCACCCCGCGCACGAAGCTTTTATCCAGCTTGATGGCATCCAGCGGAATGCGGGCCAACTGGGCCAAAGAAGAGTAGCCGGTGCCAAAATCATCGAGATGCACCTGCGCTCCCAGATCGCGTAACCGCGTGATCACCTCGCGGGCACGTTTTTCATCCTCAATCAGGCTGCTTTCCGTGAGTTCGAAGTCGAGCAGGCAGGGGGCCAGGTGATTGCACTGCAATACCTGAGCGAGATCTTCAACGATGGAATCATCAACCAACTGCCGTGCGGAAAGATTCACTGCCACCCGCAGATTCAAGCCTTGTCGCTGCCACTGTGCGGCCTGTCTGGCGGCGGTTTGCAGCACCCAGCGCCCGAGTGGGCCTATCAGACCGGATTCTTCGGCATAAGAGATAAACTGCAACGGTGGGATCAGGCCGCGCTCGGGTGAATCCCAACGCACCAAAGCTTCTACGCTGCACACCTTGCCGCTGAGCGCCTCGATTTTGGGCTGGTAGTACACCACCAGTTGATCTTGTTCCAACCCCTTTCGCAGGTTGGTATCCAGCCACATGTATTCCGCGACGCGTTTGTTCATTTCCGGCGAGAACACGGTATAGGTGCGTTTGCCGTGCTCTTTGGCGACGTACATGGCGGTATCAGCACTGCGGATCAGGCTGTCGAGATCGTTACCATGTTCGGGGCATAGCGCAATGCCAATCGAACAGCCGGTATAGACCTCGATAAGGCCGATACGAAAGGGGGTCTTCAAGCGGTCGATAATGCGCTGGGCCAGCCGTTGCAGCATCTCGCGATCGGCCTGCTGGGCAAGAACCAGAAACTCATCGCCCCCCAGGCGAGCCAGGGTTTGGTCTGGCGCGAGGCAGCCAAGCACCGCCAACGACACCTCCACCAATAAACGGTCGCCGAACATATGGCCGTAGGCGTCATTCACTTTTTTAAAGTTGTCGAGATCGAGATACACCAGACCGACATGATTGCCGTCGCGTGCGGCGATTGCCTGGGTGATTTTGTCCTGAATGGCATTGCGATTGGGCAGGCCGGTAATAATGTCGGTATTGGCCAACACCCGCAGTCGTTCCTGAGCGCGACGCTCTTCGGTGATGTCGGTGCCGGAGCAAATCAGGAACACCTCATTTTTACCGCTGCCGCTGTGGACGAACTTGTTGCGAAACAAGAACAGCCGTTCCCCCTTCACCGTTTTGATCCAACGTTCCACCTCATAGGATGATCCGTTGCGAAAAAAACCGGCGATGTTTCGCCGCGATGCCGCCGCTTCTTCCGGGCTCATAAACAGCTGAAAGACGTTTTTACCAATAACATCATGTTCGTGCAGGCCGGTGTACTCTTCGCTCAGTCGGTTAAAGCGCTGAATACGACCATGTTGGTCAACAATCACAATCACCGAATTGGCTTCTGACACCACCTGTTCGGCAAAAGACAGGCCGTGTACCAGATCGCGGGCGACCGATTGGGTGTCGCTGAAGGCCGAGGCGGTACCCGCCCATTCCTGATTATTGATCCTGCGCCCGACCAGATGCAGATGTATCGGCTCACCCCCCAGCGTGATGGTGATATCAAGGCTGGCGGTAATGCCGGTCAGACGGCGGATTTTGGCTGCCTGCATGGCGCTGAGCGCCACGGCCATATGGGTTTTGCCTTTCACTGCCGACAGCGCCAGGGCATTGCTGTCAAACGCCAACCGCCAATATGGGCTGTTGGTGCCGAAGTGGGCATTAAGAAGCATAGGGCCTTGGTCTGCGAACATGATGATTCCTCAAAATGGCACGACAGCCAGCCTGTGCGATGGGCACAGCAGCAAATTCTGGCTCGGTAGTGGCCGTAGTGCACGTATCTCCATCATATAACACGTTTTTCACGGGCAGAGGATGAAACTATTATATAACCAATAATTAGTTTTGCAGTGTAAACGTCGCGTTGCCGCCGCTGCAGAAGGCTGCGTTGCGCACCGGATCCTGACGATCTCACTGGGAGTGGATACAATCTTAAGTGTAAGTGAGAACCTGCGCTTTCGAGAGATTCGTACGATTGCTGCTTTCGATGCCGTCGTCATCTTGTTGCAGGACGGTTGCAGTGGATAAGCCTAAATTATAATAAAGACGGGCATTGACAGGAATAACCCCATCGGGGGGAAAGCAAAATCAGGTGATCGTCAGGCCAGGGGAAACCAAAATTTCCAGATAATAAACAACATCTCCATAATTCATTCATTATTGTCGAATAAACCTGTTTCGGGCTTTAATAAATTTACACACCATCGCATTACTATATGTTTATCGGCCTATTATTATCTCCGACGAAAGATGAGCCTGTTCACGTACAGCGCTCCTGATGAAGAATAATTTTAAGGAAATGATCATGCGTAAACTGACCGCTTTATTTGTCGCTTCTACTCTGGCTCTGGGTTCTGCTTCCATGGCTTTTGCTGCAGATACGACAGCGGCACCTGCGACGACAGATGCCACTCCGATGAAAATGATGCACCACAAAGGTGAGGGTAAAGGCGGGCCATTCGCCGGTCTGAACCTGACTGAACAGCAGCGCCAACAAATGCGCGATATCATGAAAGAGTCGCATCAGAAACGCGGTGCGGGTATGAAAGAGGAGCGTCAGGCCTTGCATAGCCTGGTCGCCTCCGACAGCTTCGATGAAGCTAAAGCGAAAGCCCAAATTGACGCCATCAGCAAAACTCAGTCCGAGCATATGCTGGAGCGCGCCAAAGCTGAAAATAAAATGTACAACCTGCTGACCCCAGAGCAGAAAAAACAATACAATGAGAATTATCAGAAACGCGAACAGAAAATGATGGACCACATGAATAACATGAAGTCGAAAATGACGACTGAACAGAAATAATTTCATGCGGTAAGTAAAAAGGGCCAGATTAATTCTCTGGCCCTTTTTTTGGATTAAAGAACCTTTCCGTTGATAAGGCCCGTGGAAGAAACTCATTCGGCACGCCAGTAACCGAGCGGAATTGTTCGATCACGATCTGGGCAAAACGCGGGTCATTAATATGATAAGCGGTTTTTACCAACATATCTTTTGCTGGTGGGCCGCACAGTGGCTCCCGGCGTATCGATAAAAACGGCCAGCGCCTGTGGATCCCGGAAGGGCTGCCGCGGCGCGTCCAATGTGGGTCCACCGCCACCCGGGATCATGAAGCGCACTTCGCCTGTGCAGGCATTCATTACTGGCGAAAGTCATTATTCCGCAAGGTGAAGAAGATGCGATGAACAGCAAAAAACCGTTAGCATGATAATCCAATTTTCAATGGTCTGCTCCGTGTAAACCAGCATATTTCACTGAGTGAATATTGATAATTCTTATAATTAAAAGAAATAATAAACGCATTTTATGCTTTTTTTTAATGGTCGACGGAGGCGAGTTTGTCGGCTTTTGTTATTTGATTTATTTCTATTTATCATTTAATTAGCTTTTCATCTCGCCAGGAGGGGCTCATTCTTCTCGCCCGTTTTCGGTCATTCAAAATCCTTATGTCTTTCCTTCCTTTTTTCTAACAATGACGTTCCCCCGTTAGACGTTTGCCTTATTGACCCATAAGGCGGGCTTGAGATTGTTGTGCTTTATTTATTTGGTGTTACGAAACTGTTACACAAAAAAACCAATAAAACATTTGCAAACAACAATGGACGGTATCTGGGATGGAAAATAAACGTAGAGGAGTCAAGCCTGTTCAGGCGGCCTTCGGCTGGCCTGAAATTGGCGTTAGCCGCGCCCAGTGGAGCGCGATGCTTTTTTGCCTGGCAACCATTGGTGGGGCGCAGGCTGCGCCCTATATCGAGAATGGCAAGCAGGGCGATCCCGCCAGTTGGCGCAGTAAGGAATTTAATGCCGAATGGGGGCTGGGGGCCATCCACGCCGATCAGGCCTACGCCGCCGGTTATACCGGAAAAGGCGTTAAGCTCGGTATTTTCGATCAGCCGGTATATGCCAAACACCCGGAGTTCGGCAGTCAGGACAAAGTGATCAACCTGGTCACGACGGGGATTCGCGAATATACCGACCCCTATATCCCGGTGAAGAAAGGCGATGCATTTCGCTATGACGGCACGCCAAGCGTGGATTCCGACGGCACTCTCGGCTCGCACGGGACCCACGTAGGCGGCATCGCCGCCGGTAACCGCGACGGCGGCGAGATGCACGGTGTGGCATTTAACGCGCAAATCATCAGTGCGGAGAACGGGGATCCGGGGCCGGAAGACGGCATCATTCTCGGCAACGATGGCGCGGTATATCAGGCAGGTTGGAATGCGTTGATCGCCAGCGGTGCGCGCATCATCAACAACAGCTGGGGTATCGGCATTACCGAGAAATTTGATCAGGGTGGCAAGGATCCAGCCTATCCGCATTTCACCCTTGCCGACGCGCAGAAACAGTTCGACCAAATCAAACAGATCCTCGGTACTAAAGCCGGTGGTGCTTATCAGGGGGCGATCGATGCGGCGCGCAGCGGCATTGTCACCATCTTTGCCGCCGGTAACGATTACAACCTGAATAACCCGGACGCGATGGCCGGTTTGGCCTATTTCGTGCCGGAGATCGCGCCGAATTGGCTGTCGGTCGCCAGCCTGCAGGATCCGAATAACACCGGTGATTACAGCATCAGCAGCTTCTCCTCCCGCTGTGGCTATACCGCCAGCTTCTGTGTTTCCGCTCCGGGCAGCAAGGTGTACAGCTCGATTATCGAAGGCAACAGCGTAGATAACCTGACCACCGGCTATGCCAAATACAGCGGAACCTCAATGGCCGCACCGCACGTGGCAGGCAGCATTGCAGTGCTGATGGAACGCTTCCCCTATATGACCGGCGCACAGGTGGCTTCGGTGCTGAAGACCACCACGGTTGATATGGGCGCGCCGGGCATCGATGCGCTTTACGGCTGGGGGATGATTGATTTGGGCAAAGCGATCCACGGCCCGGGGATGTTTGTCACCGAACAGGATATCCCGGAGGAGTTCCGCGTGAGCGGTGCCTACGGCCCGGAGCAATTTGTGGTGAATCTGCCAGGCATCGGTGCAGTACTGGACAAAGGCAAACCTACCGAGCGTGTGTGTGACGATATTCATTGCGGGTTGGATGTCTGGAGCAACGATATTTCCGGCCATGGCGGCCTGACCAAATTGGGCATCGGCACACTGGTGCTGACCGGCAATAACCGCTACGCAGGCCCAACCCTGGTCAATCAAGGCCTGCTGGCGGTGAATGGCTCGGTGACTTCGGACGTGACGGTGCAAAGCGCCGGCGTGCTGGGCGGTTCCGGTACGCTAGGGTCGTTAACTGCCCGTAGCGGCGGTACCGTGGCGCCGGGCAATTCGATCGGCACGCTGAACGTGACTCGTGACGTCAGCTTCGAACCAGGCTCCCGTTACGCGGTGGAAGTGGCAGCGAACGGCCAGAGCGATCGGATCCAAAGTAACGGATCGGCAACGATCGGCGGCGGTGAGGTGGCGGTGTTGCAAGAAAAAAACGTCAATCTACTTTCGCAGGGCAACGCAGGCAGTCTGATCGGCCGGCAGTTCAACATTCTCACCGCCCAGCAGGGTATCAGTGGGCAGTTTACCTCCACATCTACCTTCTCTCCCTTCCTGGGGGCCGAACTGACCTACCAGCCGAATCAGGTAACGCTCAACGTCGGCCGTAATGACACCAGCTTCGCCAGCGTGGCGGCAACGCAGAACGAGCGGGCGGTGGCGGCAGCGGCAGATGCGCTGGCGGCGGGTAATCCGGTGTTTGAAAGCATCCTTAACGCCGGTTCGGCGGGGGAAGCGCGGCAGGCGTTCCGCCAGCTGTCGGGGCAGATCCACGCGGATATCGCTTCGGCACAGGTGAACGACAGCCGCTACCTGCGCGACGCGCTGAACGGCCGTTTGCGGCAGGCGGAAGGGCTGGCGACCTCGCCGGACATCAAGGCGGACGACGACGGTGGCGCCTGGGCGCAGCTGCTGGGGGCCTGGGACCATGCGTCGGGCGATGCCAACGCCACGGGCTATCAGGCATCCACCTACGGCGTGCTGGTGGGGCTGGACTCGGCGC